>SLNH01000402.1 GCA_007133195.1 Nannocystineae bacterium | reverse complement strand
GCCCTGGCAGAGCGCTCGGTCGCCTCCGCCGCCCGCTGATCGAGGTAATACCGAGGATCGGGATCCCAACGAGTCGATCGCCCGTCGGCGCAGCTTCCGAGCTTGCGCTTGGCGCGCGTCGCCTTGGAGCGCGGGTTTCGGCCCCTCGAGCAAACGCGCCGACGTGTTCAGCTCATTTTGTTATGGCACAACTGTGCTTCCATCCGACGCTTACCGTCGCAAAGGACCCGGAGGGCGGTGATGCCCTCCCTTCATCGTCACGTCCCCAGCACTCGATGGTTCCTTCGGTGCGAAGCGCGCAATTGTGCTCCCGACCGCTACCGACTGTCTCGAAGTCCCCCGAAGGCGTCGCCGAGACTTTGTCATGAGTGTCTACTCCCCAACAAACGACTTCTCCACCCGTGCGCACACCGCAGCTATGATCGTTGCCTGCGCTCACCCGCTCGAACGCCCCTGACGGCGGTGTCGCCTGGTCCCACCCGTCATTGCCCCAGCACTCGACCTCTCCATCCGTGCTGACCGCGCATCCGTGATCGAATCCCGCGCTGATCGAGTGAGGAACGGTTACGATAAGCTACCATGGTGTCCTGTCTTATACGTTACCTGCCATAAGGCGTAGTATTGAGACGTGGCACTTGATATTCGGGGTTAGGAGCCGTCCCGTCTGTCCAGGACGGGCGCCGAGAACTCGCCGCCGCTCACAGGCGTCGTGAGTCGGCTAAGGCGGGCCCGAGAGCCATGATTCGAGCCTGTCGAGAACGTATCGCCGCTGGTGGCCCGGAAGGCCCTCTGCCTGGGCATCGGTCTTTGCGCGCGCCTCGGCTTCGTGAGCGCGCGCGGCGGCGCCTCCCGCGCAGCGGGCCAGGAGCGCGTGGGCGCGCGCGGCTTCCCACACGCGGGTGCGCTCGAGGGCGCGGCCGAGCGACTCGCTGGGCGTTGGATTCGGCCCCGCGAGCAGGGCCGCGCGCTGCTCGGCGAGCGCCGCGAGCAGTCGTACGTGGGGGTTGTCCTTTTGAGAAAGCGCCCGATCCGCCCACGCTTTCACCTCGGCGGGGTCGCGGGCGATGAGGGCGAGCTCGACCCAGGCCCATGCGGCGATATCGCGGAGGCCGATTTCCTGGAGGAAGGTGACTGCGGCGAGCGCCGGCGCGAGCGGGGCGTCCCGATCGGCCTCGACGCGTGAGATCTCCGCATTGAAGCGGGCGACGCGCACGTTCCTCTCGTCTCCGCAGTCCGCGAAGGCGGCGGCCGCGCGATCGAAGCGCGGGGCGGCCTCGCCCGGTCGCCCCATGGAGCGAAGGAGCGTTGCCTTACGGACAACGCCCATGGCCGCCATGCGAGCCAGTTCGTGTCGCCGCGCGAGGGCCGTGCCTGCCTCGGCCGCCGCGCTCGCCGCGGCGAAACGCCCCAGACGAATCCGCACCTCCGCGAGGTTCAAAAGCGCCACCGACTCCGCGCGCGGATCGCGCGTGCGTACCGCGAGCGCAAGCGCCTCGTCGAAGCAGCGCTCCGCCTCCGCGTAGCGCGCGCCCCGCTCCGCCGTCGCCGCGAGGCAATTCAGCAGGCGCCCGGCCCACATGACGTCGCCCTCAGCGCGCGCGAGGGTAAGCGCCTCGGCGTGAGCGCGCTCGGCGTCGTCGAGATAACCCCGGGTCCCGTCGACGGCGCCCAGCCCGTAGAGCGCGACCACGCGCGCCTCGAGCTCGCCGGAGGCCGACACGTCCGACACCACCGCCCGGGCCTCCGAGAGCTTACCGGCGCGAAACAAAGCGATCCCTTGGGCGGCGCGGGCGCGATCGATACGAGCCCGATCATCGAGGCGCCGCGCGATCGCCACCGCCTCGTCGGCGAGCTCCCCTCCCTCGCCCGGGCGTCCGACGTCCACGAGGTGCTCGGACCGGCGCAGCCGCGCGGTGTAGAGCAAGGCGTCGTCTTGAAGCTCACCGGCCAGCGCGGCGAGCTTTTCGACCGCCTCGCTGACACTCTCGACATCGCCGCGACGGCGCGCGAGCGCCTCGAGGCCGGACCATGCCTCGAAGGAAAGCCGAAGTTCGGGCCCGCACTGAAGCGCTTGTCGAAACCGCGCCCTGGCCTCGTCGTCGTCGTAGCGCGACAGAGCGTCGCGGGCGGCCTCGAGGAGGTGCGGCAGCGCGCGCGCCGGTTCCGCCGCGCCGAGGTAGTGATCCGCGATCTGAGCCGGGGGCGCGCTCGCGTCAGCGAGGGCCTCGGCTGTGCGCAGGTGGAGGAGTCTAAGGGTGGCTTCCGGCACCGCGGCGCGCATCGCCGCCCGAAGGCTCGGGTCCGCCAGCGCGCCACCAGTGACAAGCCCCGCGCGGGTGAGGGCATCGAGAGCCTCGGCAACGTCGAACGCGTCTAGATCGACGACGGTCGCGAGCGTTTGCAAAGGCGGTGCAGTGTCGGCGAGGGTGAGAGCCTGCGCTACCCGAAGATGGGCTGGGGCCAACTCGTCGAGATCGGCCGCGCCCCCGCGGTCCGGCGCGACGTCTACACGGATCGGCGCGCCCAAGGCCAGGTCACCCGTCGACGCCGCTTGCGCGGCCTCGATCTCCCGCGCCAGCCGGAGGGTCTCCTCGGCGGGCTCGACGCCCAACTGGTCGGCGAGACGGCGCCGACATCGAGCGAACCAGCCTAGTGCCGTATCCGAATCGCCGGCCCGCCAGCACAGATGCATGACCGTGCGATAGGCCTCCTCGTCGAGATCGTCGCGTTCGAAAAACCTTTGCGCATACGCGAGGCCCTCCTGAAAGCGGCCCTCGCTCGCCAGGCGCCGGGCCTCGCCGAGCAGCGCCGCCAGGTAGATCGAGTCGAGGCGCGTGCGCTGCTCGGCGAGCCAGTCGGAAAACGCTGGCGCGCCGCGCACATCGAGCCCCTCGAGGAAGGGGCCTTGCCACAGCTCGAGGATGCACGCGTAATCGCTCCGCGCGCGCGCGGTCTCGAGCAAAGCGAGATCGCTCGTTCCGCGCACCCGCACAGGATCCCCGGGGTCGAGCCATTCGGAGGCGCCGGGCAGGCGCCGTAGGGTCGAAAGCGCCTGCCGGAGGCTCTGTGCGCTTCCCTCACGCCAGAGAAGCTCCGCCAGCTCGGCGCGAACGACGGCCCGCCCGCGCGCCAGTACATGACATAAAAGTGCCAGCGCCTTTCGGCTGCCCAGAGTGAGGTGGCGCTCTCCCCAGGCTAACTCCGGGCGCCCGAGCAAGCGCCCGTGAATTGCAGGTTGAGCCATCCTCAAAATCCGGGTTCGAAATGAGCATGGTATCTTCCCAAAGCCCGACGACCCCGTCAATTCGGGGTACGAAGGGGC
>SLNH01000100.1 GCA_007133195.1 Nannocystineae bacterium | reverse complement strand
GAGGATGCGGAGTACGACAGCATGCCGAACAGCGCGATCGCCGCGGGGGTTGCGGACGGCGTGCTTTCGCCCGAGGCGATGCCCGAGGTGCTTTTGGCGGCGCGGCGCCACGCCCGCGAGGCGCCTCCGTGCGCCCCGGACGGCGGAGCCCCGGCGGAGACAGAGGTCCCCGAGGGCCTGCTCGCGGTGCTCCGAGTCCTCGGGGAGCGGTATGGGCTCGACTTTCGCCACTACAAGGTCGGCACGCTGCGCCGCCGCAGCGAGCGGCGTATGGCGCTTTTGCAGCTCGGCGACTGGGCTGCCTATGTCGCCCATATGCGCGAGCATCCCGACGAGGTCGCCGCCCTTTACCGGGACCTTTTGATCGGCGTAACGAGGTTTTTCCGCGACCCCGACAGCTGGCAGCACCTCGAGGCGGAGATCATCCCGGGACTCATCGCGCGCCACGCCCCGGGCGAGCCGGTGCGCGTGTGGGTGGCGGGCTGCGCCACGGGCGAGGAAGCCTACGGCCTGGTGATTCTGTTTCTCGAAGCCTTCGAGCGCATGGAGCGCCCACCGGAGCTTCGCGTTTACGCCACGGACGTGAGCCATGAGGCGCTCGCGACCGCCCGGCGCGGCTGCTATCCCGCGGCCATCGACGGGGACATCTCGCCCGAGCGCCTCTCAAACTTCTTCGTTCGCTCGGGTGAGAGCTACTGCGTCAAGGAGCAGCTCCGCGAGGTGGTGACGTTCGCGCCCCACGATCTCCTCTCCGATCCCCCGTTCGGCCGGATGGATCTCGTGACCTGCCGCAACGTCCTCATCTACCTGGATGCGCGCGGCCAGGACGAGGTGCTCGACGCCTTCCAGTTCGCGCTGAGCGCCGGCGGACTCTTGTGGCTCGGCGCGTCCGAGACGGTAGGCCGGCGAAGCGCGCTCTTCGAGTCGGTCTCGCCCGCGCACCGGATCTACCGGGCGAGCCACGCGGCCAGGCCCGATCGCGAGCGGGCGCCCAGGTGGATCTCACAGCACGCGCCGCTCGCCGGAGGCGTCGCCACGCAGCCGCCCGCCGCGCGCACCGGCCCGAAGCTATCCCGCCTGCTCGAGCAGTACGTGCTCGAAAGGCACAGCCCCGCCAGTGTCGCGGTGAATCAAAACCTCGACATCCTTCATTTTTTCGGACCGACCGACCACTACCTAAGGCAGCCGCAGGGCGAGGCTCGCTTCGATCTTTTGTCGTGGGTGCGGCCGGGGATCTACACGAAGCTTCGCATCGGCCTTCGCGACGCGCTCGATGCGGGCCAGCGAGTGAAGGTCGATGGCATGCGGGTCGAGCGCGACGGCGAAAAGCACTTCGCGCGAGCCACGGTGGAGCCGGTCACGTCGGTGCCCGGCGCCGAGGGCGTGATGCTCGTCCTCTTCGAGGAGGCCCCGGAGCGCGCCGACGAGCCGCGCCCGGTCGCCGAGGGCGAGGGAACGAGCGAGACGCTGGCGCGCCATCTCGAACAGGAGCTCCGCTACACCCAGCGCGAGCTCAAAAGCGCCGTCGAGGAGCTCGACAGCCTGAACGAGGAGTACCGCGCCAGTCACGAAGAGCTGATCTCGCTAAACGAGGAGCTTCAGTCGAGCAACGAGGAGCTCGAGACGTCCAAGGAGGAGCTTCAGTCGCTAAACGAAGAGCTCATTACGATCAACCGGCAACTCGAAGCCAAAAACGCCGAGCTCGAGGTGCTAAACGCCGACCTCAAAAACCTGTTCTCCAGCACGGGCGTGCCCACGATCTTTCTGGATCGACAGCTTCAAATCCGCCGCTATACCCCCGAGGCCGAGCAAGTGATGCGCCTCGCGCCGGCTGACATCGGGCGCTCGGTAGCCGACGTGAGGCTGCTCGTCTCAGACGACCGCCTGGTCGCGGACGCGACCCGGGTCTTGGACAATCTCGCCCCGAGCGAGCTCGAGGTGGCGATCGACGGCGAGCGCTGGTTTTCACGAAGCATCACGCCCTATCGAACCGTCGATGATCGCATCGACGGCGTGTGCGTCACGTTTCGCGAGGTCACCGCCCAGAAGCGGGCGGCGGTCGAGAGCGAGGAGGCCCGGCGCTACGCGGAGGCGATCGTGCACTCGTCGCGGACCTCGCTTTTGGTCCTCGACGAAGGTTCCAGGGTCCACTCGGCGAACCAGGCGTTTTACGACACGTTTTCCGTGACCGAGGCGGAGACGCTCGGCCAGTCGCTCTTCGAGCTCGGCAATCGCCAGTGGGATATCGCCAAGCTCCGCGTGCTCCTCGACGAGCTCCTCGACACGCGTGGCGAGATCCGCGATTACGACGTGGAGCACACCTTCGAGGGCATCGGTTGGCGCTTTATGCGCCTGAACGCGAGCGTGATGACCCGTGCCGAGCGGCCGAGCCTCATCCTGCTTTCGATCGAGGACCTCACGGACCTGCGCCGGGCGGAGGTGGCCGCGCTCGATCGCGCCCGGAAGCTCGCCGACGAACACCAGCGCAAAGACGAGTTCATCGCGATGCTCGGGCACGAGCTTCGCAATCCGCTGGCCGCGATCGCAAACGGCCTCGATCTCTTGCGCCTGAAAAGGGCGGTCGATGCCTCCCGGGCCGAAGAGATCGTCGGGATGATGTCGCGGCAAACGCGGCGCATCGCCGCCATGCTCGACCAGCTCTTGGATCTCGCGCGCGCGATCGCCGGAAAGATCACGATCGCCGACGATGTCGTCGACCTCGCGCAGGTGGTCACGGCGGCGACCGAGGCGGTGTCCTCGGCCATCCAGCGCGAGCGCCATGAGCTCAAAGTGTCACTGCCCGACGAGCCGGCGAGGGTGCGCGGCGACGCCATGCGCCTCACGCAGGCTTTGGAAAACCTCCTCACGAACGCCGCGAAATACACGGACGCGGGCGGCCGCATTTGGCTCACGATCGAGCCCGCAGAGGGCGACATCCGCATCGCAGTTCGCGACTCGGGTATCGGCGTAGGCCCCGAGACCTTGCCGCACATCTTCGATCTCTTCGTCCAAGATCCCCGCGGGCGCCTCCGCGCGCAGGGGGGCCTCGGCGTCGGACTACCGCTCGTCAAGCAGCTCGTGGAGCTCCACGGCGGCGCGATCGCCGCGAAGAGCGAGGGCACGGGCGAGGGCACGGAATTCGTCATCACGCTTCCGCGACTCGAGGATGGGAGAAAAGGCCAACCCTCTCCGCACACCGAGACGACAGAACCCAAAGCTGTCCCGGACGATGCGGGCTCGTCACAAAGGATCCTCATCGTCGACGACGAGGCAGATATCGCCCGGACGCTGCGCAGCCTGCTGCGCGCTCATGACTTCGAGGTCGAGGTCG
>SLNH01000049.1 GCA_007133195.1 Nannocystineae bacterium | reverse complement strand
GGCCGCCGATGGGGCCGATTTTTCGGCCGGCGCGCCGGGCGCCGCGGGCTTGGGGGCGGCGGGAGCGGCCGGCTTGGCGGCGGCCGGCGCCTCCGCCTTGCCCCCGCCAGCGTCGGCTACACCTTCGCTGGCCACGCGCTCGAGGAGCTCGCGCACCTTGTCGAGCATCACCTGGGTGTCCCAGGGCTTCGTCACGTGGCCGTCCGCGCCCGCCTTGCCACCTCGCGTGGGATCGTAGGGCTGCGAGTTCCCGCACATCATCATCACGGGTACGCCCGCCAGCGCGGAATCGCCCTTGATGGCCTCGCAGAGCTCATAACCGCTCTTGTCGGACATGACCGCATCCGCGAGGACGAGCGCCGGGTTTTGCTTGCGCGCGAGGTCGAGCGCCTCGTCGGCGCTCCGAGCTCCGACGTACTGAAACTCGGTCGCGTAAAACGTGATCTCAGCGACCTTCTGCATCGTCACGCTGTCGTCGGCGACGACTATCGTCTTCGTCATCGGTCCTCTTGTCCTCCCGCGAGCAGCCGGTGGCGCGCAGCCGATCGCTTCGGCGGCACCTTTTAAGCGGAGCCTCGAGGTAATCACGGTCACATCTGCGCTGTCAAGGTAACCCCTTAGAAATCAGAGGATTTTTCAGGTCGCGCAGGAACGCCAAACGAGGGCGCCCAGTGCTCGATTTCGCGTTTGGGTCCCGGTAGGATTCGCCCACCCCGATGTCCACGCCCCTCGACCCATTCGCCGCGGCGGCCGCGCGAGCCGTCGCCACCGCACTCGACCTCGACGATCCCGGCCAGTTTCAGGTCGCGGCTCCGCCCCGGCCCGAGCTCGGCGATTACGCCGTCGGCTGCTTCCCGGCGGCCAAGGCGCTCCGCGCCCCGCCCCCGAAGCTCGCCGCCCGCGTGGCGGAGCGGTTCTCGCCAGGCCCGGAGCTCGAAAGCGCCGAGGCCGCCGGTCCGTTCGTGAACTTTCGCGCGCGCCGAAGCGCCCTGTACGGCCACCTGTTTTCCGCCGCCATCACAGACGAGCCCCCGCTCATTCCCCAGGTGGCCGGGGGAGAGGCGATCTGCATCGACTACTCGTCCCCCAACATCTCCAAACAGCTCGCCTACCACCACATCCACGGCACGGCGATCGGCCACGCGCTTTGCAACATCTTCCGCGCCCTGGGTTATCGGGCCGTCGGGATCAACCACCTCGGCGACTGGGGAACCACCCACGGCATGCTGCTCGCCGCCTACGAGCGGTGGGGCGCGCCGGAGCCGCTCACGGTGGAGGCCCTAAACGAGCTTTACGTCGAGTTTCGCAAGCGGGCTGAACAAGACCCGGCGCTCGAGGACGAGGCCCGGGCGTGGTTCGCGCGCCTCGAGGCGGGCGACGAGGCCGCGCGCGAGACCTGGAAGCGGTTTCGCGACGTTTCGTGGCGTGAGTTTTCGCGCGTGTACGACGAGCTCGGGATCCGGTTCGACGAGGTCAAGGGCGAGAGCGAGTACGAAGACGACATCCCCGAGGTGTTGCGCGTGCTCGAAGAGCGCGGCGCGCTCGCCGAGAGCGAAGGCGCCCTCGTGGTTCCCGTCGACGACGAAGGGGAGGACATCCCGCCGCTTTTGCTCAAAAAGGGCGACGGGGCGACGCTCTACGGCACCCGGGACATCGCCGCGGCGATCTATCGGCACGAGACCTACCGGTTTTCCCAGTCCCTGTACGTGGTCGATCGCGGGCAGGCGCTCCACTTCAAGCAGCTGTTCGCCGCGCTCCGCAAGGCAGGTTTTGCGTGGGCCGATCGCATGGTTCACGTCGCCTTCGGCCTGGTGCGCATCGGCGGCAAGAAGACGGGCACGCGCACCGGCAGCGGGGTCAAGCTGCTCGAGGTCCTCACCGAGGCGACCGCGCGCTCGCGCGAGCGGGTCAAGGCGGCGAACCCGAACGCCTCGGCCGAGGAGGTCGATCGCGTCGCCCACCAGGTCGGCGTCGGCGCCGTGGTGTTCGCCAACCTGATCTCTCAGCGGCAAAAAGACGTCGATTTCGACTGGGACGAGATCCTCACCTGGGACGGCGACTCCGGCCCGTACATCCAGTACGCGCACGCGCGCTGCTCGAGCATCCTTCGCCGCGCGCGAGAGCAGGGGCTCACCCCGACCCAAGACGCCGAGCGGGACCGGCTCGCGGGCGACAGGGAGTGGGCCCTCGCCCGCAAGCTGGCCGAATTTCCAGACGTCGTCCGTCGCAGCGCCCAGGGCTACGAGCCCCACCACCTTGCCCGTTACCTCCTCGACGTCTGTGCGGCGTTTTCCACGTGGTACACGGCGGGGGCGCAAGACGCCTCCCAGCGGGTACTCGCGAGCGATCGCGCCACCGCCGAGGCGCGCCTCACCTTGGTGGCGACGACCCGCGAAGTCCTCCAGCGCGGGCTCGGCCTGCTCGGTGTCGCGGCACCGGACGCGATGTAGGCGCCGGCCGACCGCGCCGCAGGCCGCCGGCGGATCACGCGCGGTTTTCGCGCGCGTCACGCGCAAGCGGCCTCAGCTTAGCTACTCTGCTCGTATAGCTCGATCACTTCTTCGATGGTCTCGATGTCCACCGGTTTGAGCAGGTGGCGATCGAACCCCGCGGCGGCGGCGGCGTCGCGGTCCTCGCGCTCGCCGTAGCCCGACAGCGCGAGCAAAAGCACCCGCCGCTCGCCGCCCTCACGGGCGCGGAGCGTGCGCGCGACCTCGTAGCCGTTCATCTCCGGAAGCCCGATATCCAAAAACACGATGTCCGGCGAAAACGCGTCGAACTCCGAGAGCGCCTCTCGGCCGCTGTGGGCGAGGCGCACATCGTGTCCGCCCTCCTCGAGGACCATGGCCAGGGTCTCGGCGAGATCGACGCTGTCGTCTACCACGAGTACGCGCCGCGAGCGCCGTTCTGTCCCTGAGTCGCGAGCTGGAGCCGCCATCGCAACGTCCTCACAGGTGTACGCGGGAATCCTTACGACGAAAGTACTGCCCTGTCCACGCCCTTCGCTCTGCGCCCACACTTCGCCGCCGTGAAGGCACGCCAGCTCCCGAGCGAGCTTGAGGCCGAGACCCAGCCCGCCTTCGGCCCGATCGAGCCCCTGCCGCTCCTGCGTAAACGCCTCGAACACGCTCGGCAGCACGTCCGCGGGGATGCCGATTCCGTCGTCTTCCACCGCGATTTCAATCCACGGGCCATCGGCGCGCATCACCACGGACACGTGACCGCCTTCGGGCGTGTATTTCGCAGCGTTGTTCACGATGTTCGCAACGATTTGGCCGAGCCTCACCGGATCGCCGTACGCGACGAGCGGCCGCTTTGGAATGTCGGTCGAAAGCTCGTGCCCGCGCGCGCGCACGAGCGGCTCGGCCGCGTCGAGGGCCAGCTGAACGGCCTCCCGCACATCGAGCCGCCTCCACTCCAAATGGATTCGGCCTTGCGTGATGCGGCCGACGTCCAGGAGATCGCCGACGATCCGGCGCAGCTGCTCGACCTGGCGAGACAAGATCGGGACGCAGTCGTCGGCGGTGCCGAGCTCGTGGCACTGCCGCGAGAGCAGTTGCACCGCGCCCACGATGGGGGTGAGCGGATTGCGCAGCTCGTGGGCGAGCATCGCCAAAAACTCGTCCTTGCGCCGGTCCTGCTCGGCGAGCCGCTCCGCCTGGTGCCGAAGCTGATGCTCGCTGTCCACGAGCGCCATCTCGGCGCACTTGCGCTCGGTGATGTCTTGGCAAACGCCCGTCATCCAAGCGGGCTCCCCCGCCTCGTCGAAAAACGCCCGCCCCCGCTCCTCCACCCAAACGCTCTGCCCATCCTTGCGGACGAGCCTAAACTCCACGCGGTAGTCCCCTTCCCCATCCATCGCGGCGGCGAGCGCGTCGAGCACGCGCCGGCGGTCGTCCGGGTGCACGTCTTCGAGCACGCGGTGAAACTCGCGTCCGTCGTTGGTGGCGTGCAGGCCGTGGATCCGCTCGAGCTCCCGGGACCAGTGGACCTGGCCCGTGGTCACGTTCCAGTCCCACACGCCCACCTGCGCTGCCTCCAGCGCGAAACGAAGCCGCTGGGCCCCTTCCAGCTCCGAAGCCTCCAGCGAGGGGCCGGCGACGACGTCGCTCCGCAGGGCCGGAAATTGTCCTCGCGCTCCCGACATGCGCCTGCCGCCTCCTCACAAAGACGCGCGCCTGTGGTTGCCCGCAGGCGCCCCTTAGAGAACGCGGCTCGGCAAATCGTCGCGCGCTCCGCGCAGCGGGCGCGGGAGCATGAACGTGACGTCGCTCAGCGCGACATCTCGACCACGAGCGCTCCCCGCTCGAGGTCGATCTCGGCTTCGTACACGCCGGACGCCCGCTCGTAAAACCGGGCGTCGATCGCCGCGTCGCAGCCGCCCTGAGCGCAAAACACATCGCCGGCGAGCACGAACGAATTCTCGTCTTGTGGCTCGACAACGCCGCTCAGCCACACCTCGCCATCCAGCGTCTCCAGCCACAGCTCCTCGCCTAGATCGTCCTCCCGCACCTCGCACGTCGCGTCGGGCTGCGGCTGTCCGGCGAGGCTGATGGCGCAGTTGTATTCCCCCTCGGCTGGGGACAACAGGGCCGGCTCGGGCTCCGGGTCGGGGGCGGGCGAAGCCGGATCGGGGCTCGCCGGCTCCGCCGACTCGGCGGGGCCACAGGCGGCGAGCGCGAGAACTCCGGCGAACGCCGCCGCCACGGCGCTTTCACGCATCATTCATTCGCTCCTTCGCTCGAGAGCAGATCGGGGAAGAACATCTCGGCCCATGTTGTCACAAAAACGAGGAGGATGCCGATGGGGACGATGAAGCGCACCAGGATGAGCCACCCCGGATAAAGCCCCGCCAGGCGGCTGCCGGCCGTGAATTCCTCGTAGCTCGCGCTCCTGGTCAGCACCCAGCCCGCGAACACCGAGATCAACAGGCCGCCCAGCGGCAAAAACACGTTGTAGATGAGGAAGACGAGGCTCTCCTGAAAGCCCATCCCGAAAAGGTCCTCCCAAAACGGCAATAGCTCCGCGTGCGCCGAGGGGAGGCCGAGCACGAAGATGCCGCCGCCCACGGCCGCGGCGGCGGTCAGGCGGCGCCAGCCGAGCTGATCGATCACCGTGGCGGTGACCACCTCGAGGAGCGACAGCGCCGAGGTGAGCGCGGCGAAAAACAAGAGCGCGAAGAACACGATCGCCACGAGTTGGCCGGCCGGCATGTTCTCGAAAAACGCCGGCAGAACCTCGAAGATCAGGCCCTCTCCACCGGCCGTGCCGAGATCGTAGGTAAAGACGATCGGGAACAGGATCATGCCGGCCGCCACCGCGATGAAGGTGTCGAGCAGCGAGATCGTCGTAGACGTCGCGACGATGTCGTCCTTGCGGCGCAGATAGCTCCCATAGGTGAGGATGGCGCCCATGCCGAGGCTCAGCGAAAACATGGACTGGCCCAACGCGGCGAGCGCCGCGCCCGCGTCGAACTCATCCAGGTCGGGCACGAACAGGAACCTGGCGCCTTCGCCGAAGCCCTCGAGGGTGGTGCCGTAAATGAGCAGGCCCACGATGAGCACGAACAACAGCGGCATGAGGATGCGCACCGCCCGCTCGAGCCCCTTTTCCACCCCGCCGGCGACGATCGCGATCACCATCACCATGAACAGGGCGTGCAGGAAGATCACCCCGCCGGGCCGCTCGCCCGTCCGCTCGGCGAACAGCGCTTCGATGTCGCCCGGCGACCTGCCGGCGAACGCGTCGCGTATGCTGAGCACCGTGTAGTCGAGGGTCCAGCCCGCGATGACGCTGTAAAACGACAGGATGAGCACGCCCGCGGCCACCCCCATCCAGCCGACCAGCTTCCACATCGCCTTGTCGCCCGACAAACGCCCGTAGGCCCCGACCGGAGAGCGCTGGGCGCGCCTTCCGACCATGATCTCCGCGATCATGACCGGCAGGCCGATCACGGCGACGCACGCGAGGTAAAACAGGACGAACAGTCCGCCCCCGCTCTGCCCGGCCATGAACGGGAATCCCCAGATGTTGCCGAGGCCCACGGCCGAGCCCGACGCCGCGAGGATGAAACCGAGCCTCGTGCCCCACTGTCCGCGCAAAGAGGGAGAAGCTCCCCCGCCGCCTCCCGAGCTAGCCATGCCGCGCTGGATAACCCGAGCCGAGCCACCACATCAAGTCGCAGCCCTCGTTCTGCCGGCCCCGCAGCGGCGGATCCTCCGCCTCACGGGCGGGCGCGGACCGCGAGCGCCCGCGTCCCCATCGACCGCGGCCCGCGCCGAGGCGAGGGCCGCGAGCCGGAGGCGAAAGCCTCTCACGTCCGCGACGCAGACCTGATACACTGGGCGCCACTCGGAGGGGAGAGCACCATGGCCGTATTCAGCTTCATCAAAGGTGGAACGCAAGACCTCGCCATCGCCCGACCGGCCGAGAGCAAGGACAGCGCCATCTTCAAGCATCCGGATCCCACGATCCCGATGAAGGCGCAGCTCACGGTGCAGGCCGACGAGCTCGCGCTGTTTTTCAAAGACGGCGCGTACGTCTCGCAGTTTCCGCCGGGTCGCCACACGCTCGACACCGACGCGATCCCGTTCCTGAACAACCTCGTCGACAAGTTCACCGGCGGGGACGTGTTCCGCGCCGAGGTCTACTTCGTAAACACGCGGGAGATGTCGAACCTCAAGTTCGGCGGCCCCGTGGGCAAGGTGCGCGACTCGATGAGCGGGCTTTTGGCGCAGCTCATGGTGCACGGCACCTTCTCCTTGAAGGTCACGGATCCGCGCCAGCTCGTCATCGGCCTGGTCGGTATGGGCAAAGACGAGGACAACGCGTTTTTCGGGTGGTTCCGCCAGCAGGTGACCAAGACGCTCAAAGACGACATCGCGACGATGATCGTCAAGCAGAAGTGGCCGCTCACCGACGTCACGTCGGGCGCCTACACCGAGGAGCTCGAACAGGAGGCGCTCGACGGCCTGCGCCGGCACGTGGAGAGCTACGGGATCGAAGTGATCCGGTTTGGCGACTTCAACATCGCCATGGATCCCGAGGACGAAGAGCGGCTCAACAAGTTCTTCCAGGACGCGTCCTACGTCCAGATGGCCGGCGGCATGCAGGGCTACCAGCAGTTCGCGCAGGCCAACATGATGATGAACGCCGGGCAAGGCATGAAAGAAGGTGGCGGCGGCGGCGGCGGCGGGGCCGCGGGGGGCGCGCTCGCCGGCGCCGGCATCGGGCTCGGCTTCGGGATGGCCGGCCAGATGATGAATCAGCAGCAGGCGATGGGGCAGCCGGGCATGGCGCAGCCCGGCATGGCGCCGCAGCAGGGCCACCCGCACGCCGCGCACGCGCAAGGGGCGGCGGCCGGGGCGCACATGCAGCAGCCCCCCGGGCACCAAGCGCCGGGGACCGGGATGAGCCAGGCGGCGCAAAACACGATGACGTGCACGTCCTGCAACGCCCAGGTCCCGCCCGCGAAGTTCTGCGGCCAATGCGGCGGGCAGCTGCAGGCGCCCGGGCCGAAGTTCTGCCCAAACTGCGGCACCCAGGCCAGCAGCAAGTTCTGCGGCGGCTGCGGCACGCAGGTCCTTCAGTCCTAGGCCTCCGGCCGGCCCCTCCGGCGACCGGCGAAGGCGGCGAGCGGTTTGGGCGAGCCGATCGGCGTTCTGCGCGGCGATCGGCGCTTTACGCCGCGACCGGCGTGCTGCGCGCGGCGACTTACGCGGCGATGAGGAGCATCGCCGGGACGACGAGTCCCATGGCGATAAACAACACGGCGGTGTAGCCGATGATCTCGCCCGCTCGCAGACCCATGATCCCGAGAAGGGGGAGCGCCCAAAACGGCTGCAGCGTGTTCGTCCACGCGTCGCCGTAGGCAAACGCCATGATCGTGGTCGCGGGATCGACGCCGAGCTCGCCGCCGGCGCCGAGCAGGATGTCCCCTTGCACCGCCCACTGGCCGCCGCCCGACGGCACGAGGAGATTCACGACGCCGGCGGACAAAAACGCGAGCACGGGGAACGTGGCTTCGGACGACAGCGAAACCATGCCGCGCGCGATCCAATCGACCATCCCCGTCGCCTTCATGATGCCGAGGATCCCGAAGTAAAGCGGAAACTGCAGGATGATCGCCCCCGCGCCGCGAGCGCCGTCGGCGATGGCCTCGACGTAGTGGCGCAGGCCGCCCTGCAGGATGACCCCCGTGAACAGGAACATCATGTTCACCGAACCGATGTCGAACCCGATGCGGCCGGTGACGACCAGGGCGAGCACCGTGGTGAGCCCGACGGCGCCGACCACGAGGCCGGGCACGAAGCTCTCGTGGAGCCAAGAAACAGGCCCGTCTATGGGGCGCGCCTCGCGCTCTCTGAGCGGCGGGAAGCGCGCCGGATCGGGCGAGACGAGCTCCGCTTCGCGCCGCGGCGTGAGCATCGTGAACAGCCCGACGGCCAAAACGATCAACACCGGCAGCACGAGGAGGTTTAGCCCCGATAAAAGCGTGTCCGACAGCGGGATCGTCCCGACGAGATCGTCGCCCTCGGCCACCACGAGCGGCGCCGAGCCAGACAGCCCCGCGTGCCAGATCGCCATGCCGGCGTAGGCGGCCGCGCCCATGAGCGGATAGTGAAGCGCTACCCCGCGGCTTTGCGCGTGGCGGCCGATTTCCCGCGCGAGCAGCGCCCCCGTGATCGCGCCGAGCCCCCAGTGGACGAGCGCCGCCGCGCACGCCACGGCCGCCACCATCCCTGTCGCGGCGGCCGCGCTGTTTGGAGCCGCCGCCACGAGCTGGATGGCGCGCTGGACCGGCGGCGACATTGCCATGGCGTGGCCCGTCACCAGCACGAGGGCCATTTGCAGCGCGAACGCCAGGCCGGCGCTGTCCGTAAACTCCTCGGCCCATCCCACGAGCGCCGTCCACACCGGGCCGTCGTCGCCGGGCGCCCCCGTCACGTGCAAGCGGAGCACGCCGACCACGAACACGAGCAAGCTCAGCCCGAGGGCCAAGACGAACGGATCGGGCACCCACCGCGCCGCAAACCGGCTGAGCACGCTGCCGAGCTTCGCGATCACGGCCCGAGGATACATGCCGCGGGCTGTGGTAGGAATATGGCGGTGCGCGCCCAAAAGAGCAGTCCAAAGCCCCCCGCGGGCCGCATAAGCAACCGGCGCTACTACGACGAGTTCGCACCGCGCTACGAGCGGGGCCGAGGCGCGGGCTACCACCGGCTCGTCGACGACCTCGAGGTAGGCACCGTCGCCCGTTACGGCCGGGGGAAGACCGTCCTCGAGGCCGGGTGCGGGACCGGCCTGGTGCTCGAGCGAATCGCGGGCTTCGCGTCCCGCGCCGAGGGCGTCGATCTATCCGCCGCGATGCTGGCGCAGGCCAAGCAGCGGGGCCTGCCCGTCGTCCAGGGCGCCATCACCGCCCTGCCCTATCCCGACGACTGCTTCGACGTCACCTGCGCGTTCAAGGTCCTCCCCCACGTGCGAGACATCGAGGGGGCGCTCGCGGAAATGGCCCGGGTGACCGTGCCCGGCGGCGCCGTCCTCGCCGAGTTTTACAATCGGCACTCGCTCCGCTACCTGGTCAAGGTGCTAAAGCCCCCCTCGGCGATCTCGGAGCGCGCGACCGACGAGTCCGTCTACACCCGCTACGACGGGCTCTCCGACATCCGCCGCGTCGTCCCGCCGAACCTGTCGCTCGAGTCGATACGGGGCGTTCGGGTCGTCACGCCCGTCTCACACCTTCACCGCGTGCCCGGGCTGCGGACGCTCGTCGGCGCCGCCGAGCGCGCCGCCTCCGACGCGCCGGGTGCGCGCCGCCTGGGAGGTTTTTTGATCGCGATCTTGCGCAAGCGCGCGGCGCCCGAGCCCGCGCGGGGCGGAGGCTGATCGCCTCCCCGGGCGCCGCCTATGTCCGCGAGCGAAGCCAAAGCCAAGCCCCGCCCCCGCAGCGGCCGCGTCCTCGTCGCCGACGACGAGCAGTCGATGCGCGAGTTTTTGGCGATTTGTTTGCGCCGCGAGGGGCACGAGGTTTCGGTCGTGTCCTCGGGTGAGGAGGCCCTGTCCGTGCTTTCAGGCCGCGCCGAACACGCGCCGGACGTGCTCGTCACGGATCTCAAGATGGGGGACATAGGCGGCCTCGAGCTCCTGTCCGCCGTCAAGGCGCGCGAGCTCGGCACCGAGGTCATCGTGGTCACGGCTTACGCGACCCCGGAGACCGCGATCGCGGCGATGAAGCAGGGCGCCTACGACTACCTGACCAAACCGTTCAAGGTGGACGAGATCAGCGCGGTCATCGCCCGAGCCCTCGAAAAGCGGGCGCTCGTGGCGGAAAACACGGCGCTTCGCGAGCAGATTTCCGGCCGTCACCGGCTCGCCTCGCTGCTCGGCAAGAGCCCCGCCATGCAGCGCGTGTTCCAGCTCATCGAAAAGGTGAGCAAAACCCGCACGAACGTCCTCATCACCGGGGAGAGCGGCACGGGCAAGGAGCTCGTCGCGAGAGCCCTTCACACCGAAAGCGGCCGCGCGGCGGCCCCGTTCGTGGCCCTAAACTGCGGCGCCGTCCCCGACGAACTGATGGAGTCCGAGCTTTTCGGCCACGTAAAGGGCGCGTTCACCGGCGCGGGGGCCGACAAGCAAGGCCTGTTTCAGGAGGCGGAGGGGGGAACGTTTTTTCTCGACGAGATCGGCGAGCTGTCGATGTCCCTGCAGGTGAAGCTACTGCGCGCCATTCAGGAGCGGCGGATCAAGCCCGTGGGCGGGACGCGAGAGGCGGCGATCGACGTCCGCCTCGTGGCGGCCACCAACCGCGAGCTCGAGGAGGAGGTCGAACGCGGCGCGTTTCGCGAGGATCTCTACTACCGGCTAAACGTCATCGAGATCCGACTTCCGCCGCTCAGGCAGCGCCGCGAAGACCTCCCTCTTCTGGTCGACCACTTTCTCAAGCGGTTTTCCGCCGAGCAGGGCCGATCGTTTTCCGGCATCTCGCGCGAGGCGATGAAGCGGCTCGAGGGCCACGACTTCCCCGGCAACGTGCGCGAGCTCGAAAACATCATCGAGCACGCGTGCACCCTCGCTTCGGACGACGAAATCACCGCAGGGGACCTCCCCGCGCTCAGGCAGTCGGCCAAGCTCGCAGCGGCCGACGAGCCGGCCGCAGAGGCGGCGTTTCCCGACGAAGGCATCGCCCTGGAGCGCGTGCTTTACGACTACGAGCGCCAGATCATCGAGCAGGCGCTCGACAAGGCCGGGGGCGTGCGCAAGCGGGCCGCCCAGCTTCTCGGCATAAGCTTCCGCTCCCTGCGCTACCGTCTCGCCAAGCTCGGGCTCGACGAGGGCTAACGTCGCAAGGGCGCCGCCGCGGGTAGTCACAGCGCCGCCGATCTCCCACGCGCAGCCATTCGGTGCGTGCAGGTGGCCGCGCGTCGGGGTGACGAAAATCGCGCCGCGCGCGCCGAAAGTGACAATTTGCGGCACCCGAAACGACGAAATGCGGCACGGCGCGCGCCGCGCCGACGGGGCGCTCACGTGATTTCGCTTCGTTACGACCTTGCGGCGATTCGGCACGAGCGTTGCTCTTAACTCGGGGCGTGAGAGGGCAGCACGGATTCACACTCATCGAGCTCATGATCGTGGTCGCGATCATCGCCGTGCTCGCCGGCCTCGCGGTGTTCAGCTACAGCCAGATCGCGTCGGATACCAAGTTCGAGTCCGAAGTGCGCGCGGTGTTTGCCGAGCTCGAACAACGCCAGGAGCAGCATTTCACCGAGCGCGGCACCTACCTGTCTACCGGATCGAGCGACGGCGATACCCACCCGAGCACGCCGCGCCCGCCCCGAGACGAGCCGAGCGAGCTCCACCCTCTGCCCGACACGTGGCAGGAGCTGCGCGTTGACTTGGGGCGCCCGGCGGCCCATTGCAGCTACGTGACCATCGCCGGCGACGCGGGCGACATCTCGAGCGCCGGATCCATCGCGACCGGCACGTTCAACTTCGAGCCCCCCGCCCGCGACTGGTACTACCTACTGGCCGAGTGCGACCTCGGCCGTGACGAAAACGAATTTCACTTTGCCCGGTCGGACTCCGACCAGGTGGTAACCCGAACCCGATAGCAGTCGATGCGGCCCGGCCGCGCGCCGGCCCAGTCCCCAGCGCTCTCAAGGAGGCAGTCGTGCTCACGAATTTGACGAACAAGAAGCGACAAGGCGGTTTCACCCTCATCGAGCTCATGATCGTCGTGGCGATCATCGGCATCCTCGCGGCGGTCGCGATCCCCGCCTTCTTGAGCTACGTCGAGCGCTCGCAAACCGCCGAGGCGCGAAACCAGCTGTCGGCGATCGCCGACGGCGCGCGCAGCCACTTCCAGAGCGCGGAGTCGTCCGAGGAGTTCAGCGACAGCGACCGGGTCTCGGGCAGCATCGCCCAGGGCGGCGTCCCCGAGGGCGAGACGGGGTACTTCTACGGCGACGACGCTAGCGAGAACCTCTGCTGCGCAGCCGGCGGCGATAACGAGCAGTGCACGCCGGTGAGCGCCGCTGCCTGGGTCGAGGCAGACTCCACGTGGGGCCTATTGAACTTCAGCATCGACGACCCGCACTACTTCGGATACGGCTACGAAAGCGACGATGACCTCGACGGCTTCGTCGCCGCGGCCCGCGGCGACCTCTCTTGCTCAGGAGAGTTTCGCCACTTCGCCATCGGTG
>SLNH01000113.1 GCA_007133195.1 Nannocystineae bacterium | reverse complement strand
AGCGGTCGGCGATGTCGATGGCTCCGACCTCGCGCCCCGAGATGCCGGCCTCACCGGTGATCGCGCCGACGAGATCTTGGGGCCTTACGCCGGCTTCGCGGCCCAGGCCGATGAACAGGCGGGCGGAGCCAGCGCCGGGGCCGCGCTGCTTGCCTCGCGGCGCCTTGGCCTTCGGCCGGCGCTTTCCCGCGGGGGGCGGGCGCTCGCGCTCCGGGGGCACGGGCGCGATTTCTTCTTCGTCCTCCCCCGCAGGCGTCATCTTTTCATGGGCCCGTTTTATGGCCGCCAGGGCCACCTCCACGACGTCGAACTCGTCCGTGAGGGACTCGATGATCGGGCGGTAGGGCTCGAGGTCTCCTTCCAAGATGGCATCGCGGATCGAGGCGCGGGTTAGCTCGAGCCGCCGCGCGCGAAGATCTGCCACGGTAGGCACGTTCGAGACAATGATCTTCTGCTTGGTGAGCGCGCCGAAGCTGCGAAGGAGTTTGTGCTCTCGGGGCTCGGCGAGCGTGACGGCGACGCCGCTTCGCCCGGCGCGCCCGACGCGGCCGATGCGGTGGAGGTAGTCGTGCGGATCCGGGGGCGCGTCGAAGTTCACGACGTGGGTGAGCTGGGGCACGTCGAGCCCGCGCGCGGCGACGTCGGTGGCGACGATGAGCTCCGCCGCGCCCGTACGGAGCCTATTCATGACGCGGTCGCGCTGGTCCTGCGCGATGCCTCCGTGCAGCGCCTCGCAGCGGTAGCCGCGTGTGGACAGCGCCTGGGTGAGCTCGTCCACCGCGCTGCGCGTGCGGCAAAACACGAGCGCCGCGTCCGGATCTTCGACGTCGAGGACCCGCCCGAGCGCGGCCGGCTTGTCGGCCCGGCGGACGATATAGGCCGTTTGCCTAACGCGCGGCCGCTCCCCCTCGGGCGGGGGCCGGCGGTCGATCTCGACGCGCACCGGGTCGCGGAGATAGCGCTTGGCCAGGCCCCGGATCCGCGATGGGATCGTCGCAGAGAACAGGGCCGTCTGGCGCTCGCGGGGCGTTTCGGCCACGATCGCGTCGAGCTCCTCGGCAAATCCCATGTCCAGCATTTCGTCCGCCTCGTCGAGGACGAGCGCGGAGAGCTCCGACAGATCGAGGGTCTCGCGGCGAATGTGGTCGAGGGCTCGTCCGGGCGTCGCCACCACGACGTGAACGCCCCGGCGAAGCGCCCGGAGCTGTTTGCCGTAGGGTTGCCCGCCGTAGACCGCTAAAACCCTGGCTCCTGCTGCCTCGCCATAGCGGTGCATCGCCTCCGCCACCTGAATGGCGAGCTCGCGCGTGGGCACGAGCACGAGGCCAAACGGCTTGGACGGCTCGCCGCCGGCGGACAGGCGCTGTAGCAAGGGGAGCGCGAACGCGGCCGTTTTGCCCGTCCCGGTCGCCGCCTGGGCCATGAGGTCGCGACCGCTCAATAGCGGCGGGATGGCCTCGCGCTGGACGGGCGTCGGTTCTTCATAGCCGAGGGCAAAAAGCGCCTCGGCCAGGTTGGTCATGAGCCCCAGCCCGGCAAACTCGAGCGCGCCGGCGGGGCTCTCCAGCGGCGGCGTTGGCGACGGATCTTCGCTCGGCATCCGTCACCTATAAAGCACCCGCCGCGTCATGGCCAGTCCCGCGACTTGGACAGGCGCCCCGCTCTCGCGCGGGTGAAAACTTCTACGCGCTGCTCGTCTATCCGTTGCCTCGAGGATCTTGCTTTCAGCGTCTGGCGGGATCAGGGGATGCTTCGCCACCGGGAGGCATGGGCAGGCGGGTCTGCTGGACGCCGCTCGTGGGAAGCCATCCGGGTTCGGGATCCTCGTACCAGTCGGCGTAGGCGATGGGGAACGCGCCCTTCTCGGCGAGCCCGAGCATCTCGACGTACCAGCCGGCGTACAGCCAGTCTCGGCCGTGGCCATTCCGTGCAATCCAGGAAAACCGGTGAATGAGCTTATCGGCGAGCTCTGCGGCGGTGTCGCTGGCGGCATCGGTCCAGCCGAAGTATTCGGTCTCTTGGCTGCTCGAGTAATGGGCCGCGTCTACGCTCTGGTTCATAAACATCGCGCCATGGGTATCGAGAATATTTCCGACATGGGTGATGGAACAGCGCCAATGCATGCCGGAGGGCGCCATGCCGGGAACGATCCGCACGCGCTGGTAGCCGAGCTTGTGGAGTTCGTGAACGCTTTGCAAAACGCGGAGGGATGGGTTGTGGGACGCGCTGGTGGTGGGCTCTGCGGACATTCTAGAAAGCTCCTCGTGTCGGGCAGGCAAGGCCTTCTGGCGGCAGGGGGTGGCTAGCATGGCGGCGGGCCGTCCTGCAGGGCGCGAGGCCCCGCGGTCTTGCAGGGCTCGGGGACGACGGCGCTTCGCGAGATGAGGGCCTGAGCGTTCACGCTCACAAAGTCCTGGGGCTGCGCGACGTGACGACGAGGTAAAACGTGAAGGCCCCGATGAGGTGCGTGGGACCGGCCAACGCCAAGTAAAGGGGCGGCCACGCCGAGGCCAGCAGAAAACCGGCCAGATACGTGCTTGCCGCCACCCCGAGTCGGAGATCGAGCAAGACCGTGCCACACAGGAATGTAGCGCCGTAGGCGAACAAATGTAGGACGCCGAGCCCGGACGGCGGGAGCTCGAGCAGGTGGCCCCCGGCGGCCAACACCATCGTGAGCCCGGCGACCGCCACGCCGATGGCCAGAACCCTGCGGTTGAACGCGGTGCGGGTAAAGGCGCGCCTCCCCACCCAAGCCAGCCCGAGCATGAGCGCGAAAAAGGTGCCGTTGCTCGCGTAGCTCAGCCCGTAGGACAGCTCGAGGTCGAAGGCCACCATCGCCGCAGACCAAGCCGCCGTTACCGCGACCGCCATGGCGGCGATCGCGACCCGCAGGCCGCGGCCGAGCTGTCGCACCCCTCGAGGGTCGTCGCCGAGCTCGGCCAAAAGCGCCTCCATCGACGGGAATCGATCGTCCGGATCGGCCGAGAGCCCTCGCCGCAGAGTCTGGCGCAGCCAGCTCGGGACTTTGCGCGCCCTCGAAGGCGGGCGCATTTCTCCTCGCTGCGCGGCGCCGAGGTACTCGACCAGGGTGTCGCCCGCGAACGGCAGCTCTCCGTAAAGCGCCTGATAGAGCGTGACACAAAACGCGAACTGATCCGCTCTAGCGTCCACCGCCTCGCCCTTGTGCTGCTCGGGCGCCATGTATGCCGGCGTGCCCACCACCACGTCAGCGCGGGTGAGCGGCTCGGTCACGCTTGCGTCCCCGCTCCGCTCCGAAGGCCCTGCGCGCGACGCGCGAACGAGCCCAAAATCTCCCACGAGCACGCGGCCGCTTGCGTCCACGAATACGTTGTCGGGCTTGAAGTCGCGATGGATCATGCCCTGAGCGTGGGCCGCGGTTAGCCCGCGGCCCGCTTCGACGAGGAGCTCGACGACCCGGCGCCAGTCGTTGTGGTTGTGATCGTCGCCGTCGCTGCTTTCGGTGGCGAGAGCGGCACCCAGCGTGCCGCCGTCGACCTGCTCCATGGCCACATAGACCTGCCCTTCGTGCTCGCCGACCTCATGCACCGCGACGACGTTCGGGTGGCGCACCTTCGCCATCGCCCTCGCCTCGAGCAGCAAGCGATCGCGATGCTCCTTTTCGTCGGCGGCGCGCGAACGCACGAGCTTGATGGCCACCCGGCGATCGAGGCGCGGATCGTACGCGGAGACCACGAGCCCCATGCCACCCCGGCCGAGGAACTCGAGCACCGTGAACCGGCCGATGCGTTCGCCGACCGCGGGCACCCGTTCGCGGTGGGCCTGAGCTTTCGCCTCGGGCTCGGGCACGGCCGCGATCTCGGTCTCCGCCGCCCCGAGGTCGGCGGCGCCAGACGGCGTCGCCCGCTCGGTTTCGGCCGAACCGAGCTCCTCTCGCCCGCGGCCGTGGGACACGCTTCGATTCTACACGCTCCCCGCGGTTTTTGGCCCGACCAGCGCAGGACGCCCTGAGCCGCCTCCCGGCTTTCGGCGGGCGGCCCGGGCCCGGGCTCGGGATTCGCATCCGCAGTCGCCACCGCCCCCGGCCTCCGCAACACGATCGCTGTCGACGTGGCTTAGACCTGATTCGCGGGATCGGGCTCGGCGGAGGTTGGGGCGCTTGTGTCTGACTTCGACGCAGCGCTCGCGGCGGCCTCTGTCTTGGTGACCGTCACCGGTACGCCGCTGAAGCCGGCGGTGCCGGACAGGGCGTCGATCAGGTTCTCGTCGGTGATGTCGTTGACGCTGGCTCCTGGCACCTCGGCGGCGACCGAGAGGCGGCTGCCTTCGCGGTCGTGGCCCCAGCCGTGAGGCAGGCTGACCACGCCGGTCATGATCTCGCCGGACACCTCGACGGGGACGCGGATCGCGCCCGTGCGGGACGCGATGTCGGCGATATCACCCGAGCGCAGGCCGCGCTCATCGGCGTCTGCGGGGCTGATGACGAGCGTGCAGCGCGGCTTGCCCTTCACCAGGCGGCGGCTGTTGTGCATCCAGGAGTTGTTGCTGCGCAGGTGGCGGCGGCCGATGAGCTGGAGCGCGCCTGCGGAGGGCGGGTCGTCGAGCCGGCGGCGAAGCCTGGCCAGATCGCCGGCCAAAACGGGCGGAGCGAGGGCGATCCGCCCGGCCCGCAACGCGCCCGGCAGCCTGGGCTCGAGCGGTCCGAGATCCACGCCGTGGGGCTCGGCGAGAAGGCGCTTGACCGACAGGCCCCCGCGCCCGATGCCATACGGGCCTGCCTTGAGCCCGAAATCCACCAGGCCGCGCGGCCCGAGTCGGGCGCCGGCGGCGCGGAGCGCCCGCCCGCCAAGGCGCCGAACGGGTGAGCGCTTCCGTTCGAGCCGGGCCATGAGCTCGAGACCGATCTCCCACTCGTGGCGCTGGCCCGGGCCGCGCGGGAACACCGGCGGGGAGTATTTAGCCACGTTGCGCACCGACAGCAGATAGAGCGCCATGTCGAAGTGATCGCGCTCGAGCGCGGTGGTGGGCGGCAAGATCACGTGGGCGTGCCGGGTGGTTTCGTTGATGTAGGGATCGATCGACACCATGAAGTCCAGGCCGGGGAGGGCGCGGCCCAGGCGCGCGCCGTTCGGGGCGGACAGAACCGGATTTCCCGCGAGGGTGACGAGTCCCCGAATCTGGCCCTGGCCCGGCGTGTCGATCTCCTCGGCGAGGGCGGCGACCGGCAGCTCGCCGCTGAACTCGGGCAGGCCACGGACCCGGCTTCGGTACCGATCGAAGCTGCCGCGAAATCCCGCAGCGCTGGCGGTGCGCACGAGGTCGACCGCCGGCTTGGTGAACATCGCGCCGCCGGGCCGGTCGAGGTTTCCGGTGACGATGTTGAGGGCATTGATGAGCCAGGCGGCCAGTCCGCCGAACTCCTGGGTACACACGCCGACGCGCCCGTAGCACACGGCGGCGCCAGCGGCCGAAAATTCGCGGGCGATCGCGCGGATATCGTCTGCGGCGATCCCGGTCGGCGCGGCGACCCGGTCGGGCGAGTACGCCGCGACCAGATCGCGCAGGGTGTCCGCGCCGTCGACCATGTCCTCGAGCCGATCTGGTGCGGCCAGGCCCTCGGCAAAAATCGTGTGCAACAGCGCGGCGACAAACAGCGCGTCTGTGCCCGGGCGGATGAAATGATGCCGATCGGCCATCGCCGCGGTTTGGGTGCGGCGCGGATCGATGACGACCAGCTTTCCGCCGCGGCGGCGGAGCGCCTCGAGACGGCTTTTGATGCCGGGGGCGGTCATCAGGCTGCCGTTCGAGACGAGCGGGTTGGCCCCCAGCATCAGCATGTAGGAGGTGCGATCGACGTCGGGCACCGGCAAGAGCAGCTGGTGGCCGAACATCGCTAGCGACGACAGCATATGCGGCAGCTGATCGGCCGAGGTGGCGGAATACTCGTTGCGGGTGCCGAGGCTGCGCATGAACGCGAGGCCGAAGGTCATTGCCCCGAGCGAGTGGATCGTGGGGTTTCCGATGTAGGCCCCGAGCGCGTCTTTGCCGTGGCGGCGGCGGAGGTCGAAGATGCCCTCTGCGACTTTGTCCAGCGCCTCGTTCCAGCTCAGGCTGTGCCACGTCGAGCCGCGGCGCTCCACCGGCTCGCGCAAGCGGTCCGGGTCTTCGTGCACATCTTTGAGCGCGGCCGCCTTAGGGCAGATGTATCCGCGGCTGAACGGATCGTCCTCGTCCCCGCGGATCGAGACCACCCGGTCATCCTCGACGTCTACGGCTATCCCGCAGGTGGCCTCACACAGATTGCAGCTTCGATAGTGGGTCGTGACCACGCGTCTCCCCTCCTGGCCTGGCTGATGAGTCTACCGCGGAATGTTGCGCGCGCGGTATCGCATGCGGGGCAGCTCCTTTTGATACAGTACGGCAATGGTGCGGATCCCCGCGGTACTGACGCGAGGTGCGCGAGCGGCGGCGGCCACGATCGCGGTGCTCGCTCTGCAGGCCTGTGGACTCGGCGGGGAGGCCGCGGACGTGGACAACCCGTATACGGATCCGAGCGACGGCCCGCCGGCGGGTTATGGCGAGGGCGATTGTCCGATTCCCGAGTCCGGCGCCGCCGCTGACGTTTCCGAACCCACCACGATCGTCGGCGACGGCACCGCGGCTAGCTGCACCGGCGATGCGTTCATCGACGCGGTGGCAGGCGGCGGGATCATCACGTTCGACTGCGGGCCGGACCCGGTCATCATCGAGCTCGAACGTCCCGCGAAGGTGTTCAACGACGCGAGCGAGGAGGTCGTCATCGACGGGGGTGGCCTCGTCACACTGAGCGGCGGCGGCTCGACTCGCATCCTGTACATGAACACCTGCGACGAGGACCAGGGATGGACCACATCGCATTGTGACAATCAGGATCACCCTCGGCTCACGGTTCAAAACATCACGTTCGCAAACGGCGACGCGAGCGCCGAGGGCGAGGAGCAAACCGGCGGCGGCGGCGCGATCTGGGCGCGCGGCGGCCGATTCAAGGCCGTAAACGCTCGGTTTTTCGGAAACGCCTGCGCCGAGGTGGGGCAAGACGTCGGCGGCGGCGCGATCCGCGTCTTCGATCAATACGAAGATCGCCCGGTCTATCTCGTAAACACCACGTTCGGGGGCGAGGAGGATCTGGGCAATACGTGTTCGAACGGCGGCGCGATCAGCAGCATCGGGGTGTCGTGGACGATCATCAACAGCCTGTTTAGCCACAACTGGGTAACGGGCGAGGGCGCGAACCCCAAACGAGAGGGAACCCCCGGTGGCGGCAGCGGCGGCGCGATCTATAACGACGGCAACACCATGACCCTGTCGCTGTGCGGCACCCGCATCGAGGAAAACACCGTGAACGAGCACGGCGCCGCGATCTTCTTCGTGACGAACGACCGGTCCGGGAGCCTGCACATCGAGGAATCGATCCTCCAAAACAACCACGGCGGGTCCTGGTACGCTCTCCCCGGCATCTCCATGCACGAGGACACCGACTACAGCGTCGACGACGCCTCCATCATCGAGTGAGGTCTGGCGGCGCCCTCGAACGTGACCTGTCCCCGCGGGCGACGGGCAAAAAGTAGCTCGCGTTCAGGTCGCTTTGAGCTTGTGTGCGGCTTTCGATCGATGCTCCTGAAGTTCGCCCAGGAATCTGTAGCGGGCCTGGTATCGCGTTTGCAGTCTATTGCAATCAGGAGCGATGTCCGCGGCACGGGCCGCGGGCCCCCGAAGTCGTGGAGATTTCGCGAGCGACAGAGCCGGGAAGGCCGGCGCTTTTCGAGGTGCCCTTGGGTGCTCGCTCGTTCGAGCGCTATGCGCCGTTCGTGAGCGCCGACATGATGGAGACGATGCGCGAGGTCGCGGCGGCCACGCGCGCGCGGCTCGGCGATCGGGTGCTTTGGGACATCAGCTCGACTCGGGCCGGAGGTGGGGTGGCCGAGCTTCTGCACGGGCTGCTCCCCTACGTGCGCGGCGCGGGGATCGACGCGCGGTGGATGGTCATCGCGGGCCCGCCGGCGTTCTTCCGCGTCACCAAGGGAATTCATAACGCGCTTCACGGAGTCGCAGACGAGACCGTGCTGAGCGACGAGGCGCGGGAGATTTACGAGCAGACGCTCCGCGACAACGCCGCCCAGCTCGAGAGTCTGGTCAAGCCGCGGGACATCGTCATCGCGCACGATCCGCAAACCGCCGGCCTCGTCCCGCACCTGTCCCGCCAGGGAGCGCTCGTAATCTGGCGATCGCACATCGGCCACGAGCGTCCCGACGGCCCGGTGGAGGCGGCGTGGAGGTTCCTCGCTCCCTACCTCGCCGACGCCCACGCGCTGGTGTTTAGCCGTGAGGCCTACGTGCCGGCGCACGTCGACCGTGGGCGCAGCGTGGTGCTGCCGCCGAGCGTGGACATCTTCTCGCCGAAAAATCAGCCGATGGACGACGACGTGGCGCGGGCGATCTGTGTACACACCGGCATCATCGAGGCACCGCCGGGCCCGTGCGGGTGCACGTTCACGCGCGCGGACGGCTCGCCTGGGCGGGTCGATCGCGCAGCCGACGTCATCCGCCTCGGTCGCGCGCCGAGCTGGGATACGCCGATCGTCACGCAGATCTCGCGCTGGGATGCGCTCAAAGACGCCGTCGGCGTGCTACGCGGGTTCGCGCGGCTGCTCGAGCCGTACGCACCGGGTGACGCGCATCTCGTGCTGGCCGGGCCCGACGTCGACGCGGTCGCCGACGACCCCGAGGGCGCGTTCGTGTTCGCCGACGTCATGGCCGCCTGGCGCGAGCTTCCTCAGCACCAACGCCACCGCGTCCATCTGGTGATGCTGCCGATGACGGATCTCGACGAAAACGCAGCCATCGTCAACGCGCTTCAGCGCCACTCGCGCGTGGTCGTGCAAAAGAGCCTGCACGAGGGGTTTGGGCTCACGGTGACCGAGGCGATGTGGAAGGGACGCCCGGTCGTGGCGAGCGCCGTGGGCGGCATTCAAGATCAGATTCGGTCCCTTCGTGACGGCGTGCTCCTGGGCGATCCGGCGGATTTGGACGGTTTTGCCGACGCGCTTCGCACCGTGCTCGCGGACCCGGAGCTCGCGGCGCGGCTCGGCGCCAGCGCGAAAGAGCGAGTGCGGGACAATTACCTGGGCTTGCACTCCCTGCTCCGCTACGCGCGCGTCGTCGAGCGGATCGACAGCGCGGCCGCGGGCGCGAGCTGAGGGCCAAAATCGCGGGCTGAAACGCTCTGATTCCGTGGTGTTCTCGCCGCTGCGTACCGGCGAGGTGCCGGTTGCAAGTTCGGTCAAGAATGTCGGGGGGAGCTTTGCTACGGTGCGAACCGTGGTGCGATCTTTCAGCGCGACCCGGGTGAGGTTCCCGCGCCGAAGGACTGGCAGACGCAGATCGTCTGGCCGGTGCGGCCACGACGCTGAAGCCGGCACCGAACAGGAGTTTGAACCAATGACCGAATCGCGCAGCGCGATCGCCCCGGCAAACGACCAGATCATCCACCAAGTGGCCGAACTGGCCGCTCCGCCGGCCGAGGCATACGCATACTTTACAAAGCCGGAGCTCCTTACCGCGTGGCTCGCCGCAGAGGCGGCGGTCGAGCCCGTGGTCGGAGGTCGCTACGAGCTGTTTTGGGATCCCGCAGATCGCGAAAACGACAGCACGATCGGCTGTCGGATCACCGCCCTCGCCGAAGCAGAGCTCCTCGCCTTTCAGTGGCGCTCCCCTCGCCAGTTCAAAACCTTCGCCAACGCTGCGGATCCGCTCACGCACGTCGTCGTGACGTTCGCGCCGGTGGATACGAGGACGCGGGTTCACCTCGTGCACTCGGGGTGGCGCGACCGCCCGGAGTGGGAAGAAGCGCGCGCGTGGCAGGCGCGCGCCTGGTCGTTCGCGCTAAAGGGCCTGGAAGGCGCCGCGACTCGATGATTCCGCATCGGAACGCCCGCCTCCGCGAGTACCGGGCGCCACGATGACCTCCTGAGGTCCGCTCTTGGGTCAGGTGGACGTCCGCGAGGCGCGCCGGCGCCACCGATCCCGCGTTAGCCGGTAGACCGCGCAGTCATCGTCCCCGAATTGCCGGCGCTCGATGAATTCGAAACCGAGTCGTTCATAAAAGCGCCGAGCGCGGTCTCGGGCAAATAGCGGGTCGACGAGCACCGCGCCGACCTTGGGATCGCGAAAGCTGCGCGCGAGCGCCTGCTCCATCATCTCTGTGCCGTAGCCTCGCCCGAGGTACGCCTCCTCGCCGATCCAGAGGTCGATCGCGCGCAGGTTCGGCGGACAATCGCCCCAGTAGTGACTGTCCTCGCGCGCCGGATCGATGATCTGGACGAACCCAATGGGGCGGCCGTCGATCTCGGCGATGAGCTGCTCGCGCCAGTCCGGCGACAGGGCGAGCTCCGTCTCCCAGCCCCAGTCGTCGTTGGGATCGGCCTCGAGGACGTGCGGCTTTGCATCCCAGCGCCGCAAGAGCTCGAGGTCGTGAAGGGTCGCGGGTCGCAGGCCAAGTGCGCCGCTTTGATCGGCTCGATCGCTCGCACTCATTCTTTTGGTGTACTGGATCCTCCGCCGCCGTCGAGCTCTCTTGCCGCGGCCAGCTCCTCGTCCGTCGGTTCGGCGTGTGGCCGGTTCTGCGGCGGCTTCAGCGGTGGTAAGCTCGCAGCGGCATGGCCGGGCTGCCGTTCGAAGTCGTCTACGGCCACTGGATCTGGGCGGCGGCGGCGCTTTTCCTCGTGCTCGCGATGTTCGCGTATGCGCGAAGGCGCCTGCGTGCCCGCGGGTTGGTGCATTGGCGAGACGCGCTAGACGGCTTGGGGACGCCGGGCGAGGCGCAGCCTCGGCGCGTCGGCGAGCGGGTGACGATCGCCGGCCGCATAGAGGCCGAGGGTAGCGCCGAACGGTTCGACGATGGCTCGCCCGCGGCGCTCGCGAGCGCCGACCAGGGCGCCACCAGCGCGCGGCGCCGCGCCGAGCGGCTCTACGTCGTCACGGAAGCGGAGAGCGTGGAGCTCGCGGGAGATGTGACGCTGCGGCTCGGCTCCGTGGAGCATTCGCCGCAAAGGCCGGTCCGGCGGCTTTCGGCGAGCGTGCGCGAGCGGCTCGGTGACGGGTTCGATCCTGACGACGCCGTTCGCTTTCGCGCTGTGCACGCGGGCGATCACGTGGTGGCTCGCGGCACGCTGCGCATGTCCGGGTCCGGCGCCGATACGGGGTACCGAGAGTCGGGCCATCGCTACGCGCTGGACGACGGCGAGCTCGCCAGCGCGCGCCCGCCGCGATTTGCCGATCCGCTTCCCCGAGTGTCGCCGATCTTGGCCGCGGCTGCGCTGTTTTTGTTGGTGTTCGGCGGAGGCGGGAAGCTCTTGAAAGAGATCAGTCAACACCGCGACCGCTCGCCGGCCACGGGTGAGCTCTTGGATGTGTTTCGCTCCGAGCGCGCGGATCGGCTCCTCGCCATCACGCCGTTTCATCGTGAGGGCGCGCTCGAGAGGCTCGCCCGGAGCGTGGACTCGCGGGCGGCGCCCACCCGAGAGGCGAAGGACGCGCTCGTGGCGCTCGCCGAGCTCCGCGGCGACTGCGCCGAGGTGATCCGTCAAAAACTGATCCATCGGGATTTTCGCGGGGCTCTTTCGCGATACCAAGGCTGTGACAGCGGGCGGGCGCGCGAGCTCGCCGCACACGCGGCGTATTTCCTCGGGGATGTCGACGCGGCGAGTGAGCTCTTGGCCGAGCCGCTCGATGAGTTTTCGCCGCGCGCACACCAACAGGCCGCGCGCGTTCACCTCCTCGCCGGCGATATCGAACGCGCGGCCGAGGCCGCCGAGCGGGCGGCGGCGCATCACGGATCGGATCGCGCCGTCGGTTATCGCTGCCTCGCCGAGGCTCTCCGCGCCCGCGCCGGTGACGCCGGGGCGCGCGAGCGACTAGCCGGGTTTTTGGCCGGGCCCTGTCGCCTGCTCCGCGCCGATCTCGCCGCGGATCGCGAGCGCGAGAGCTTGCTGCGGAACCTCTCGGACCTCCCGTTTTCCGTGGACGCGCTGCCGGCGCTCCTGCGCGCCGAGCGCGGTCCCGTAGAGCACGGCGATGACCTGTTAAAGGCGCTCGACAGTGTGAGCCACCTAGGCAGCGTCGCGAATCATCTCATGGGCGTTGGCGGATCGCACACCTTTGGCCTCGGGTACGGCCTGGAGGGCGAGCTTTTGACCGCGCTGAGGGGAATCGATGAGCTGCCAGCGTCGGCCGCGCGCGCGAAGGGGGCACTCCTCGCGCGCGCGATCATGGCCGAGATGCTGATCGGGAATCGGGATAGCGCCCGCGAGCTTTTGGCCGAGCTGGAATCCGATGGCGATCTCCACGCGCTCGCACGGGTGAGTCCGCCGCTATTGCGCGCGTTTTTCGCGATTCGCGGCGGCGACCTGGGCGGGGCCGAGGCGGCGTTGGATGACTTGCCCAGCGGTGAAGGGGAGCGAGGCGCAGATGCGAGAGCTTTCGTGGCCACTGTGGCGTCGCCGGGCGAGCCGCTGCACCATTTTTATTTGACCGAGCTCATAGGAGATCGCGAAGTCGTCGTCGATGCGCTGTCCGGAGACGGGCGCGCGCTCGCTGCTGCGCTGCCGGATGTGCAGCTTCACTTCAGTCAGCTCATCGACTCGCTCGCCCCGATCTCGCCCTGGCTGCCTGAGGACGTCCTCGCCGCGTGCGT
>SLNH01000198.1 GCA_007133195.1 Nannocystineae bacterium | reverse complement strand
CGTTGCCGTTGCCGTTGCCGTTGCCGTTGCCGTTGCCGTTGTCGCCATCCTCGATGAAGCAGACGTTGCCGACAGCCTCATCGCCCCCACAGCCGCTGGCCGCGGCGGCGAGCGCGACGAGAGATGCTGCGATAAAGACTGAGGAAAGCCGCTGGGTGATGGTTGGACCAGGCACGTCGTCCAACCTACTACGAAGCGAGGGCGCCGGCCTAGTAGGCTTTGCAAGGAAAAATCCGATCGCGATCCCCGCGGGAAGCATTCGTGCTCGCGGTGTGTCTTGACACCCGCATGGGGCAGTAGGATCATCACTTGCGAATGTGCGCCCAAGCACCGAGCTTTGCGATCGATACGGGCGCTTCTCACAGGAACGGCACTATGCGCGCTACGATGCAAGCTCTCCCCAGGCCGCTCGCGTGGCTCCCACCGGCGGCGGCCGTGCTGCTCATGGCACACTCGGGAGTCGCACACGGTGAGCCCGAAATGGAGTTCGAGCCCGACGACCTCGGCGACGAGGTGTCGGACCCCGCCGATGAGCCGGCGGACGAGCCCCGCCCCGAGCCGCCGGCCGATACGTCGCCGCCGAGCGAGACATTGGAGAGGGCGACGTCGATGTATGACGAGGGGCGCTATTTCCCCGCGTCTATCGAGCTCCACAGGGTCATCGCCGGTCAGACCGATGACTCGGAAGCAAACCTTCATCGCGCCGAGTTCTTCTTGGGTAAGACTCTTTACCACCTCGGCTTTTATGCCTCCGCGCTCAGTCAGTTCGATGACATCGTCGAGCTCGGTTATGGCCATCGCTATTTCCCGGCGACCCTGCCGTGGCTCGCTGCGTTATCCAGGGTGCTCCCCGAGAGCTCCGGTGTCCTCGACCTGATCGGCGCCTACGACCCGAGCGATCTCGAGGACCCCATCATGGATGATGTCCGTGACGAGCTCTACTACCTGCTCGGCCGGCACGCCTACGAGCAGGGCGACTTCACAGCGGCGATCGACCTGTTTCGGCGGGTGTCGGAACAAGACCCCTTTCACCTGCGCGCGAAGTTTTTCGAGGCCGTTACGCACGTCCGCCAGTTCGACGGCGAGCCTGCCGTCGAAGCCTTTCAAGATCTCCTCGTGCTAAACGAGGAGGAGCCCGACCACTTCGACCGCTCGCAGATTCGCCGGTTCGGGGAGCTCGCGCGGCTGCAGCTCGCACGAATCTTCTACTCGACCCAGCAGTTCGACACCTCCATCCGCTACTACGAAGAGCTGCCGCAGGACTCGCCCGACTGGCTGGACGCCGTGTTCGAGGCGTCCTGGGCTCACTTTATGCGTGGGCAGAACTCTCACGCCCTGGGCAACATTCACACCCTCACCGCGCCTTACTTCGAGGATCAGTTCTACCCGGAGTCGATCATTCTCCGCTCGGTGATCTTTTACAACTACTGCCTCTATGACCGCGCCCTCGAGTCCGTCGAGGAGTTCAACGCGATCTATATGCCGCTCCGGGAAGAGGTGGAGCAGGTCCTCGAGGAGCACCCCGACGACGCCGACTTGTTCGACTTCGTGTTGGATCTCCGAAACGGCAACAGCGGCCTTCCGGAGGAGACCGCGTCGCTATTGCGGAGCGCGGTGGACGACCGGCGCGCTCAGACGGCGTTCCAGTGGGTCGTCGAGATCGAGGACGAGCTCGAGCGGCTCCAGGCGGCGGACGACGGCTGGGCCGACACGGATGTGGGAGGAGAGGTGCTCGGCGAGCTTACCTTCAACGAGTCGTTCGCCCGAGCCGAGGCCGGCGGCCTCGCCCGGGAGCGCCTCGAGCGGCTCGAAGACCAGCTCCGCGAGCACGGCAGCGATGCGCTAAGGGTTCGGATCGAGGTGCTGGAAGCGCTCGCCGGGGAGATCTCCGCCGATGCCCGCGACGAGCAGATCACGGGTGACCACGAGCCCGAACCGATCGACGTTGACGATGAGCACGTAATGTGGAACTTTGACGGTGAATACTGGAGAGACGAACTCGGTCACTACCGATACAGGATCCGCTCGGAATGCCCCGGTGAGGGACGGCTCCAGTGACCAGCTGACGCCCAGGGCTGCGACCGTGCCGCTGAACGAGGGCTTCGTTCAGCGCGGCGCGTTAGGAAGCCGGCGTCGCGAGCGTGTAAGCCGCCACGACCGCTCGCGAACGGGCCAACCCGGGGCGCCCCGGGGCAAAGGGTAGACGGCCATGAACATACGAGATGCTGCGAAGAGCGCGCTAACGGGCGTAGTCGCACTTTCCACCCTTCTGGCTGTGGATGCTCACGCCGAGCGGCCCCAGCAGACCCGCGAGCGCGGCCTCGAGCGGGTGGACGTCGACGATACCGACGCCACGGAAGGGCTTACGGAACGGGCCGCACGGCGAGAGCCCGAGGAGGAGCCCGAGCCCGCGCTCAGCGCCGACGAGTTCATGCAGGTGCAGACGGAGACGCGCGCGATTCGCGATGAGCAGATCGAAAACTACAGGATGCTCATCGAAAATACCCGCGACGCCGACCCCGATAAGCCCGACCTGCTGTTCCGCCTCGCTGACCTGTATAGCCGAAAACAGCGCTATCATCAGTTTCAAGGGATGGATCTCCATCCCCAGATCGACCGCGCCGAGGGCCGCGAAGAGCAGCAGCTAAGGCGGCGCCAGCAGCAGTACTTCGAACAGTCGCGCGAGGCGCTCATCGGGGCCATCCAAACCTATGCGCAGATCGCGAGGAATCCTCAGTTCCGCGAGTACGAGCGGATGCCAGAGGTCCTGTTCTACTACGCGTTCACGCTGCAGGAAGCCGACTACATGGATCAGGCCCGGGAGGTCTACAGGCAGCTGATCCAGCAGCACCCCGACTCCCAGTACGTCCCGTTTGCGTTCTTGGCGTTCGGCGATCACTTCTTCGAGGAGGAGGAACTCGACAGAGCGGAGCAGTTTTATAGCCGCGTGCTCGAGTTCCCCGACTCTCCGGTCTATGCGTACGCGATGTACAAAATGGGTTGGGTTCAGCTCAACCTCGACCGCTTCCAAGACGCGCTCGAGACGTTCTACCGCGTCGCGGAGATCACGGAAGGCGACGACACACAAGAGACGCTGAACCAGAACGCGAAAAACGATTTCGTCCGCGCCTACTCCGAGGTCGGCGAGGCGCGGCGAGCTCACGACGCGTTCCGGCGCGTCGATCGCGGCTATGCGTTCACGATGCTCGAGCTTTTGGGCGATCTTTACGTCGAGCAGGGCAAGGCGCGGGAGGCGGTGTTCACCTTCCGGGAGCTCATGCGCCTCGACCACACCAATAAAAAGGTATGCGAGTGGCAGCACAACGTGGTGCGCGCGATGCTGTCCG
>SLNH01000230.1 GCA_007133195.1 Nannocystineae bacterium | reverse complement strand
GGGATCAGGGCGCCGAGGCCGTTCATGATCACGTGACCCCAGATCGCGCCGACCAGTCCGAACGGGATGACGAGCATGATCACGGCGGGCTTGATGTAGCTGCGGAACGCGACGGCGAGGAGCGCGAAGATGGCCAAAAGCGCAAGGCCGCCGTTTCGCGTCAGGCTCTCGTTGATCTCGCGCTGCTCGCGCTGCTGGCCGGCGTGGCTCGTCTCGAGGCCCGGGTAGCGCTCGGATAGCTCGGGGAGCACCTCGCGCATGACGCTCGCCATGATCTCGTTGGCGTTGCCCACGGCGCGATCGACGTCGGCCTCGACGCGCAGGGCTCGGCTGCCGTCGATGCGCTCGATCGATGTGTACGACCGGCCGCGCTCGACCCGCGCAGCCTCGAGGAGCGGCAGCTCACCGCCCTCGGGCGTGCGCACCATGAAGCGCTCGATGTCGTGTTCGGAGGAGCGCTCGGACTTCGGCAGGCGCACGTAGGCGCGGACCTCGTCCCGGCCTCGCGGCTGCCGGATCGCCTCGGAGCCGAAAAACGCGCCGCGGACCTGCCGGGCGAGATCGGCCTCGGTGAGCCCGAGCGAGCGGGCCTGCGGCTCGAGCTGGAGATCGAGCTGCGGGCTCCCCCGCCGAACGCCGTCGTCGATATCGTACACCCCGTGAAACTCGCCGAGCGCGGCCGCAAGATCGCTCGCGGCGGATTCGAGCTGGGCTACGTCTCGGTGCCGGAGCTCGATCGCGATGGGCGCGCCGGAGCCGGGGCCGGTCGAATAGGTCATGCTGAGCGACTCGAGGCCGGGGAAGTCCCCGCTTCGGCGCCGCCAGTCGTTGGCCAGATCCTCCGAGGAAAACGGGCGGTCATCCGCCGTGACCAGGTACAGCGCGACCTCGGCCCTGTGTCCCTCGCCGCTCGACCGATCGCTGCCGGCCGGATTTCCGCCTCCTCCGAAGATCGCGCCGCCGGCCTGGGCGAACAGCCCGCGCACGTGCTCTTCTTCGATCCCGCCCTGGGCGGCGAGCGCGGCGCGCGCCCCTTCGATGAGCTCGTCGCGGAGCGCTTCGGTCTGCTTCGGGGACGCGCCGTGGGGCAGCTCCGCCCGCGCGATGACGAGCTCCGATTCGATGCGAGGGATGAACTCGGTTTGCAGCCGCGCGCCGGCGAAGATGCCGATGGTGGCGATGAGCACCGCGAAGGCGATGGCCAGCGTGAGGTAGCGGCGCCTCACCGCCGCTTTGAGCACCGGGACATAGCGATGGCTGATGAAGCGCTCGAGGGCGCGCGCGAAGCCCTCCTGCCGCCTCGATATCCAGCCGAGGATCCCCGGCGGCGAGGTGGTTTTGCTGTGAGCCAGGTGCGAGGGGAGGATGAGCAGCGACTCGACGAGCGACAGCGCCAGGACGACGATGACGACGATGGGGATGACGATGAAAAAGTTCCCCGCCGGCCCGGGCACGGCGAGCATCGGCGCATACGCGATCACGGTGGTGGCGATCGCGAAGATCACGGGCTTTGCCATCTCCCGGCCGCCGTGGACGGCCGCCGCCATCCGCCCCATGCCTTCCTGCCTGCGCCGGTAGACCGCCTCGCCTACGACGATCGCGTCGTCCACCACCATCCCGAGCACCAGCAAAAAGGCGAACAGCGAGATCATGTTGATGGACACGCCCGTCATCGGCAGGAACAAAAACGAGCCCACGAAGGCGATGATGATGCCGAGGGTGACCCAGAACGCCAGGCGGAGCTGGAGAAACAGCCCCAGGATGAGGATCACGAGGGCGAGGCCGATATAGGCGTTTTTCAGCAGGAGCTCGATGCGCTCTTGATAAAATTCGGACTGATCGAACCACGGCGCGAGGCTCACGCCGGGCGGCAGCTCCGCGCGCGCCTTCTCGATGTAATCGTGCACCGCCTGAGCGATCTCGATGGGCGTTTGATCCCCGGTGCGAAATACCTGCACCATCGCGGCGGGCTGTCCGCCGAAGGTGGCGGATCTGTCGATGTCGGCGAGGCCGTCGCGCACGTTCGCGATCTCTCCGAGGCGCAGCGCGGAGCCGCCGGCGTCGCTGATCACGACGATATCCTCGAACTCGCGCCCGACGTCGCGCCGCTCGGTCGTTCGGATCAAGATCTCGCCGCCGCTCGTTTCGACGGAACCGCCCGGCAGCTCGATCGACGCGCTGCGGACGATGTCCGCGATCTGCGGGATCGTGAGGCCGTAACGCCGCAGCTCCTCTTGTGGCACCTCGATCGAGATCTCGAGCGGACGCACCGCTGAAAGCTCCACCTCGCTGATGCGCTCATCGGCGAGGAGATCGTCCCGCACGTCGTCGGCGATCTGGCGGAGCGTCATCTCCGGCGCGTCCCCGTATACGGCGATCGAGATCACCTCGTTTCGGGTGCTCGCCTTGAACACGGCGGGGCGCTCGATGTCGTCGGGGAACGAGGTGATGCGATCGACGGCTTGCTTGACGTCTTCGAGCGCGCGGTCGGCGTCGGCCCCGCTGATGAGCTCCACGACCGTCACGCCCGAGCCCTCCGACGCGGTCGAGCGCACCTCCTTGACTTCTTCTACGCCGTGGATGGCTTCTTCCACCGCGAGGATGACCCCGGTTTCCACCTCCTCGGGGCTCGCGCCCGGGTAGGGCACGTTGACGACGACCATGTCGAGCTCGAACTCGGGAAACACCTCCTGCTTGACGTTCCCCATGTGCAGGACGCCGCCCACGAGGAGAACCAGCATGAGAACGTTGGCGGCGACCGAGTTTTTGACGAACCACGCGATCGGACCGCGCTCGTGCTCCACCGACGCGGCCTCGTCGTCGTGGCCGTTCCCCCCGCCGCCGCCCCCGACTGCGCCGCCATCCCCCGGTGGGGCCGGAGTCCCGGCCTCGCTCGCCCCGCGCGCCGGCTCGTCACCCTGGTGTTCGCTTCTACCCTGCATCGCGATGGGTCGCGTCCGCGAGGCCGTCGTCGCTATCGTCGTCGGTGCGGAGCTTCATGCCCTGGGTGGGCGCCGACAGCGGGCTCACGATGATGCGGTCCCCGTCGTCGAGCCCGTCTGTCACCAGCACGCTGTCTTGGCCGGACCACGCCACGGTGACCTCGCGGACCGCGAGCCGGTCGTCGTCATTCATCGTGAACACGCGGCCGCCGTCGCGCAGCGCGTGGCGCGGAATCTCGATCGCTTCGGTAACTTCGCGGCCTTCCATGGCGACTTCGACGTACGAGCCCGACAAAAGCGGTAAATCGCCGGCGTTTTCGCCGTCCTCGCCCAGCCCGAGCGGGTCGTCCACGGCGACGAGGACCCGGGCCATGCGGCCGCGCGGCTCGACGTCGCCGAGTAGCTTTTTAACGTAGCCTTCGCGAACGATCGGCTCGCCGTCGGCTCGCTGTCTGATTTGCGCCGACGAGGCATCTTCCGCGGCTGTCGCGCCCACGCCCGGTACGTCGAGCCAGCGGATCTGCTGGCTCGGGATCGAGACTTCGACCCAAAACTCGTCTGTCCCGATCAGCGTGGCCACCGGCTCTCCGGGGTTTACGTGCTGGCCGACATCGACGTTCTTTTCGGTGACGAGCGCGTTGAACGGGGCGCTCAGGCGGCTCCGCTCGATGTGAAGCTGCGCCTGGCTCCGCGCGCTCTCCGCGGCCTCGAGCGCCGCCTGCGCCGTTTGAAGCTGCGGCTCGCGAAGGGCCAGCGCGCTTTCGTCGTCCTCACCCTGGGCTCCCTCGAACAGCTCCCACTCTCGCTGGGCCACATCTGCCCGCCCGCGCTCGAGCTCGAGCTCCGTGCGCGCGCTGTCGATCTCCGCGTCCCGCTGTCGCATGGCGAGTCGGTGATCGCGATCGTCGAGCCTCACCATGAGCTCGCCCGCCTCGAAGCGGCCGCCGGGGACGAGCCCTTCGCTGATCCAAGATACGCGTCCGGCGATCTCCGGGGTGAGCGCGACCCGGCGCGCCGGGATGACCGTACCGCTCGCCGCGATCTCCACATCGTGATCGCGCGTTTCGACCACCTCGATGTCGACGACCGCGCCTGTCTCTTCCGGGGACTCGCGCTCGGGCTCCGGCCGCGTCCCGACGAGGGCAAACAGGACGGCGATCCCCGCGAGGAGGACCAAGATGGGAAGGGCGGTGCGCAGCACTCTCTTCATGCCGGCTCCTCTGCTTCGCGCCCGGGTTCGAGGTCCTGCGGCCAGGTCCCGCCGAGCGCCCGGTAGAGCTGAATGCGAAACGACAGCGCCTGGCGTCGCGCCGTGATGAGCTCGAGCTCGAGCGCTTGCACCGACTGAAGCGCGGTGAGGACCGGTAGAAACTCGATCAGACCGCGCCGGTAGCGGAAGGTGATGTCACGTAGCGCCGCTTCGGCGCTGTCGAGCTCGCGCTCGCGCTCCGCGATGTAGGCCCGCTGCTGGCGTTCTTGTGCCAGGGCGCCCTCCACCTCGGCCAGCGCTTCCAGGAGCGCTAATCCATACTCGGCCGTGACCTCGGTGCGAACGGCCTCCGCGCGATCGACCTCTGCGCGAAGGCGGCCGCCGTCGAACAATATTTGGCCGAGCGACGCGGCGAGGCTCCAGATCGGCGTCGTGAGCAGATCGCGGATGCTGTCGCTTTGAAAGCCCGCGCTCCCCGTGATCTGCAGGCTGGGTAGGCGATCGGCGATGGCGGCCGCGATCCGGTGGTCGGCCGCTTCCACGCGCCTGCGCGCCGCCCGCACGTCGGGGCGCCGTTCGAGGAGATCGGCGGGCAAACCCGTAGCGGGCGGCGCCGGTAGCGCCGGCAGCTCATCCTGCTCCGCGAAGGCGGTCGCACCCGGCACGTCGCCGACGAGGACCGCGAGCTGATACCGCGCCACCTCGGCGCGCGCCTCGGCGAGCTCGCGGCGCGCCCGCGTCGATTGGAGCTGTTCACGCTGCTGGTGTACGTCGCCGGCGGGCGCGAGCCCTCGCTCGAAGCGGAGCTCGGCGAGCTCGAGAAAGGTTTCGTTGATCTCGATTTGATCGTCAAAGAGCTCCGCCTGGGCCCGCTCAGCGACCAGATCATACCAAGTCTCCGCGACCTCGGCAGCGAGCGATATCGCCAGAATTTCGGCGTCGTCGCGCGCCGCCTCGGCGTCTAACGCCGCGGCGCGCTGTTCCGAGTCGAGGCGCCGCCAAAGATCGAGCTCGTACGAGGCTGCGACGTCTGCCGAGATGGTGTCTTGTCGCACCGTGTCGTCGATCTCGAACGGCAAATCGTCGGGGACGTCGTCCGTGTCGGCGAGGAGATTTCGGACCTCTTGGCGGGAGGCGCGCACCTCGGCGCTCACCTGCGGCCAGGTTGCTGCGCCCACCTGCCGGGCCGTGGCGCGCGCCTGCTCGAGGCGGGCCCACGCGCTGGCGAGGCGAAGATTTCCGGCGAACGTGCGATCGATTAAAACTTCGAGCTCCGCGTCCTGTAAGTCGAGCCACCACGCTTCCGGTGGCTCGCCGGCTCGTTCGGTCTCGTAGGCGCTGGGCGGCTCGATCGGCGGCTCGGGCTCGGTGGTCACCGAATGCGGCGAGCACCCGGCGAGCTTGGCGGCTGCGACGGTCGAAGCGATCGCGAGCGCCGCCAGCGAGCTCGACACGCTCACCCCTGCGTCGGGTTTCTCAGCCCCCCCGCGCCGCTCGTGCCATTGGGTGTCGTCCATAGCGGATTCGTGCTCGACGGGGTGTCCGCGCGCATGCGCCAGGACTGCAAGCGGCGTGATTATAGGTTGGGAACAGCCGCGCGCAACCGGAACGGGCGCGTGGCGGCGGACAGGCGGCTTTCCTCACGCCCGCCCGCGCCGGGCGCAATCCCCCTCGTCATCGGCATCGTCCGAGACGAAATGGCGCATCCCGGCGCGCGCGTGGCGGTCGGGCGTGATCGGGGGCGCGCGGAATCGCCACACGCGCCGCCGGAAGGGTTGACGCCGTGACCCGAGATCGCGTTCGATTCTAGTTTAGGCAGCACATCGACGCGCTCGAGGCTGCGAATGTGCAGGCCGAGCGCGAATTGACTCATTGAGGCTAGAGCCCATCTCGAGAATCTCCCATCGCCCGACGCGCGATCCATCGCCGCCAGCGGCGTTCCTCGTCAGTCGCGGGCAAAAGCCCGCGCCTTTGTCGCGCCTGGCTGGCGGCGCGCCTCACACGCCGGGCTCGGTTCGATTTTTGAGATAAGCCCTAGGGGAGAGCCACCTCGACGTGACCCTCGCGACCATCGACCTCATTATTCTCGGTAGCTTCCTCGCGCTCGTGACGGTCATGGGCGTGGTGCTCTCTCGGCTGGCGAGCCAGGGGATCGGCAGCTACTTCCTCGGCGGGCGACGCATCCCGTGGTGGCTCCTCGGCGGATCCACCGCCACGTCGAACTTCGACATGGCGGGCACGATGATCATCGTGGCCGTGGTGTTCAGCCTCGGCTACAAGGGCTTTCTCGTTGAGCTGCGCGGCGGGGTCGGGCTGTCGCTCGCCATCCTCGTCGTATTTCTCGGCAAGTGGCTGCGTCGCAGCCGCGTCATGACCCCGGCCGAGTGGATGCGGCTTCGGTTCGGGACGGACAAACAGGGGCGGACGGCCCACGCGGTGAGCGCGGGCGCGAACCTCGTCCTGTCGCTCGGGATGATCGTGTATTTCGCCGCCGGGGCGGGGGCGTTTTTGTCGGCCTATCTGCCCTTCGACCCGCTCACCTGCGCCGCGGTCCTCGTCATCGTCGGGCTCGTCTACACGCTTTTATCGGGACTTTACGGCGTCGTCTTCACCGACATCATCCAGATGGCGATCGTGATATTCGGCGCGCTGTTCATCACGGTCGAGGCGTTCGTGACGGTGCCGGGGCTCGACCTGCCGAGCGGTTTTTTCGACCTCAGCCTCGACCCCATCGCCACGGATGGTGAGCTCGGCGCCGGGCTGCTCGCGCTCGACGAGGGCCGCTGGAGCACCATCTTCCAGTTTTTCGGCCTGTTCGTCGCGATGTGGTTTCTGCGCTCGCTCCTCGAGGGCATGGGCGGCGTGGGCGGCTACACCGACCAGCGGTTTTTCGCCGCGCGAAACGAGCGCGAGGGCAGCCTCATCGCGTTTCAGGCAATGGTGCTGTCGTTTTTCCGATGGGCCATGGTGGCCGGGCTCGTGGTGCTCGGCTACGCGGTCGTGCAAAACGGCGGCGAGTACGCCGAGCTGATTTCGAATAACCCCGAGCAGGTTTTGCCCGTGGTCATCGGTGAGATGTTGCCGGCGGGCGTCCGCGGGCTCGTGCTCGCCGGCCTGGTGGCGGCGGCCCTGTCCACCTTCGATTCCACGCTGAACGCCGGCGCCTCGTACGTGGTGCGCGACATTTATCAGCCCTATATTCGACCCAACGCAAGCGAGCGGCAGCTCGTCGTCGTGTCGCGGTGGGCCACCGTGGGGCTGTGCGTGGCCGGCGTCAGTCTCACCGCGCTCGTGCCCAACATCAACACCATCTGGGGCATCGTGACCATGGGCATCGGCGCCGGTCTGTTCGTGCCGCTCGTGCTCAGGTGGTACTGGCCGCGCTACAACGGGTATGGCTTCGCCGCGGGCACGGCGGGCGGCCTGTTCGCTGGCCTGCTCACGAACGCCGTCTTGGGCTGGCCCGTGATCATCTCCTTCCCCACCATCATCGGGATCGCGCTGTTCGCGTCCGTCGCCGGCTCGTTGATGACCGATCCCACGCCCGACCACGTGCTGCTCCGCTTCGCGCGGCAGATCAACCCGGCGGGCTTTTGGCGCCGCTACAACGAGCGGCTGGTCGCCGAGGGGACGCTCACGAGGGAGGAGGACGACCGCCGCGTGTCCGAGAAGCTGAGCGACATGCTCGCGGTGGTGTTCACGATTCCGTTCCAGATCGGTCTGCTCATCACGGCCATGTCGTTTGTGTTCCGGGACTGGCCGACGTTCGGGCTGTTTTCCTCGATCATGGTCGTCTCAGGCATTGCGCTTTACTTCCTGTGGTACCGCAACCTTCGGTCGGAAGCCGAGTGTAACGAGGAGGAAGCGCGGCTCGACGCCGAGGAGGCCGCGATGGAGTCGGCGGACCAAGCGTCGCGCTGAGCGCGGCGCCAGCAGCTTTGGCTGCTTCGCCGGGCGCCCGGCCTGTTTTGCCGCCCCGCCGCGCGCCCGCGACGCCCCCTGGGCCGATGTCGCCTACCACATGTCGCGAAGGCGCGCGCCGACGTCGATTTTGGGCCCGGCGGTCGCATCGGCGGCGGCGCCGGCGCCCACGGGCGCCCGCCCTTCGTGCGCCTGCTCGAAGCCCGCGATCACCTCGTCGGCCAGAAAGCGCGAGCGCGGCGCGTAAAGGTGCCGGTCACCTCGCGCGTGCTGCTGGCGGACGTAAAAGCGGAGCGGGTGCACGAGGTGGAGCTCGTCGCGCGCTCGGGTCATGGCCACGTAAAGCAGCCGCCGCTCCTCCTCGATCTGCTCGGCGCTCCCCGTGGCCATGTCGGAGGGAATGCAGCCGTCTGCGACGCGGAGCAGGTAGACGGCGTCCCACTCCTGTCCCTTGGCGGAGTGAATGGTGGAGAGGATGAGGTAGTCCTCGTCGAGGTGCGGAGGCTGGGCGAAATCGCCGGTCGCCTCCGGCGGGTCGAGGGTGAGCTCGGACAAAAAGCGCTCGCGCGAGGTGTAACTCGAAGCGAGCTGTTCGAGCTGCTCGAGGTCCGAGCGGCGGGCCCGGGCGCCGTCGTAGTGCTCTTCGAGATAGGGCTCATACCACGCGCGCACGGCGCCGAGCTGGCCGTCCCAGGGGCGAGCCGGATTTCCGAAGTAGCGGCGCCTCGCCGTCGTAGGTGACCGCCTCTCGCTGGGCCGAGTTCAGTCCCTCGAGTAGCGCGTCCGGTGAAGCCATGAGGATCGGGGAGGGCTACAGCGTGTAGGTGAGGCTTACGTTCGTGCCGGTGTCGAGGCCCTGGATCGTGGCCGGCGGCGCGGACTGGTAGGACAGCGTGAACTGAACGAGCAGGCCCAGGTCGTCCACGATGCCTACATTGAGTCCGGTGAGGGTGAGGACGCGGTAGTCCGACGGCGCGTCGAACCGGGGCTGATAATACGTGGTGTGGGTGAGGGCGACCCCCTCGTCGAGGTCGAGGCTGCCGGTCGCGTAGGTGGAGGCGCGGTGATTTCGCTGGACCTCGCCGGAGTCCGGAAAATCGCCCGTCGAAAAGCGCTGTAGCTCGAAGAGATAAGATGCCGACAGGGATAGACTGAACGTGTCCTCGGACACCACCGCGACGCGGGGGCCGGCGCCGGCGATCGCCCGGCCGAGGCGCCGGTGCGGGTTGCGGCCGCCCTGAACGTAGGTCTCCCACGTCAGCCGGTCGGAGAGCGTAAGCTCGTGCCGGAGGTGGGAGACGGCGTTGTTCATGATCTCATCGCCCTCGCTGAAGCCCAGCTCGATGCGGCTGCTCGAGATGACGCGGTGCGCGTTTCGTCTGTAGTCGACGAGGAGTCCGCCGGTTCCAATGAGCAAATCGACGTTGCCGGTCTGCACGTTGAGCCCTGCCGCGACCTCGCTGTGCAGACCCTCATCCTCCGGCGGCAGGAGCGGCACATCGACGATTCCACCGCGCGCGGGGGCGGCGATCAGGAGCCCGGAGAGGACCACGAAGAGCGGGGAGAGGCGCATCGAAAATCAACTCGTCGTATCGCGAAAGCGAAGCGGTGTCAGACGGGGACTATCGCCGATATCGGAGCCCGCGGACAACCCACCCCGCGGACCCGCGTCACAGCGCCTGGCGACGCGACTGGGGTGCCGCGTAGGCGCGATGACGCCGCCGCGGTGCTGGCGCTTTGCCGCATCTGGCTTCCCGGGGCTCGCCCAGGCCGATAGGATGGCCGTGCGCGCGAGCGACCGGGGCGGCTTCGCGCTGCCAGCCGCGGCCCGGAGGCGTTCGCTTAGGAGGGTTCAGAATTGCAGATAATCGGCCTCGGGGAGCTTTTATGGGATGTATTTTCGGACGGCGAGCGGCTCGGAGGCGCGCCCGCGAACGTCGCGTACCACGCCGCCGCGCTCGGCGACCGCGGGGCGATCGCGTCGCGAGTCGGACGCGACGCGCGCGGGGATGAGGCGGTGCGCGTTTTGGCCGCGGCCGGCGTGGACACATCGCTCGTTCAGCGCGACGACCGGCGCGCGACGGGTACCGCGCAGGTGAGCGGTGACGGCGGGGAGGTGTCGTTCGTCATCGACGAAGAGGCCGCGTGGACCGCGCCAACGTGGAGCGAGGCGTGGGAGCGCGCGATCGCGGGCTGTGATGCGCTTTGCTTCGGCAGCCTCGCCGGGGCCACGGAGGCCGGGCGATCCGTCCTCACGCGCGCCGCCCGCGCCGCCGCGCCCTCGCTTCGCGTTCTCGATCTCAACCTAAGGCCGCCGCTCACGTCCGGCGGCGCCGTGGCCGCCGCGATGCGGAGCGCGAACGTGCTCAAAGTATCCGAGGACGAGGCGGCGGTCGTCAGCCGTGAGCTCGCGGGCGGCGATCTGGTCGACTGGGCGCTCTCGCAGGGATTTCGCGCGCTCGCGATCACGCGCGGCGCCCGGGGGTGCGCGCTTTACACGCCGAGCGGGCACGCGGAGCACCCGGGCTTCGAGATCGACGACGGCGCGGGCGATCCGGTGGGCGCAGGCGACGCGTTCACGGCCGCGCTCACGCATCAGCTATTGCGCGGAAACCAGCCGGAGGAGATCTGCCGCGCCGCCGCTCGTTATGCCGCGTACGTGGCATCGCAGCGGGGCGCGATGCCCGCCATTCCCGACGCGATCGCGGCGGAGGTCGTGGGACGCGGGCGGGGGGCGGCCGACTAACGGGCTTTGCGCATGCGGCCTAGCGCGCAGCGCCCCACGCGATCCGCCCACGGACGCGAGCCGGCGAGCGCACGCCGCGCGTAACTCGCCCGATTACGGCACCGACCGAGAGCCACGGGCGTGCTTGAGCGTGCGCGCCTCCTGCACGATTTCGTAGGCCTCGATGCGGTCGCCCGCGCGAACGCCCTCGAAGCCTAGGTGCACGCCGCACTCGTGGCCCTCCTCGACCTCGCTCACGTCTTGGGCAAAGCGGCGCAGGCTGCGAACATCGCCGTCGAATACGCGCGCGCCGTCGCGAAACACGCGAGCGCGGCCGTGGCGGCGAAGCTTTCCGGACATCACCGCGCAGCCGGCGACCGTGCCGACCTTCGGAACGCGGAACACCTCGCGGACCTCGAGATCCCCGATCGGGTGCTCGGCGACGACGGGATCGAGCATACCTTCCATCGCGCGGCGGATGTCCTCGATCGCCGTGTAGATGACGTCGTAGGTCTCGAGCGCGACGCCTTCGCGGTCGGCGCGCTCGGCGGCGCCGCCCACGGGGCGGACGCGAAAGCCCACGATCATCGCGCCGCTTGCCGTGGCGAGATCGACGTCGGACTCGGTGATCGCGCCGACGCCGGTGCGCACGATGGACAGCGTCACGTCTTCGGCCGACAGCGCCTCGAGCGCGCTCGTGAGGGCCTCGGCGGAGCCGTGGACGTCGGCCTTGACCACCACGCGGAGCGTGCGCTGATGCGTTGCCTTGATCCGCTTCATCAGGTCGCGGATCGAGCGCCCGGTGCGCGCGTCCTGGGCTGCGCGGCTTTTGCGATCCCGGCGCTCCGCGGCCGCGCGCTTGGCCACCTCCTCGTCGGTGACGTGCACCGGCGCGCCGGCTTCGGGCACGCCGCCGATGCCGACGATGTCCACCACCTCCGATGGGCCTGCGCGCGTCACCCGAGCCCCGGCTTCGCCCGTCATCGCCCGTACGCGGCCGTAGTGCTCGCCGGCGAGGACGGTGTCGCCGGTTTTGACCGAACCCTCGGCGATGAGAACGCTCGCGACGACGCCGCGCCCGCGTTCGAGGCGCGACTCGATCACCGTGCCGGCCGCCGGCTTGTCGGGGTTGGCGGCGAGGCCGAGCGCTTCGGCGTTGAGCGAAAGCGAAGCGATGAGGTCATCGACGCCGTCGCCGGTCCGGGCCGGGATGTCGACGAAGGTGGTGTCGCCGCCCCACTCCTCGGGGATTTGGCCGTGCTCGGCGAGTTGCCCGCGAACCCGATCCGGACGGGCGCTGGGCGCGTCGATCTTGTTCACGGCCACGACGATCGGCACGCCGGCCTCGCGGGCGTGTGCGAGCGCCTCGAGCGTCTGCGGCATCACGCCGTCGTCGGCGGCCACGATCAACACGACGATATCGGTGGTCTGGGCGCCGCGCGCGCGCATCGCCGCGAACGCTTCGTGCCCGGGGGTGTCGAGGAACACCACCTCGCCCAAATCCCCGGCCCGGGCCCGGTAGGCGGCGATGTGCTGGGTGATGCCGCCGGGTTCGGCGGGGGCGACGTGGGTTTCGCGAATGGTATCGAGGAGCGTGGTCTTGCCGTGATCGACATGCCCCATCACCGTGACGACCGGCGCGCGCGGCCGCCGCGACCCGGGCGGATCGGGGGCGGCGGCGAGGGCCTCGGCTTCCCGAAACGATACGTCTCGCACCTCGTAGCCGTGCTCGGAGGCCAGAATTTGGGCGACGTCGGCATCGACGATGGTGTTTCGCGTGGCCGAGGTGAGCCCCAGTCGCCACAGCCCGCGCAAAAGCTCGTTTCCCTTGACGCCCATGTGCCTGGCGAGCTCGGTTACCGGAATTCCGCCTTCGATCCGCACGACGCGCTTGTGCTCGGCGGGAGGCGCGGCAGGCTTCGGGCGCGCCGCCGGGCCTGCCCCGGGCCG
>SLNH01000334.1 GCA_007133195.1 Nannocystineae bacterium | reverse complement strand
TTGGCGGCGTTCGCGCTGGCGCTCGTCTTTCGCGCCCGTCGCCCTGCGTCCCGCGCGAGGTGACGCCCTAGCCCCCGGCGGCGGCGTGAGATCCTCCTCCCGCGCGCGCTGCTCCCCGTCGGCGCCGCAGCCGGTTTACCGTGGGGGCATGGTGATTCGAAGCAAACCGGTGAGCTTGGCGGCCTGCGGCGTGCTCGCGCTCACCGGAGGCTGCGGTCTGTTCGATACGTCCGAGGGCACGCCGGATGCGCGAAGCGGCGTCGGTGACGCGACCGACCCGGGAAACGGTGAGTCGACGGGCGACGCGGCGATAGGTCCCGACGCCTCCCCTCTGGATGAGCTTCCGGACCGGGTGAAAGATTACATCCGCGCCGACGACTACACCCGCCTCATCCTCGAGGTCGATTACGTGGAGGGCATGGAGCCGAGAGATGGCGTGGAGGACGACATCGAAGACCTGTTCGCGGACGTTTTGGACAAACCGGACGGCATCGAGGCGATCCGGGACGACGTCTTGGCGCCGCGGGACTCCGATGACGGATGGTCGATCGAGGAGCTTCGAGATCTGGCGGATGACAATTTCGACTACGAGCCGGATGACGACGAGACGGTGCTCCACACCCTGTGGGTCGACGGCAGCTCGGAGCGCGACGACGACAGCAGCGTGATTCTCGGCCTTCAATTCGATCGCCACATCGTGCTGTTCAAAGAGACGATCGAGAGCGTCTGCCAAGGCGCGGCGCTGCCGACGCAGGAAGAGCGAACCTGCCGCAGGACCGAGCGCGGGATCTGGATCCACGAAATCGGTCACGCCATCGGGCTCGTGGATAACGGCCTGCCGATGGTCGAGGATCACAGGGACGAAGAGCGCGGCGCGCACAGCAAACACGACGACTGCATCATGTACTGGGCCTACAGCCAGGGCGGCCTCGGTTCGCGGGTGCGCGACGCGATCGCCGGCGACGAGCCCGAGCTCGGCTTCGACGAATACTGCCTAAACGACATCGCCGCCGTCCGCGACGCGCCCTGATCACGACGTCCCGCTCGTCATGACTCATCGGCTGACTTATCGGCCCAGCCCGCGTCCGGAGCGGCCAGGCAGGGCCGCAGGCGCTTGTGCGCCGCATCTCGGAGCGGTAGGTTCGGCGCCGTGAACAGGCACGCAGAGTACGACGCGATCGTCGTCGGTGGTGGACCTTCTGGATCGACCTGCGCGCGATTTCTCACCGCGGCGGGCTGGCGCGTGGCGATCGTCGACCGCGCTGCGTTTCCCCGGGTGAAGCTCTGCGCGGGGTGGCTATCCGAGCCCGTGTGGGAGGCGCTCGGCATGTCCCCCGATGACTACCCGGCGGGGCTTTGGCCGTGGGAGCGCTGCCATGTGGCCTACGGCGGAACGCGGCACACCGCTCGCGTCCGCGGCTACTTCATCCGCCGCTACGAATTCGACGACTTCCTGCTCCGCGAAAGCGGCGCCGACCTGCTAACCGATCGCGGGGTCAAGCGCGCCGTTCGCCACGACGACGGGACGTGGGTTTTGGACGACGCGCTGCGCGCGCCTTACGTGATCGGCGCGGGAGGCACGCACTGTCCGATCGCCCGCGCGATCGCAGAGCGCCGGCCCAAGCCCCCCGTGGGCGTCCAGGAGCGCGAGTTTTTGGCCGGCGCCGCGGAGGTCGCGGATACGCGCGTCGGCGAAGACGGCGAGCCCGAGCTCCTCATTCACGACGATCTGCGCGGCTACTCGTGGAACGTGCCCAAGTCCGACTGGCTTAACGTCGGTTCCGGCACGGTATCCGCGCGCGAGGTCCGCGCGGCGTGGCAGAGAGCGCGCGGCTACTTTGAACGCGAGGGACATCTGCCGCCGAGCGCGGCCGAGGAGCTCGAGCGGGTCCAGGGCCACTCGTATTACCTTTTTCATCCCCACCACCTGCAGAGCTGTCACAAGGGCGGCGCGCTCCTCGTCGGCGACGCGCTGGGGCTCGCCCACCCGATCACCGCCGAAGGCATTTACCCGGGTATTTTGTCGGCCCGCATCGCCGCCGACGCCCTGCGGCGCGGCGAGCCGGAGCGCTACCGAGAGCGGCTCGAAGCGCACCCGGCGATCGCGAACTTCGAGGTCGTCTTCCACGCGCGCGAGTGGGGGGCGAGGCTCGCGAGCCGGGGCGGCGGGCGGCGCGCGGATACCGCACAGCCGCAACGCGGCGGCCGCGCATCGTCTGGTGTCTCGCGCATAGGCCGCGCCGCGCTCGCCCACGGCTTCGCCCATCTGTTTGCCGGCGGCGTCTTGCCCGGCGCCAAGCTGGCCCGCCACGTCGCAAAGGCGGCGGCCCGCGCCGTGCCGGTCGAAAGCGACAGCCAGGCCCCGCCCCCCGCTTCGCGCTCCGCGGGCTGATCGCCCCGCCGGGTCGGCACTCCGCCCGTGCGTCCATTTAGGTTCGAGGTATGTTCTTCAGAGGGTAGGAGGAACGAAAAGGATGCTCACGATTCCCGCTCGCACATTCCGCACGCGCACCGACCAACGCGCCGAGGAGATCGTGCGCGATCTCCTCGAGCGCGCCGGCATCCGCGTCGGCGGCGACGAGCCGCACGACATCCAGGTCCACGACGGGCGGTTTTACGCCCGCGTCCTCGCCGAGGGATCGCTCGGGCTCGGGGAGTCGTATATGGACGGCTGGTGGGACGCCGAGTCAGTGGACGCGTTCATGGACCTCGTCATCCGCGCGCGCCTCGACAAGCAGGTGCGCCAGAGCCCGCAGGCGATCGCGAACTCGCTGCGCGCGCGCGTCGTCAATATGCAGCGCGGCAGGCGCGTGTTCGAGGTCGGCGAGCAGCACTACGACGTCGGAAACGATCTCTACGAGGAGATGCTCGACAAGCGCCTGCTCTACACATGCGGATACTGGCCTGACGGGGTCACCGACCTGGACGCCGCCCAGGAGGCCAAGCTCGATCTCGTGTGCCAAAAAGTCGGCCTCACGCAGGGAATGCGCGTCCTCGACCTGGGCTGCGGCTGGGGCGGCTTCGCCCAGTACGCGGCGGAGCGCTACGGCGCCGAGGTGGTTGGTTACACGATCTCGCGCGAACAGGCGGCGCTCGCGCGCAAGCGCTGCGAAGGCCTGCCCGTGACCATCCACATGGACGATTACCGGAAGGCGCGCGGCTCCTTCGATGCCGTGATCTCGATCGGCCTCATGGAACACGTGGGGCCGAAAAACTACCGGGCCTACATGGGGCTCGTGGACCGCTGCCTCAAGGAAGGTGGCGTCGCGTTCGTTCACACCATCGCCGGCAACAGGAGCCGCGATCACCTCGATCCGTGGTTCGACCGCTACATCTTTCCAAACGCGGTGATTCCGTCGGTCGCCCGGCTGGGCACCGCGCTCGAGGTCGACTTCGTCCTCGAAGACTTGCACAACATCGGCCCGCACTACGAGCCGACGCTCCTCGCGTGGCACGAGCGCTTCGAGCGCGCCTACCGCGAGCGTGACGACCTGCGCGAGCGATACGGCGAGCGGTTTTACCGGATGTGGCGATTTTACCTACTCGCCTCGGCCGCCGCGTTTCGCGCGCGCTACCTGCAGCTATTCCAAATCGTCTTCACCCGCGTGGGCACGCCGCAGCCCGCTGCGCGCGTGTCCTGAGCGGCTCGAGGTGAGCGAGGGGCGGCCCGCGCCGCCGCCCGGCCCCGCGGACAGGCGCGCTACTCCATCTTGCCGCGCTCGTCGTCGGCGTCGTCGGCGATGTCGTTGACGCTCGGATATTTCATGACGTCTTTGCGCGCCAGCTTCCATGCCTTTTGGACGATCCACGACAGCGAGCGGTCCTGCCGCGTCGCTTCCTGCTGGATCTCCTTGAGCATATCCTCGGGGAAATAGAGACTTTGCTTTCGCTTGTCTGAGCTCGGCATAACGAGTGCTCCCAGGTGCATGTAAGGACGCGGCCGCTCGCATGGGGCCGCATGCGCGAGCGTACCACGGGGAGCCCTAAGGCCGCGCGCGGGGCGCATGCGAATGTCGGACGCCGGGTGGTGGCGCGCCCGAGATGTTCGAGGCGCGGGCGCGCGTCGCGGAAATTCATGCCGCGCGGTCGTCCGGCGCGCGGCCGCCCGTGTAAGATGCGCCCGCGAGCTATCTGACGAACCTTGGAGGAGAACTTAGCCATGATGATCAAGCGCCTTGCAACGCCGCTGCTTGCCGTCCTTACGACGGCCGCCCTCGCCTTCGCCGGCGCCTGCGGCGGCACCCAGGAGTCCCAGCCGGAGACCCCCATCGAAGATTCCGATCCCGTCGACGACCCCGCGGCCGATGAAGGGGCCGATGACAAGATCGACGACGCAGACGCCGCCGCCGATATGCCCGACGCGGTCGCCCAGGCCGAGCGCGGCGCCGAGGTCTACGCCAGCGATTGTGGCTTCTGCCACGGCAGCGAGGGAGAGGGCGCCGGCGGAAACCCGCCCGTCGTCGGTGACGACGTGCTGGCGAACTACCAAGACGCCGGCGAGCTTCTGACCTACGTCCGCGAAGAGATGCCCGAAGACGATCCGGGCGGCCTGTCCGACGAGGAGTTCCAAGACGTGGTCGCGTTCATGCTCGAAGTAAACGGCGTGGATCTCACCGGAAAGTCCGTCACGGCCGAGGCCGCCGCCGACATCACGTTCTAACGCGGCGCGCGAAGACCGAAGCCCCCCCGGGTGCCGGATGCCGTTTTCGGCGTCCGATGCCCGCACCCGGTGCCCGATTCCGGCGCCGGTTCGGGTGTCGCGAAACTAATTCGGCGGCCCCTCGGCGCTTTCGTCCGAGGCCTCGGCCTTGGCCCCGCGGGATCCGGGCCGCCACTGCGCGTCCTCGTTGGGCTGGATACCTCGTCCGTAGCGTCTCGCGATGACCTGCGTGAGCTCTGCGCCCACGAAGAAGATGATCGCAGACAGGTAGACCCACACCAGCATGGCCATCAGCGAGCCCGCCGCGCCGTACCCGGAGCCGATCGCCGCCCGCCCGAGGTAGACCGCGATGAGCTCACGGCCGAGCGTGAACAGCGCCGCCGTGATGCCCGCTCCGACCCAGACGTCGCGCCACGCCATGCGCGCGTCGGGCAGCACCACGTACAGCATGGCGAACAGCACGGTCACCACGGCCAGGGCGACCACGATGGTGACCGCCCGCCACCGGCGCACCTCTTCTGCCCACTCGAACATGTCGACGTAGCCGACGAGGGCGCTCATGATCGCGCTCGCCACGAGGGAGGCCAACAAAAGGAGGCCGATGGCCAGGACCACGAGGAGCGAAACCAGGCGCTTTCGCACGAACCGACGCACGGGCCGGCCCGGTTTGCCCTCGACGTGCCAAACCTCGTTTAGGGCCTCCTGGAGCTGCGCGAACAGGAGCGAAGAGCTGAACAAGAGCGCCCCCAGGCCCACGAGCGCGGCCACCCCGCCCTGGGTGTCGTTCTGCGCGGCCTCGAGCATGACGTGAACCACGTCTGCGGCCTCGGGGCCGAACAGCTCGTCGATGTGGCGAGACAGCTCGGCGCGCGCCTCCGCGTCGGGCCAAAACAGCTGCGAGACGCTCAGCACCACGATGAGAATCGGCGCGAGCGACAGCGCGGTGTAAAACGCGACGGCGGCGGCGAGCCGCATCGCCCGATCGCGCAAAAACGCCTCCCCCGTCTCGCGGGCGACCTCCCAGGCCTCCCGCAACCCGCGCCACACTTGGCGAATCAGCCACACGGTGTTCGCCTCTACCACGGCCGCCGCAGCTTGCCAGTCGCGAGGCACACGATCTCCTGGGAAACGAGCCCTTTATGCGATGACGCCGAGCCGAACCTCGTCGCAACGAGCTCAGTCGACACCTGCGCCGCGCTCCCGGCAGAGCCAGCGAATCGCCCACACCCCGCTTGACGCCCTACAGTGCGGCATCTACCCTGCCCTGCCCGAGGAGGGTAGTATGTCGAAAAAGGCGAAGATCATTCTCGACGAGAGCGAGCACGAGCTCCCCGTCGTCACGGGTACGGAGGGAGAGAAGGCGATCGACATCCGCCAGCTCCGTAACCGTACCGGCTACGTCACCCTCGACGCCGGCTACATGAACACCGGCTCGACGACGAGCGACATCACCTACCTGGACGGGGAGCAAGGTGTGCTCCGCTATCGCGGGATCCCGATCGAGGAGCTTGCGGAGAAGTCCACGTTCGTCGAGACGAGCTACCTCCTCATCTACGGCAAGCTGCCGACCGCGGACGAGCTCGAGCGGTTTTCGTCGCTGCTCACCTACCACAGCATGATCCACGAGGGGATGCGCCACTTCTTCGACGGCTATCCCTCGCGCGGCCACCCCATGGCTCTGCTGGCGGCGATGATCTGCTCGCTGTCAGCCTATTACCCAGACAGCCTGGATCCCAACCTCAACACCGACACCCACATCACGCGACTTTTGTCCAAGATTCGGACCATCGCCGCGTTCGGCTACAAAAAGAGCATCGGCCAGCCGATCATGTACCCGCGCAACGACCTGAGCTATTGCGCGAACTTTCTGTACATGATGTTCGCCGTCCCCGCCGAGCCCTACGATCCGGATCCGGACGTGGTGCAGGCGCTGAACACGCTTCTCATCTTGCACGCCGACCACGAGCAAAATTGCTCCACCTCCACGGTGCGGATGGTCGGCTCGAGCAACGCGAACCTGTATGCGTCGATCAGCGCCGGGATTTGCGCGCTCTGGGGCCCGCTGCACGGCGGCGCCAACCAGGCGGTGATCGAGATGCTCCAGGACATCGAAGACAGCGGCGGCGATCCGAGGAAATTCATGAACGAGGTCAAAGATAAGGCCTCGGGCCGCCGACTCATGGGCTTCGGCCACCGGGTGTACAAGAGCTACGATCCGCGCGCGAAGGTGCTCAAGTCGATGGCCGACAAGCTCCTCGCGAAGCTGGGCGTGGACGACCCCTTGCTCGACATCGCGAAGAACCTCGAGTCGATCGCGCTGGAGGACGATTACTTCGTCGAGCGCAACCTTTACCCGAACGTAGACTTCTACAGCGGAATCCTCTACAAGGCCATCGGCATCCCCACCGACATGTTCACCGTGATGTTCTCCCTCGGGCGGCTCCCGGGCTGGATCGCGCAGTGGAAGGAGATGATGGAGGATCCGAGCCGGAAAATTGGCCGCCCGCGCCAGGTCTACACGGGCGAAAACGCCCGCCGCTACGTGCCCCTCGACCAGCGGGCGTAGCGCTCGTCGCGAAGGCCTCCCATCGGCTGAGCCGTCGCCGCCAGCTCCTTCGCCTCGCACCTGCCGCGCGCCGGCCTCACGCGCCGGAGGCCTGCCGTCGTCGCGGGCCGCCTGCCGTCGCCGCAGGTGCGGCTCGTCCGGCCTTTGACGGGCGCTCACGGGCCGGGAAACAGACGCCCGCGCGCCCCCGCGTGCCGCCCGGTGCGCGCGCGGGACGACACGCGCCGGCCGCTGTGCAAAATTCGGGCGGATGCCCGTCTTGCCCCCGCACGTGCCCAAACCGGAAAACCGGCCGCTACACGAAAACGTCAGGTGGCTCGCCTCGGCGCTCGGCCGCGTCATCCGCCGCTTCGAAGGCGAGGAGGTGTTCCGGGCCGTCGAGGATCTGCGCACCGCCAGTCGCGCGCGCCGCCTCGGCGAACACGGTGCACCCAGCCTAAACGCGCTGCAAGAGCGCGTAGACGCGATGCCACTCCCGGTCGCCGGCGGCGTCGCGCGGGCGTTTACGCTGTTCTTCTTGCTCATCAACACCGCCGAGCAGGTCCACCGCACCCGGCAGTTCCGCGCCGGGCCGGCGGGGCGCGAGGAGCCGCCCGAGGCGGCGTCGCTCAAGGCCCTGCTCGACGACTTGAAGGCGCGCGGCCACGGCGCCGGCGACCTCGCCCGAGCGCTCGGGTCCCTCGACGTCCGCCCGGTCCTCACCGCGCATCCCACCGAGGCCACCCGCCGCACCGTGCTGTCTCTGCAAGCCCGCATCGCCGATCACCTCCGGGCGCGCGACGGCGCGAGCGAAACGCGCCGGGGCGAGCTCGAGGACGCGCTCGAGGCGGAGGTCGAGCTTTTGTGGCTCACGGCAGAGGTCCGCCACGACCGCCCCCTGGTCATGGACGAGGTGAGCACCGTCCTTTGGTACCTGGAGGACCGCTTGCTCCACGCGGGACGCCGCGTCACCGAGCGCGTCCGCGACGCGTTTCGCGAGGTTTTCGGTGAGCGCTTGCCCGACGTGACCCCCGTAGGCGTGGGGAGCTGGGTCGGCGGCGATCGCGACGGCAACCCGTTCGTCACGCCCGAGATCTCCCTGGCCACCGCCTACCGCCACGCCCAGGCCGTGCTCCGCGAGTACGCTCGCGAGGTGGACGGGCTCATCGAGCGGCTGTCCATGTCGGCCCGCATCGCCCCCGTGCCCGACCGCCTCCGCGCGTCGATCGAGCGCGATCGCGGCGATTTGCCCGCGGTGTGGGACGCGAACAGCCGCCGCGATCGCGACGAGCCGGTCCGGCTCAAGCTGTCCTTCATGCGCGAGCGCCTCGACAACACGAGCCAGGGTTACGCCGCGCGCGTCGAAAAGCGGGACGTTCCGCACCTGCCCGGCTACGACGGCCCGCAGGGTTTTTTAGACGACCTCGAACTCGTCAAGGAGTCGCTCTACCTCGCCCGCGCCGACTACGCCGAGCGCGCGATGCTCGAGCCCCTGATCGATCGGGTCCGCATTTTCGGCTTCTTCGGCCTCATGCTCGACATTCGCGAGGACGCCGACGTCCACGCCGCCGTGCTGGACGACGTCGCCGAGGCGATCGGCGCGCAGTCGCTCGGCACGGACGATTTGCGCCGCGAGCTGCTCGGCCGCCGCCCCCTGCTCGGTCCCCACGTCCCGGTCGCCGAGCGCACCCGCCAGGCGTACGAGGTGTTCGACGTCATCCGAACGATCCAAGACGATATCGCGCCCGAGGCGGCGCGCACCTATATCGTGTCGATGACGCGCTCGGCGGAGGACCTTTTGCGCGTGCTCGTCTTGGCGCGCGACGCCGGGCTCGTGGATCTCACCGGCGAGACGCCCCGCTCGCGGATCGACGTCGTGCCGCTGTTCGAGACGCGCGACGACCTGCGGGGCGCGCCCGAGGTCATGCGCGCGCTCATGAACGATCCGGCCTACGCGCGCCAGCTCCGCGCCCGAGGCGGTCGCCAAGAGGTCATGCTCGGCTACTCCGACTCGGCCAAAGACGCCGGGCTGTTGCCCGCGAGCTGGGAGCTCTACCGCGCCCAGGAAGCCCTCTCGAGCCTCTGTGAGGAGCAGGGGGTCACGCTCACCTTGTTTCACGGGCAGGGCGGCACCGTGGGCCGCGGCGGCGGGTCGCCGGTGCTCCGCGCGCTCGCCGCGCTGCCGCCGGGCACCGTGGGCGGGCACATCAAGATCACCGAGCAGGGTGAAGTCATCTCACAGAAATTCGGCCTGTTGCCCGTGGCCGAGCAGAGCCTCGAGGTGCTCGTCACGGGCACCCTCGCCGCCGCGTACCGGGACTGGCGCAAGGACGTCAGCGACGGCGAGGAGGCGCGATTCCGAGCCATGATGGATCGGCTCGCCGACCGGGCGCTGCCGGTGTTCCGCGACCTCGTACACGAGGAAAACCGGCTTTTCGAGCTGTTTTTGCGCTGCACGCCGGTCAAAGAGCTGGCCAACGTTCACTTCGGCTCCCGCCCCGCGTATCGCGAAAAGGGGACGGGCACCATGGCGGGCATCCGCGCCATCCCGTGGGTGTTCGGCTGGACGCAAATTCGGCTCATGCTCCCCGGGTGGCTCGGCGTCGGCACCGCCCTGTCCGAGGCGCTCGAAGAGCCCGGCGGCCGACAGACGCTGCGCCGCATGGCGGAGGCGTGGCCGTTTTTCGACGACCTGCTCGGCAAGGTGGAGATGGTGTGCGCCAAGGCCGACCTCGACGTCGCCCGCAGCTACGTGAGCGAGCTAGGCGGCGACAAGGCGCTCGCGAGCGAGCTCGGCCGCGAGTTTCAGCGCACGGTGGCCGCCGTTCTCGACATCCGCGGCCGAGATCACCTGCTTACCGATCAGCCGCTTCTGCAAACGCAGATCACGCTACGAAATCCTTACCTCGATCCGCTCTCGCTCCTCGAGATCAGCCTGCTCAAGCGAAAGCGCGCGCTCGAGCCGGGCGACGGCGACGCTGCGCTCATCGACCAGATCCTCGGCACGACGCTAAACGGGGTGGCGCAGGGGCTGCGAAACACCGGTTAGTGCGCCAACGCGTTTCGCTTCGGCATGTAACGGCGCCCACAAATCGCCGCGGCGACCTCCGCCGCCGATCGCCTGACGCGACGCGCACGTCCGGGCCCGACCGAGCGCGCGCTGCATCTCCTTCAGCGCCGCGATCCCGCGGCCGCGCACTCTTGTGCGCGCGCCCCGAGATCGCCATGCTCGGGTACGCCACCGGACGGCCGGCATCTTCTCGAAACGACGCCAACCTGCGGACAGCGCTATGTCGGACACCCTGGGGAGCTTTTACGACGCAGTCCAATCTGTCGTAGACAACCTCGTCTTTTACGTTTGGGAGTTCGGGATCCCGGTGGGCCCGGGCGTCTACGTGCCTTGGGCCGCGGTGCTGCTTCTCGGCGCCGGGCTGTATTTCACGATCCGCCTGGGCGCGATCCAATTCCGGCAGTTCCGCCACGGCGTCGCCGTCGTGTCCGGCAAGTACGCCAGCAAAGAGGACACCGGCGACGTCACCCACTTCCAAGCGCTGTCCACGGCGCTGTCGGCGACCGTCGGCATCGGCAACATCGCCGGCGTGGCCATCGCCATCCACTGGGGCGGCCCCGGCGCGCTGTTTTGGATGTGGGTGACGGCGCTCGTGGGGATGGCCACGAAATTCTCCGAGGTCACCCTTTCGCAAAAGTACCGAAACGTCCGCGAGCCCGACCCCAAAAAGCCCTGGGAGGGGATGATCGCGGGCGGACCGATGTTTTACATCGAGCGCGGCCTCGGGCGGATCTGGAAGCCGCTCGCCGTGATCTTCGCGCTGTTTTTGGCCTGCGTGGCGCTGTTTACCGGGAACGCCATCCAGGCCAACACCGTGGCCGACACGATGAGCGACGAGCTCGGCCTCGCCGCCGCGGTCACCGGGCTCATCACGGCGACCCTCGTGGCGTCGGTGATCCTCGGCGGCATCTCGCGGATCGGCAAGGTCACGGCCATCCTCGCGCCGGCCATGGCCATGGTCTACATCCTCGGCGCGCTCACCATCCTCGTTCTGCACATCCAAGACCTCCCCGCCGCGCTCGGCAGCGTGTTTCACGAGGCGTTTAGCCCGAAATCCGGCGCCGCGGGCGTGGGCGCCGGCGCGTTTTTGCTCACGTTCGCCTGGGGCGTGCGCCGGGGCTTGTTTTCCAACGAGGCCGGCATGGGCTCGAGCCCCATCGCGCACGCGGCCTCCAAGACCGAGCACCCGGCGCAAGAGGGCTCGGTGGCGATGCTGGGACCGTTCATCGACACGATCGTGGTGTGCACCATGACGGCGATGGTCATCATCGTCACCGGTTCGTGGGGCGACCCCACCCCCGGCGAGATCGATCTGAGCTCGGGGGACATCTCCTACGTGGCCGAGCGAGATGATGGCACCTTCACGTTCGGAGAGGACGCGCCCGAGGCGGTCGAGGTGCAAGACGGGAAGGCGACGGGCACCGGCGTCGGGGACGTGCAAATCGGCTGGCACCAGGCGCCGATCCCCGCCTTTTACCTCGACGACGCCCAGACCGAGCCGTTTACCGGCACCATTTACGCCGCTCGCGAGCTCGCGGTGAGCGAAAACGGTGACGAGCACGCGGTCCTATACGGCGACACCGTGACCGCGGGCGCGCCGCTCACCATGAAGGCGTTCCAGCGCGGCCTGCCGGGCGATTGGGGCCAGTGGATCGTCATCGCCGCGGTGTTTCTGTTCGCCATCTCCACATCGATCGCCTGGAGTTACTACGGCGATCGCTGCACCTTCTACCTGCTCGGCCCGCGCGCCGTTTTGCCCTACAAGCTCGTGTTCGTGGGCATGCACATCCTCGGCGCCACCGCGCCGCTCATGGTGGTGTGGACCGTCGGCGACATCTTGCTCGGGCTTGTCATCATCCCGAACCTGATCGCCGTCATATTCCTGGCCCCACGGGTACGCGAGGAAGCGAAGGCCTACTTCGAACGCAAGCCCTACCTGTCGCGGGGCACGCCGCGCGAATAGGACGGCGCGGCGCTGGCGCGGCGCGGCCCGGTGCCGCGCCGTCCGTTTGGCCGCGCTCACGGGCGGGCGCAAACGACCATCAGGTCGGCGTAATTGACGCCGGTGTGCCCGGTGACGATCTGGGCCTCTGCCGCCGCGAGCGCGGGGTCGGCGTCTGCTCGCGCGACCGCGCGCGCGGGATCGATGCCGGCGGCGGCGATCGCCTCCCACGTCTCGCCCGTCACGACGGCCCCCGCGCCGCGGCTGGTCCCGTCGATTCCGTCGGAGCCGGCCGCGAGCACGGCGACCCCGCCCCGCCCGCGGATGCGCTCGGCCACGAGGAGCGCGAGCTGGTGGGCCCTGCCGCCGCGCCCCGGGTCGGGCGGAAGCGCCACCGTGGGCTCGCCGCCGGCGACCAAGAAAACTGGCCTCCCCTCGCGCGTGGCCGCCGCCTTCGCCCGGGCGCACGCGTCGTCCAGGTAGGCCGCCACCTCGGCCACGTCCGCGGTCACCGCCCCGGACAAGACCTCCGCCCGAGCGCCCGCCGCGCGCGCGGCCGCCGCCGCATTTTCGCTGAGCGCGCCCAGGCCGGCGAC
>SLNH01000343.1 GCA_007133195.1 Nannocystineae bacterium | reverse complement strand
GGGGCCGGCCCGACCTGGCGGGCGCGGCGCTGCGCGACGTTCGCGCTGCCACGATGCTCATCGTCGGTGGCAAGGACGCCGAGGTACTGAGCCTGAATCGGCGGGCACTGGACGAACTCGGCGTTCCGAAGCAGCTTGCGGTGATCCCGGGGGCGACGCACCTGTTCGAGGAGCGCGGCGCGCTCGAAGATGTCGCCCGGCTCGCGGCGGGGTGGTTCGCCGAGTACCTTCCAGCTGGGCCCGGAGGGCCGCCGCGCGCCGCATGACCGCGCGCCCGCGCCGTCCGCACGGCACCGGCGGAGGGGTGGGGGCCAAGGTCGATTCGCCGGGGTAGCACTTGCTCGTGCGCGGCCTGACCGAGCTTCGGCCATCCGTCGGAGCGGCTTGGCGCGCCCTCGGGCTCGCCGGGCGCCCGCCCTGCGGGAAATACGTATTGTCGGTACCGTTTTGCGGCGCGAGTCTTATGGGGGAGGCCGGCTTGGTGGCTGGCTTCGGAGCGATGACCGCGTGGATAGATCGGACACATCGAGCATGGCCTCGCGGCTGTCGCTCGTAACGACTGCAGAGCGCACCGGTGTCTGACTTGTGGAGTTGGCTGTTGTGAAGAATCGACCGGTCGAGGAGTGGCAAGCCTTCGAACGAGAAACCCGAAGTCGGCAGGAGCGCCCGGTCGGCGGCGGCGACCGTGAAGGGGCGCTGGACGTGGTGCTGGGGCACGTGCCGGGACCGGCGATGATCTGTGATCAAGAGGGTGCGCTGTGGCGCGCGAACGCGGCCGCGGAGCTCGCCCTCGCGAAGGATCCCGCGTCGTGGCGCGAGACCATTTCGGCGGCGGTCCGCGGAGCCCGCGTGCCGAGCGGCGTCACGGTCTCGAAGCTCTCCGCTGCCCGCGAAAATCCATACTTTCTCATCGTGGCCAGGGCCGACAGAGATCCCGTCGCCGCCGCCATCGAGGGAGCGCGCGAGGACTGGGGCCTGAGCGGCCGCGAGGTGGAGGTCCTCGCCGAGCTCGCCGCGGGCAAGAGCAACCGCACCATCGCGGAGGGGATGCGGCTCGCCGAGCGTACCGTCGAGCTACACGTCACCTCGCTGTTGCGAAAGGCCGGCGTCGACTCGAGAGCCCAGCTCATCATCGCGCTTTGGAAACTGTCGGAAGACCGAGGCCCCGGCGGTGCGGCGGCGGGCGAGGGGCCCGAGGGTTCAGGGGACCCGCAGCCCGGGCAGGGCGTGAGCGGCTGCCTTGGCCAGCCGGGCGCCTAGTGCTCCGACCAAGGCGTTCTGATCCGTTTTGCGGCCCCCTCACGCGCCTCGCTGCGTCGCTCATCAGTCACGTATGATCAATACGCTCCTTCTTCGCTCCTTGCGAGGCACGCGATGTGGCTCGCAAGGAGCGAATCATTACGCCTGGGCAGAGCACTAGGGCGCGAAAGCCGTCGCGCCGCGCCGAGCCCCGCCGCCAGGCGAGGCCGACTGTTCGGTAGGGCGATGTGGCCACGATGGGGCGGGCCACGGCGCCGGACTCGCGGCCGAGCTCGACGTCCACCGCCGACAGCGGAAGCAGGGTGACGCCGAGCCCGCGCCGGCCGCGCGCGCCGCCGTGACCTACGAGTCGAAGTCTACTTCGGGCGCGGTGTGAGCTTCATCTTCGGCTTCGAAGTGCTGTTTGGCCTCGAAGCCGAACGCGCCGGCCAGGATGCTGCCCGGGAACTGGCGTATGGACGTGTTGTACTCGCGGACGGCTTCGTTGTAGCGCCGACGCTCCGTCGAGATGCGATTTTCGGTGCCCGCGAGCTCATCTTGAAGGCGCGTGAAGCTCTCGCTCGCGCGAAGCTCCGGGTAATCCTCGCGGATGGCCATGAGCCGGCCAAGGGCCGAGGATAGGCCCTGGTTGGCCTCGGCGGCCTCTTCCGGGCCCTCGGCCGCCAGCAGCCTGCTTCGCGCGTCGGCGACCCGGGTGAACACCTCGCTTTCGTGGTCGGCGTAACCCCTCACGGTATTCACGAGGTTCGGCACGAGGTCGGCGCGCCGCTGGAGCACGTTTTCGACTTGCGCCCAGCTCGCCTCGACTTCCTCTTCCTTGTTCACCAGGCCGTTGTAGCCGCTCACGAGGCAGGCGCCCGTGCCCAGGATCAAGACGAGCACGACGCCGAGCACGATGGCGAAGGGGAGAAACGATCTGTTCATGTGGGCTCTCCTTGCGCCGCGGGCTCGTCAGCCTTCCCGAATCGGCTGATCGTGGTCACGGCGCGGGTCAGCTCGCGGTAGTAGCGAAAAAACAACTCCTCGGGGTCCGGGGGATCGCGGTCTTCGTCCAAGAGCTCCTCCAGCTCGATGAACGGCCGGCTCTCGATGCCCGCGAGCTCGCAAAACGCGCGCACCACCTCCGTGTTGTGAGCCGGGATCTCCCGCCGTTCGAGGTGAAGGCAGCCGCGGAAGATGGCGATGAACGCCGGATACGACTCGGCGAGGAGCCGGGTTAGGCGCCTGGACTTGCCCCGGGCCTCCACGAACGCCTCGCGCACGCGCATCATCTTTTCGCGGAGCTCCCGCTCGCACTGGATGCGCAGGTGATCGGTGTGGATCTCCAGGTCGGCGAACGGATCTTTGCCGAAGAGCACGACGTGGTGCTCGGAGATGTCCAAAAACTCGATGGGGAACACGTCGGAGGCTTCGGCGATCATGGCGGGCGAAAACATCCGCGGCATCGGCTGCCGCCTGCGCAGCCACCACGAGATCGGATCGCCGAGCATGGCGAGCGAGTCGAGCTCGAGATCCGACAGCTCGATCAGGACGTTGAAGTCGCTAGAACGTTCGTGAAAGTCGCCGCGGGCGGCCGAGCCGTACAAAATGACCGCGAGGAGCTTGTCGCCGAGCGCGCTCTCGAGGCGGTCGACGAATGCGCTTAAAAGATGGTGATGGGTGATTCGCTTTGCCATGTAGGCTCCCAGCCCCGAGTTCAAAAGCTCCGTCCGGCGCCGCCGCCGCCGAACCCGCCGCCGCCGAACCCGCCGAAGCCGCCACCGCCGCCGAACCCGCCGCCGCCGCCGCGGCCACCGCCGCGGGCGGCCATCATTATCAAGATGAAAAGCAGAAGCCGCGGGTGCTTGATGGCGAGGTAGACGAACACGACGGCGCCCATGATCATCACGCCGATGCCGAACGCGTCGGCCTGCGCGTCCGATGCGCCCCCGCGGAGGCTTTGCGGCTGCTGCTGGGGCGGCGGGGAGGTTCCCTGCCCCGTGAGCGCCACGCCGTGCTCGTCGGCGGCGATGGAGGCGAGCGCGAGGCTCGCCGCGTTCAGCCCCGGACCGAACTGGTCTCGCTGCAGGAGCGGCATGGCGTGTTCGTCGAGCAGCGCGCCGACGAGGCCGTCTGGCAAATAGCCCTCGACGCCGTAGCCCGTGGCCGCGAAAAACTCCCGATCGCGCTCGGACAAAGCGATCACGATCCCTTTGTCGTCGTCTTCGCCGCCCACGCCCCACTCGTGGCCGACGCGCACGGCCAGCTGGTCGATCGTCTCACCCTCGAGCTCCTCGACGGTGACCACGACGATCGCGACGCCGGTCGTATCGAACAGCTCGCGGTGGCGCTGCTCCATCATCCGCGTCGTAGCCTCGTCGACGACCCCGGCGACATCGTAGACCGAGGCTCGCGGACTCGGCTCGGGGAGCGGCGTTTCGGCGAGCGCGCGCGGCGCAGTGGTGACCGCGAGCGCGACGGTGAGGATGGCCGCTCCGATGATCGAACGCAGCGTGAGCATAATCGAAAGCGGGGCGGAGTCTATCCGGCAGGGGGCCTTTACGCCACCTCTCGGGCCGCATTAGGCTCAACGGCAGGGAGGTTCGGGAAGCGATGACCGCGCCAGGAGGCGTCCGCCTTGGACGCTATCGCCTAAAACGGCGCCTCGCCGGGGGCGGTATGGCCGAGGTGTACCTCGCGCGCTTCGAGGGCGGGGCAGGCTTCGAGCGCGACGTCGTCCTCAAGCGCATCCGGCCCGATCTCGCGAAGAGCGCCGAGTACGTGCAGATGCTCCTCGACGAGGCGCGGATCGCGGCGACGCTGCACCACCCGAACATCGTCCAGGCCTTCGACGTGGAGGAGGTCGACGGCGAGTACTTCATCGCCATGGAGTACCTCGACGGTATCGACGTGCGTAACGTCCAGCAGATCTTGGACGAGCGCGACGAGGTGATGCCGCTCGAAAACGCGGTGCACATCGTCGTCGCCCTCGCCGACGGCCTCGAGCATGCCCACCGAAAACGCGACGCGGAGGGCAACCCGCTTCACATCATCCACCGGGATGTCAGCCCCCACAATGTGCTCCTCACCCGAGAAGGCGGCGTCAAGCTCGTCGATTTCGGGATCGCCAAGGCTACGAACCGCGAAGCGGAGACGCAGGGCGGAGGCCTCAAGGGCAAGCTCGGGTATATGTCGCCCGAGCAGGTGCGGGGCGAACCGCTCGACTTTCGGAGCGACCTGTTTTCGCTCGGCATCATCCTGTTCGAGCTCACCACGGGGAGCTTTTTGTTCACCGGCCGGAGCGAGTACGAGATCGTGCTCGAGATCGCGGAAGGCATCGCTCCAGCGCCCTCGGATCTGGACCCGGATTACCCGCGCGAGCTCGAGCGCATCACGGTCAAGGCGCTGTCGAAGGATCCGGCCGAGCGCTACGCCAGCGCCGGCGCGATGCAGGCCGACCTCGAGGCCTTCGCTCGCGACTACGCGCTGTCTTTGTCCACGCGCTCGCTCGCGGAGCTCGTCGAGGAGATGGTGAGCGAAAACCACGGCCTCGGCGCGGGGCGCGATTCGTCGCACCGGCCGTGGGTGGCAAACCTCGCGATGAAGGCGGGCGCTGCGGCGCTGTCGCTAGATGATGCCCTCGATTCCCTCACCGAGGGTGCGGACGGCTCAGAAGTCGGCGTTACTGAACCGGCGTCACTTTCCGAGGGAGCCACCGCGGTCGATGTCCCGGCGCGCACGCCCACTCCCGCGCGGGCGAAGCAGATCGCTACCGACCGGGGAGGGCGCAGGGCGCGGCCTGCTTCGGCCCATCCCCAAGCCGCCGGCAGCGGGGCAAGCCTCGGGGCCACGAATGCCGACCCGCTTGCGGACGTGGCGGGCGAACCTGTTCCCGAGCTCAAGTCGGGCAAGCGCGCGCTGTGGGTGGTCACGTTCGCGCTGGTCGCGGGGGGCGGCGCGGCGGTGGCGTACCTGGGCGATGTCTCCGGTTCGCTCGGGGGCGCGGGCGGCGCCGGCGCCGCCGCGGACGCGAGCCGGAGCCAGGCGGCCGGGGGCATCGAGATCGCGGGCGCCCCTGCGGGGGCCGGGGTTTGGCTACACCTCGGCGAGGCGCCGGCCGAGAGCCCGCCTCTGCCGGTGGACATGCCGCATCAGCTCCGGGTCGAGTACCCGGAGCGCGCCGCGCACGACGTCACCGTGCTTCCCTCTCGGTGGGCCAAGCGGGAGGGTGAGGTCGGGGTGTGGGTGAGCGCAGAGCTAAAGCCGCAGGACGGCGGGCCCGGGCCAGAGGCTTATCACGTTCCGGACGAACCGGAAGGGGACGCGTTCCGTCCGACTGCCCGGGGCGACGGCCGCATTCACATCGACAGCGAGCCGCGCGGCGCGGATGTGTGGCTGTTCGTCGGGGTGCTACCCGACGTGGCGATACGTGGAGTCCCCGCCGACCGCGACTACCGGCTCCGCGCAGCAAAGCCAGGATTCGAGCCCGCGCACGTAACCGCGGAGTCCTCGGCGTTCGAGCCCGCGCCGGGACGCGAGGACAAGCGCGCCGCGTTCGAGCTTCAGCTCGAGCCGCGCGGCGAATGACGGACGCGGGGACGAATTATCGGATTGTCTACGGAGCTGCCACTTCGTCCTCGAAGTGGCCCGCGAGCACGGTGACGTGCACGTCGCCGAGCGCGCTCCCGTCTCCCGGCGCCATCACCACGGTGAGCCGCCTCTGCGAGCCGTCGCGGCCCGGTATCACGAGCTCCTTGCGGGCTTTGACGCCCTTGACGTGAACGCGCCGGAGGTCGCGGAGCAAACTCGGGTAATGCTCGAGGAGGCGCGAGGACAAAAGCGCGTCCTCGGGGATCGGGGCGCGCTTGTCACCGGTGAGGAACTTGGCGAACGCGCGGTTCCCCACAACCACGGCGCCGTCCACGTTGATCCCCGCCATCCCGAACGGCGCGCGCTGAAAGGCCGCCGCGGCCGCCGCCTGCTTGACATCGCGGGCGGGCGCGGGCGCGGTGGCCGACATCACGCGAGGCCGATGGCTTATGCCGAGCATGTCCATGACCGTGCGCAGCTCGTAGAGGAAGGCCTCCATGCCGTCGTGGCGGGCGCTTGGATCCTTGGCGATGGCGCGCCGGATCAAGGCGTCGATGCGCTTGTCCACGGGTTCGCCGCGGCGGGCGCTGATGGGCGGCGGATCGGCGTAAAGCTGCTGCTCGATCACCTGCTCGGTCTCGCCGGTGAAGGGGACGTTGCCCGTGAGGAGCTCGTAGCCGAGGATGCCCAAACTGTAGATGTCCGTGGCCACGTGAGGGGGCGCGCCGCGCAGGCGCTCAGGCGCGATGTACTCCGGCGTTCCGCCGACCGTGGCGGGCAGGGTGTCCGAGCTCTCGAGGAACGCCAGGCCGAAGTCTAGGATCTTGAGCTGCCAGGGGCGCCGGCTGGAACGCTGGACCCGCCAGCAGATCGCATTTTCGGCCTTGATGTCCCCGTGGATGACCCCTTCGGTATGAATGTAGTGGAGCGCCTCGGCGAGCTGGAGGAGCACGTCGCAAAACACCTTGGGCGGCAGCCCGCGGCGGTGGCGGTGGAGGCGCTCGGCGAGCGACTCGCCCTCCACGTACTCCATGACCATGTACGCGCCGGCCGTTTCGTCCTCGCCGAAATCCACGACGGATACGACGTTGGGGTGCATGAGCGCGCTCGCCACCTGTGCCTCGCGGTAAAACAGCGCGCGCCGCTCCTCGTCCCCGGACAAGTCGGCGTTCATCACCTTGAGCGCAAACTGCTTGCCAAGGCTGGTGTGGCGCACGCGGAACACCCGGCTCAGGCCGCCGCGACCGGCGAGGCCGAGGATCTCGTAGCGCCCGGCGATGGTCCGGCCGGCGAGCCGCGGCGTCGGCGTCGGGCGCGCAGAGGGCGGCGCCGCCGGGCCGCCGCGCGCGGAGCGCCCGTCGCGCGCCCGGGCCGCCAGGACGGCGGAGGCGAGACGGTTTGGCTCACAGGAGCCCTCGCGCGGGTCAGACATCAAGTCGAACTTAGCAAAACGGGATCCCGCATACGTGGGTCACGCGCACCGAAAGTCCTGACAACCGCTGCCCCCGAAGCACACATTTGGGTAGCCGCACATACCCAAGCGGCCGGAAAACTGATGTGGAACACCTGGCTAGCTCGGGGCAGCGCCCGCTGCGCGCGGGTGTAAGACGAGCAAGGCCACGGTTTCTCGTACGGTTTCGGCCCAGCGCTGCTTGTATTCGAGCCCGGTCCCGAGGTCGTAATACCGGCAGCCTTCCTCGCACAGGATCGCAATCTGCTCGAGCTGGCACAGGTTTCCGAGCCCGCAGTCGCGGTAGTCGGCGTCGAAGCTAAACTGCAGCCCCCGGTAGGTGTCGCCGAGCACCCCGCCGAGCACGTAGCCGACGTCATGACCCTCGCGGGTCGCCACGAGCGTCCGCTGCCGGCCGCTGCGGGTGAGGCGCCGCGTCATCAACCGGTAAAACTCGCGCATCTCGGGAGCCGCAAGTCCCGAGCCGGCGCGTCCCTTCCAGCTCCGCGCTTCGACCCGCTGAATCCGGTCGTAAAGCGCTTCGGCTTCCGCTTCGGTTTGGGGACGGTGATGTTCGAAGCGAATTCCCAGCTCGCTCGCCCGGCGCTCGGCCTTGCGCAGCGACTTGCGCAAACTCCGGGGCCGGCGCGACAGAAACCCGTCCAGGCCGCCGGCCAGGCTCGCGACGTAGCGCGTCGTCGTCGGTCCCAGTCGCAGCGGATAGCGAGCCCCGAACGTGCGCACCACCTGATCGAGGAGCGGCGTGTCGCGCGGAATGCCACAAAGCAGCAGAACGTCCCACTGGTCCTGCCGGGTTCCGCACAGGTCGGCGAACTCGGCAACGATCTCCCCCGGGTCCGGACCGAGCAGCGGGCACGCCAGGCCCCACCCCGCCTCCAAAGGCTCCACGCATCGCAGGCCGTGGTGAAGGCGCTGAACCGACATGGCGAAGCCGGCGCTCCCTCGGAACAGCCAGTGCGAGCCGGCGGGCATGAGCGCCGCGCTGGCCGGCAGGACCCAATGGGTCGACGAGCAGAAGGCATCCACATCCGGAGTGCTCTGGGCGACCGCGTCTACTTCCGCAGCGCGGGCTTCGAGCTCCGAGAGGGTGAGTTTTTGCATGCGTCAGACTCGTCGGTTCGCGGCGCGGTTTTCGAGGTTTCAGCGCCGCGCGGACGCGGCGCCTCTCGGTGGCGTAGTACACTCCTCACATGCCCGGGCGGCCCCCCAAGGATACCCTCCCCATGCCGCCTCCGCCTCCCGGCGCGGGAACCCGCGACAACGCTGCGGAGGAGGCGCGAAAATCCGGTGAGGCAGACACGCCCGCTGCGGACGGGGCGCAAGACGCCGGCACCCCGCGGGGCGCGGGCGGCGGCTCCGCGCGGGCCGGCGGCGGTGAGCCGACGAGCGCGAGCTCTGGGTCGGCCGCCCGGAAGCGGCCGGTAGACGACGAGTCGCGGATCGGTGAAATCGTCGAGGGGCAATTCGAGCTCCGTCGCCTGATCGGGCGCGGCGCGATGGGCGCTGTCTACGAGGCCGTGCACGCGCGCACCGGCGCGCGCTACGCGCTCAAGGCGCTGTCGGCCAAGATGGACAGCGCCGGCGACCTCGAGGCGCGCTTCGAGCGAGAGGCCAAGGCCTCGGGGCTCCTCCAGCATCCGAACATCGTCGCCGTGCAGGCCTACGGCCGGTTGGATGACGGCTCGCCCTATCTCGTCATGGAGCTCGTCGACGGGCCCTCGCTAGGCGATGTAATCGATGAGGGGCCCGTCGCGCCGCCTCGCGCGCTCCCCATCGCGCGGCAGACCCTGTCGGGCGTCGGCCACGCGCACAGCCTCGGCATGGTTCATCGCGATCTCAAGCCCGACAATCTGATGCTCGGCAGGGGGCCGGGTGGTTTCGAGCAAGTCAAAATCTTGGACTTCGGCATCGTCAAGTTGATCGGCGAGCTGGCCGCCGCCGAGATCGGCGACGAGACGCTCACCCAGACCGGCGCGGTGTTCGGGACGCCCGCATATATGTCGCCGGAGCAGGCGCTGTCGCGCGGGCTCGACGGGCGCGCCGATCTCTACGCGATCGGCTGCATCTTGTTCGAGATGCTCGCCGGGCACAGGCCGTTCGACGGCCCGGACGCGATGTCCATCCTGCGCAAGCACGTCTCGGGCAAGCGGCCCACGCTCGCGGGTTCCGGCGTGGACCCGGCAGCGTGCACGGACGCGCTCGAGACGCTCGTCGCGCGGGCGCTCGTCAAGGATCCCGACGCGCGCTTTGCCAGCGCCCAAGAGATGATCGCCGCGGTCGACGCGGCCTTCGAGAGCCTCTCTCCGTAGAGCTCATCCCCCGGGCGTGCGCGGGTGGCGCCTACGGTGCGAGCGGGCGGAGCGCTCGTTACGCGTGCGCGCCGCCGGAAGCCAGGGCCTCCATCGCGGTGACGATCGCGGGCGGCGCTTGAACGAGCTCGATGAGGACGCCTCGCCCGCCCTCGGGCGCCTCCTGCGAGCCTTTCGGATGGATGAAGCAGACGTCGTAGCCGGACGCGCCCCGGCGGATGCCGCCGGGCGTAAACCGCACGCCTCGCCCGCGAAGCCAGGTTACGGCCGCCGGCAGATCGTCTATCCAAAGGCCGATGTGGTGAAGCGGCGGCTCGTGGGTCTTGGGCTTCGAGTCGGGATCGACGGGTTCCATGAGGTCGATCTCCACGCCGGCGGCCCCGGCGCCGGCCCGGAGGATGTCTTCGTCCACATTCTCGGCCTCGCTCCGGTAGTGGCCCACGGCCTCGATGCCGAGCAGATCGCACCACAGCGAACGGAGCTCGGCCTTGTCGCGAGCGCCGAGGGCGATCTGTTGCACGCCGAGGACGCGGAACGGGCGAGGTGGGGACGGGGCTTGGGATGGTCGGTCGGTGGTCACGGCCAGGAGGGTAACGCGGTCGGCGCCTCGCGCGCGAATGGGCGCACGGCTTCGATCCGGAGGCGCGGCGCGGCGGGTTCCGTGGGCGGGGGGCGGATCACGCAGTCTGCGAGGTTGCATCGACGCCGAATGCGGCGGACAACGGAGACATCATGGCGGCGCCCTACCGGCAGGTCGATTGGTACGCGCTCCCCCGGTACTACGACATCGTGTTCGCCGGGCGCACCGATGTGGAGGTGGACTTTTTGGAGGGCATCCGCGCCCGGCACGTGCGCTCGCGGGGCGTGCGCGTGCTCGAGCCGGCGTGCGGGAGCGGGCGCCTCGTCGCCGCGCTCGCCAAGCGCGGCTATCGGGCGCTCGGCTACGACGCGAGCTCGCCGATGGTCGCCTACGCGCGGCGCCGCATTCGGAGGGCGGGGCTAAGCGCGCAGGTCGAGGCGGGGCACATGGAATCCTACCGTCCCCGCGAGCGGTTTGATCTCGCTCATTGCCTCGTGAGCTCGTTCAAATACCTCCAAAGCGACGCCGACGCGCGGGCGCACCTGTCCTGCGTGGCGCAGGCGCTCGCTCCGGGAGGGGTCTACGCCCTCGGTTTTCACCTCACCGACTACCGCGACCGATCCGGCGATCGCGAGCGATGGGAGGGCGAGCGCCGGGGTATCCGCGTCGCCTGCACGATCGAGGCTTGGCCACCCGATCGCCGGCGGCGACGGGAACGGCTGAGATCTCGGCTCGTCGCCCGCCGGGGTCGGCAGGCCGAGCGCTACGAGACGTCTTGGTGGTTTCGCACCTACAGCGCGCCGGAGTTTCGCGCGGTGCTGCGCACGGTGCCGGCGCTCGAGCACGTGGCCACCTACGACTTTCACTACGATCTCGATCGGCCCTCGTCGTTCGGCGGCGACCAGCTCGATCAGGTGGTGATCTTGCGCAGGCGCGCGTAACATCGTTCATCGACTGCTACGCGCGCGAGCTCGGGACGGCAGCCCCGGTGCCGCTGGCGCTCGGGCAGTCGGGCGCGGAGCTCGCGTCATGTTCGTGGCAGGGCGCGGGCGCGGTTCACGCCCGGGCGACCGAGCCGGGTTCCAAATTCGGGGGAGCGACCGCAAAGCTTGCCGTGAATGATCCGGAGCTGCATAGTCCTGCATCATCACGCCACGTCGGGGGGGCGCCTTAGGAGGGAGGGTGCCGCGGAATAACAAGAACACGGCGCAACGGAGGATCCGTATCCTCCTGCCCATCCTCGCCGCGGCCTTGCCGGCCTTCGGTCTCGCGATTTGGCTCGTCGTGCAGGGCGCCGACGCGCACCGCGATCAGGTCGTCGAGCGATACGAGCTCCGCGCCGTGACCACGTCGTTCGCGCTCGAGCAGGTGGTGAAAAACCAGGTCGCCGAGGCAGAGCTCGTCGCCACCAGCCCTTTGGTAACCGGCCTCGGCGATCCGGACGCCCTGCGCCGGCATCTGCGCGGCGTGCTCGAGGTCGTGCCGCACTGGGACATGCTCGCCGTCGCCGATCGCGAGGGCGCCCCGATCGCGGCAGCCCCGAACGGGGAGGAGGCGATTTCCGCTGGCGATCGCGCCTATATCCAAAAGGCGATCGCGTCTGCGGAGCCCGTGGTCGGGGGCCCTGTCGTGCACGGCGCGCGCGGGGATGCCGCGATCCGCGTGGCGGTGCCCGTCGCCGCCGCCGACGGTTCATCGGCGGCCGTGCTCGCCTCGATCCCCATGGAGTGGTTGCACGACGCCGTCGCCGATCACATCCCGTCGCAGTCGCACGTCCAGCTCGTCGATCGCGAGCGGGATCTGTACGTCGAAGCGGGTTGGCAGGATCCGCCGCGTCCGGCCGCCGAGCGAGAGGACGCCACGTCGTACGCGCTCCGCGGCGACGTGGGCGCCGCGGTCACCCAAGATCAGGATGGCGAAACGATCGTCGCCGCCTACGCTCCGATCCCCGAGCGTGGCTGGACGGTGCTGCTGTCGACGCCCGCGTCGTACGCGTTTCGTCACGCAGACGATCGCCTGCGCACGGGGCTGTGGCTCGCGGTGCTCGCGCTCGGCGCCATCTCCGTGCTGTCGTGGAGCTTCGGCGGTCGCTTGGCGGCGACCATGCAGCGGACCGATCGGGCGCGCGGCCGCGCCGAGACGTCGCGCCGCCGGGCCGCGCTCGTCGCCGAGGCCAGTCGTAGCCTGAGCGTCCACGACTCCTACGAACGCACCATCCCCGAGGTGGTGCGCCTCGCGTCCGCGGAGCTCGGCGCGCGCTGCGTGGTCGAGCTCATGAGCGAGGAGGGAGGCACGAGGAGGCTGTCGCTCGAAAAAGGAGACGCCCCGCACGGCGCGGACGGCCCAATTCCGAGCGGGCTCGCGGAAGTGGTCAAGAGCTGCCGCGGATCGCTTCAGCGCGGGCGCGCCCACGTCACCGAGGTCGACGATGGCGGCGGCGGTAAGCCGGCGACGGTCCTCATCGCGCCGCTCGCGCGCAGCGAGAGGCTCCTTGGGTGGATGGTGTTCGTGGCCCCCGTCGACCGGGTGTTCGAGGACGAAGAACTGGCCCTGGTCGAAGATCTGGGCAGCCGGATGGCGATGGCCATCGCCAACGCGGAGCTCTACCGCAAGGCGCGCGAGAGCACGCAAGCCCGCGAGCACCTGCTGAGCGTCGTGGCTCACGATCTTCGC
>SLNH01000074.1 GCA_007133195.1 Nannocystineae bacterium | reverse complement strand
GCCCGTGTAAAACCGCACCTCGCCGGTGGCGCGGAGGCCCGTGTTCAGCGTTCCCGAGGACGCGCCGCTATCTTCGAAGTCGATGACCCCGGCGCTCGCGTCGGCGCCGAGGCGGAGCAGGGTGCCGCGGTTTTCCTCTTCGACGAGGCGCTCGTAAAGCGCCGATACGTCGCCGTCGAGCGCGGGCGTGCTGCGCACCGTGTCGTATTCCAAGCGCGCGCCGCCCGCCGCGAACGTGAGCCGGTCGGTGGCGGCGAGCACGTCCGGCGCGAACTCGGGCCCTTCCGGGGCGCTTTCGGTGTCGAGATCGCGAAGCAGCTCGCTCGCGTCGCTCTCGCCGCTCCCCGGCGGCTCGTCTGGATCGGTCCCGCTCGGATCGGGCTCGTCCTCCGGCTCTGGGTCGGCGCCAAACTCGGCGAGGGCGCGCCGGGCGGCCGAGCGGATCACGCTGTCTCGGTCGGGATCGCCCGCTGCCTCTCTTAGCGCGGGCACGGCGCGGTCGTCGCCGATCTCGGCGAGCGCGTCGATCGCGTGCTCGGCGACGACATCGAAGGTCTCGGTTTCCACCACCTCGATGAGCGCGGGCACGGCGCGCTCGTCGCCGACCCGACCGAGCTGGCGCGCCGCCTCCCGCCGCTCGCGGCGCCACTGTCCCTCGTCCATATCCGCGGGCCGCTCGGTGAGGAGCTCGGCGAGCTCGTCCACGTCGTCGGCCTGCGCCTCTCCGGTTTGGGCGGCGAGGGACACAAGCAGCGCGGCGAGCGCGAGGGTAGTGGGGGCTACTGATCGCCGTGCTGAAGACATGGCGGAAAATTGGCCGGATTTCGCGAGGGACTGTCGGGCGAGCCCGAAAACTTGAGCTCGTCGCACTGGGCGCCCTCGATGCAGGCGAGGCTGAACTCCTGGCGGAAGCTCTCGAGCCCGCGCAGATACGACACGCACCGATCCCAGTCGAAGCTATCCGAGCTTTCCACCGGAATCGCGCTGCACTCGACCATCTTCCAGCACGCGTCCTCGGCCGTCTCGACCGGGAACGGCTCGCAGCCGAGCCCGGAACCGCTCGCCTCTGCGCACGGCGTATCCAGACCTACCGTGTCGTCGAAGTCGCACCCTGTGAGTGCGAGCGCCGCGGCAATGAGCGGGCCCGCGACAGCACAATCCGAGAGCCTCATCGGCGCTCGAGTCTACCAGAACGAGCGCCTTTGCGCGCTCCCGCAGCCTTGGCATTTGCGCCGATCTACGTGGCGCCACGCCTCAAGGCACACGCGACAACAGAAAGGTTTCGTCTGTCGCAGCGCTTAGGCAGGCGCTTATCGAAGTCGTTGTAGACCTGCGCGACGGCGGGCCCATCATCTCTGCGGCAGTGGCGCGCCGGTCAAACACCGCATGCAGCTGTGCCCATGTCGCACCCGCCGCCGGCCGCCCCGTCCCCTCATCTAACGAAAAAATCGATCGTTTTGCCCGCTTTATGGTAGCCTAGGCGCGATCAACGGGGTTTCTCAAGGCCTAGGGGAGCCCCACGCATGGCAGCGCGACTTGTAACATTCCTAGCACTACTCACTCTCATCATAGCCGCCCCTGCGTGCGGCGGCGACGATTCTGGCGCCGGCCCCGACGCCGATCCCGATAACGGCAACGGCGACAACGGCAACGGCGACAACGGCAACGGCGATAACGGCAACGGCGACAACGGCAACGGCGCCATCGGGGACGGCGACGACTGCCCGACCTATCAGATGGAGTGCGAGATCGATGGTGAGCCCCAGTGCATTCCTGGCGCCATCGACCCCGATAACTGCGGCGACTGCGGCGTCACCTGCGAAGACGGCGAAGTCTGTTCCGGCGGCGAGTGCATCCCCGAAGACGGCGGCGAGGACGGGGAGATAGCATGCCCCACTTTCGAGGATGCCGAGGACGCGACGCTGGTGTGCGATCGCAAATGTACCAATACCAACTGGGACAGTAACAACTGCGGAGGCTGCGCCGATGATGGCGGCGAGGTCTGTGGCGATGGCCAGGGCTGCGTCTATGGTCAATGCGTGGACGCAATCGGCACGGAGGAAGTCGACGGTTGTGAAGGTGGTGGCCCCCCAATTTTCTTCCCAGGACTGGGCGACGACGATGAAAACGGCAACGGCGACGGGGAGGTATGCGCAGGTAACATCGCCGAGACCACCTTTGGCTTCGGGCTCTGTTCGTGCGAAGCGATCAATCTTGGGTTCGTACTAGACGTAGACGCTTTTGACAGCGCCGTCGGTGCCTACATCCCAGGTGCACCTGGTGGAGGCGTGGGCGCGAATGAGAACATCACGAGCACCAGCCAGGGTGAGACCAGGGTCACCGGCGTGTTCTGGTCGACGGAAGGTCCCATGAGTGTCAGCAAGGAATCGACGGTCGGCCAGCAGCTCTACTGCGGTGGAGACGTCCAGGTTAATAATACCTTGGACGTCGGAGGAGACGGCTTCGTGACCGGTGACTTCCAAGGTGGCTCCACGAACTTTGGAGGCACGTTGCACGTTCGCGACGAGGATCAGCTTAGTGGCGCGGACGTAAACTCGGACGGGCTCGAAGTGGACCCGCAGCTAGAAGTCCGCAACGCGTGTGGGGACTGCGACGAGCCGCTGCCCATCGCGGACATTGTCGAGGCTCGCGCAGACGACAACGATAACGATTTGCTCGATGATTTCGATTCAGGCGTGCTCGATAACCCAGCGGGCGACGTTCGCATCGATCTTCCCTGCGGGAACTACTACCTGGACAACATTAATGTTGGCCCAGGCCAGGAAGTCGTCATTGTGGCGCATGGCCGGACAGCTCTCTATGTGGGGGGCAACGTGTCATTCGATCACCGCGTCACAATCGTGCCAGCCGAAGGGGCTGAGCTCGATTTCCTCGTCGCAGGAGAGGCGGAGTTCGGCCAGCAGCTCACCCAGCTTGGGTCGCCGAATTACCCGGCCATGTTCCGGATGTACGTCGGTGGTGAGGAGCTTGGTGTGTTTCCATTTCCCCAGAGGGTGGGGCTCGGTGGTTTCCTCTACGCCCTACCTGGCGGCTATACCCAGGGTAACCAGCGCTTCCGTGCGTTCGGTGGCCTCCACGTGCAGTCGTTCGACACCAGTAATCAAGATGCGGAGATCAGCTTCGATCGCCGGGTCTTTCAGGTCGGTGAGGACTGCCCGGACGATCCAGACGACCCCGACCGCTGCATTCCGCTCGGCGAGGAGTGCGAGGAATCGGCTGAGTGCTGCACGCCGCTGCAGTGCCTAAGCGGTGTGTGCCGCGAGGGCGTGGTCATCGAATAACATCGCGATGACCTGACGTAGGCGGCCCGCTCCCCCGCCGCCGCAAGATGGAAGCGCCGGCGCCGTGAAAAGCGCCGGCGCTTGT
>SLNH01000376.1 GCA_007133195.1 Nannocystineae bacterium | reverse complement strand
CCGAGCTGGCGCCGTCCGGGCGCCGCGAGCTCGTGGCGGGCCTCAAGGCTGAGCTGGAATCCTGTCGCCGGGCCCAGACCTGCGCCCGATGGCTCGAGGACGCCACGGCGACGATCTTCGAACCGCTCGGCCACGACGACGTCGCCTCGACTCTCGCGCGGGCCTTCATCCCCGATGTGGCCGATATCTGCGCCGTCGACCTCATCGACGGCGATGGCGCCTTGGCCCGCAAAGCGGCTGCTGACGTCGATCCCGACAGCTCGCCGCTTTTGGTCGAGCTCACCCAGTACGAGGCGGGCTGGGACGCGCCCCGACTCCTCGTGCCGCCCCGCGAGCTCGAGAAGCCCGTGGCGATCCCCAACGCCGCCGAGGCCCTCGCCCGGGCCGAGCTAGACGCCCGCCACCGTGAGATCCTCCGCCACCTCGCCGTCGCGAGCGTGCTGTCGTTGCCGCTGCGCTCAAAGGGGCGCCCGCTCGGCCGGATCCACGTCGCGCGCCGGCAGGGCCGCCCGCCGTTCGGTCCGCACGAGCGCGCCGCCGCCGCCGAGCTCGCCCTCCGCGCGAGCCTCGCGCTGGAACGAGGGCGCTACCACGACGAACTGAAGCAGTCGATCGAGCTTCGAGACGAATTTTTGTCCATCGCGGCGCACGAACTCAGCACGCCCCTCACGTCGCTCAAGCTCGGAATCGAGGGCATCCGCACCGGGGCGATCCCGAACACGCAGGCGAACGTGAGCCGCGCGCTCGACATCGCCGATCGTCAGGTCGCGAGTCTCTCGCAGCTCACAGGGTCGCTCCTCGACGTCTCGCGGGTCCGGGCGGGCACGCTGGAGCTCGACATCGAGCCCGTAGACCTCGCGGTCCTGGCACGCGAGGTCGCCGAGCGCCTCGAGGAGGAGGCGCGGCGCGCGGGCTCCGAAATCACCATCCGCGGGCCCGCGAGCCTGGTCGGCGACTGGGATCGAGCCCGGCTCGACCAGATCGTCACGAACCTGCTCTCGAACGCCATCAAGTTCGGCCGCGGCGCCCCGATCGCGCTGTCGCTCGAGGCGGTGGACGGCTTTTCGCGCCTGTCGGTGTCAGACCGGGGTATCGGGATCCCGGAGGACAAAGTTTCGGCCGTGGTTCATCGCTTCGTTAGGGGCGTGTCATCGCGCCAGTACGACGGCCTAGGCCTCGGCCTGTACATCGTTTCGCAGCTCGTCCAGGCGCTCGGCGGCGCGCTCCACGTCGAGAGCGCCCCCGGGGAGGGCTCCACCTTCACCGTGGAGCTCCCCATCGCGGGCGCCGGCCGCCCGCAGCGCCGAACCGAAACCACGTAAGTCGCGCGCTCCCACCTCCGCTGCGCCGCCCCGGTGGAAAATCGACGCGTAGCTCCTTACACTGCCGATCGCATGCCGGTCTATCGGCTCGACGAGCGCCTGGCGTTCCCGCCGCCCGAGCAAGCCGACCCGTCGGGGCTGCTCGCCGTGGGTGGTGACCTGCGCCCTGAGCGGCTCCTCCTCGCGTACGCACATGGGATCTTTCCCTGGTACAGCGAGGGACTGCCGATCCTTTGGCACTCCCCGGATCCGCGCATGGTGCTCCGGCCGCGCGATTTGCACCTGTCGCGAAGCCTCCGCAAGACGCTGCGCAAGCGCCCGTTCGAGCTCCGCTTCGACACGGCGTTCGCCGACGTCATCAGCGCCTGCGCGGACGCGCCCCGGCCGGGGCAGGACGGGACGTGGATTACGCACGACATGCGCGATGCCTACATCGAGCTCCACGAGCTCGGCTATGCCCATTCGGCCGAAGCGTGGCGGGATGGAGAACTCGTAGGCGGCCTGTACGGGGTTGCGCTCGGAGCCGCGTTCTTCGGGGAATCGATGTTCGCGCGGGCGAGCGAGGCCTCCAAGGTCGCCTTCGTCGATCTCGTGCGCCACCTTCGCGAGTGGAACTTCGAGATCGTCGATTGCCAAGACAACACGGCCCACCTGTCGCGCTTCGGGGCGACCCTTTGGCCCAGGCGGGACTTCCTCGACGCGCTCGCGCGAGCGCTGAGGCGCCCGACGCGGCCGGGGCGCTGGATCCGGTCGCCAGAAGACGAGGCGCCCGCGGCCTGAGTAGGCGGAACCCGCGCGCCGGCCGTCCGCCAACTCGCCGCCAAGAGCCCGCGCGGACAGTCCGCGCCAACAGTCTGCCCACCACAGTCCGATCGACTGCGAGCTCTCATGCCCGCACCGCTGCCGAGCGTCTGTCTCTCGCGCACTCAGTCGCACGCGCCGTCTGCGCAGTCGCAGGCCACTGGTTCACCACCTTGCGAGCACTCGCTGCGTACCTCCCCCGTCTCGAAGAAATGCGCGACCTGGCGCGACACCGCGCCCAAAAAGTTCACCGTGGTGTGAGTGCCGTTATCCTCATCCGGGGGCACGTTGGATTCGGGAGGCAGCGGCGCGGGGCTCTCATCGAAGATGGTGAGCGCGCTCGGCGCAGGGCCAGAGGCAGTCTCGAGCCCCCATGGCTGCTCGACCGTGGGCGACGTGACCGGAAGCCCCATCGAGCGCGCCAGCATCTCCGTCGCCACATTGGGCACCAGCGCGTCCCCCATGGCCTGGTACATGAAAATCTGCTTTTTCGGGGTATCGCCCACGGGATCGTTTCGAACCCGCGGCGCCGTGGTGATCGGATCGTATGGCTCGAACGCCATGCTCATGAAACTGAGCGCCACCTGATAGGTGAGCTGATCGCCGTAGGCGCCGATCAGCGGCCCCTGGAACACGTTCCAGTACAAAGACCGCTCGAGGAGCATGCCCCACGGACCGCCGGGGACGCCGACCACCCCGCGCTCGATCTCCTTGTCGTAAGCCATGAGCACACTCCCCATGATCCCGCCGAGCGAGATGCCCATGTAGGACACGTCGTCGCCGTCCAGGATCTCTCGCCCGGCGACCTCAAAGGCGTCGTCGCCGCCGAGCGGACCGCTGACCAGGTATTGCAGGGCGATGAAGTTCACGACCGATTGGGCCAGCTTCTCGGCTATCCACGGGCCGCGGTTCACATCGCCGGCCGCCTGCCCGGCGAGGGAAATCTGCCGGCTCGTGAGGCCGACCCAATCCGTGCCGATGAGGACCCGGCAGTGCTCTTGTGCGAACACGGACAGCTCGTGAAACTCGAGGTGCTCTGCCGCCGAGCCCATCAGTCCGTGTCCGAATATCGTGACGGGCAGCGGCTCGTCGGCGTCGACCGCGCAGCTCGGCACGATCGCGGCGAGCTCGGCGGAAAACGTGCCGGTTCGCTCGGGCCGCCCCGCGTCCGAACGCCGGATGATCGAATCGTCCTCCTCGCCGCGGGTGAGAAAGTTCGGCGCCGCGAACGTGCCCTCGATCCGCCTGTGCACGTGCGGCGAGCCCGCATCCACCTCCCGGAGCTCGTAGCCGAGCTCCTCCTCCTGTTCGAGGGCGGCCAGCGCCTGGTCTCGCATCGCGCGCAAATCGCGGGTGAGCCACGCGTCGGACGCCGTGACGAAGTCCCAGGCCAGCACGAGCTCGTCTCGCGACACGCCCTCCTCCTCGAGCGCGGTCAGGATCTCCTCGTAGCGCGAGACGTCGCCGGCCCGGGCATTCGCGGGCTCGCGCCCCGCGCGCAGGTCGGAAAACGCCGCCGGAACCGGCAGCGGGTCGCCGTCCGGCGTCACGACGCTGTCGCGCAGCGCCACCGCGTAGCGGGTGCCCGGCTCGAGGCGATCCACGGGTCGAATGATGAGCGACCGCTCGGCCGTCGAGCCCAACTGGTTCGCGTCGACCTCGGCGAAATACGGAGCGCGCTCGCCGCGGTCCATGTCGAGGAGCACGATGGGCGCGTCCTGGGACAGGGACGCGCCGAGATCGTCGGCGGGAGGCAATCCGCGCTCGCCCACGCCGGACGGGAACGACACGAGGATGGGGCCGGCAGCCGAAAAACCGTCCCTACGATTATAAGGCTCCGGATCGACGGGAATGCCCGACCGCGTGCGCGGCATCGCCGTTTCGGGAAACGCGACCCGAAAACCCGTCTGGGTCTCGGCGTCTTCCTCGAGATAGGCGGAGGAGGGAAACGGCAAGAGGCAAGCCTGCTCGTCGAGGGGATGACAAACGCCCTCCTCAGGCTCGGCCGCGTCCGGGCCGATGCCGATGTCGTCCACCACGCAAGCGGACAGGGCGCCCGCGGCGATCCACGGGGTTGCCGCCATAGCGCGATGCGAGCTGCGTATCATCATCAGCTTCTCCCAGGTGAAATGCTATCACGGACGCGCGGGCTCGAAGCTCACGGCGCGGGCCGCGCGCCCGCCGCTTGGACCGCCGGCGCCCTGGCGAGCTTGAAAACGCGAGCGCGTCTCCTATCATCGAGCGCCGATGTGGCAGCCGCCCGAACGCATACGCCACCCGCTGCCGGAGGCGCGCTGGCCGACCCGCGAGCGCGCCGAGCGCTCCCGGCTGTTCTCACCGATCCGTGTGGGACCAGTCTGGCTACGCCAGCGCACCTGGGTCCCGGCGATGGTGCCGTGGCGCGCCACCCGCGGGGGCGAGGTCACCCGCGAGCTCATCGAGTGGTATGCGCGCCTGGCGGCCGGGGAGCCCGGCGCCCTCGTCGTGGAGGCCACGGGGATCCGCGACATTCCGTCGGGCCCGCTTTTGCGCATCGGAGATGATCGCTTCGTGGGCGGCCTCCGCGAGCTCACCGGCGCCGTGCGCGACGCGTCCCGGGGTCGCACCGCGCTGTTCATCCAGCTCATCGACTTCTTGCGCGTGAGGCGCCGCCCACGGCGAGAGCGGTTTTTGCGCGAGTTTCTCGCGATCGGCGACCACCACCGCGAAGCGCTCGCCGCGCGGCTTGGTGAGCGGTTTTTGCGCGCGGCGCCCGAGGCCGTGCGCGCAGCGCTCGAGCGCCTGGATGACGACGCGCTCGCCGCGATCTTGACCCCTCGCGAGTACGAGGATCTCACCCGCGGCTACCGCGAGCGCGTCACCGACACCTGGCTCCCCCACATTCGCGAGCTGCCAACGGTCCTGCCGGAGCTGTTCGCGGGCGCGGCCGAGCGCGCCGCGCGCGCAGGCTTCGACGGCGTGGAGCTCCACTACGCGCACGCCTACACCATGGCCTCGTTCTTATCGGCGCGAAATACCCGCGCCGACGGCTACGGCGGTTCACAAACGGCGCGCGTCCGGCTGCCGCGCGAAGTCCTCGAGGCGGTGCGCGCGCGCGTGGGTGACCGCCTGGCCGTGGGCGTTCGCTTCCTCGGCGACGAGGTCATCGAAGGTGGGAGCGGCCCCGACGACGCCGCGTTTTTCGGCCGACAGTTCGCGGAGGCCGGAGCCGACGTGCTTTCGATCTCGAAGGGCGGCAAATTCGAGGACGCCAAACGGCCCGCCGTGGGCTCCGCCGTGTACCCCTATACCGGCCGTTCGGGCTACGAGTGCATGCCCACGGTGTTTTCCGACGCGCGCGGCCCGTTCGGTCGCAACGTGGCCCTCGCCGCGACCGTGCGCAGGAGCGTCCGCGCGACCGGGCTATCCACGCCCGTGGTCGCCGCCGGCGGGATCCACCACTTCGACCAAGCGGAGGACATCGTGGCCCGCGGCGAGGCCGACGTCGTGGCCGCGGCGCGGCAGTCGCTCGCCGACCCCGATTGGTTTCTCAAAATGCGGCTCGGCCGCGGTGACGAGATCCGGCGCTGCGAGTACACGAACTACTGCGAGGGCCTCGACCAAAAGCACAAGCAAGTCACCTGCAAGCGCTGGGATCGGACCGCGCTCGACGAGCCGGATGTCCGGCTCGACGCCTCGGGGCGACGGCGGCTCACGGCGCCGGCTTGGAGATCGCGATGAACGTCTTTTTACACACCCTGGGATGTCGGCTGAACGAAGCGGAGATCGAGGGCTGGGCCAGGCAGTTCCGCGCCCGGGGGCACCGGGTGGTCGCCGCGCCGCGTAGCGCCCACATCATCGTCCTGAACACCTGCGCGGTCACGCGTGAGGCGGCGCGCAAGTCCCGCAAGCTCACATCTCAGCTCCACCGCCAAAACCCCGAAGCCCGCCTGGTCCTCACGGGCTGCTTCGCCGAGCTCGAGCCCGCGTCGGCCCGATCGCTCGCCGGCGTGGACGCGATCGTGCAAAACAGCGACAAGGACGAGCTGGTAAGCCGCGTGGAGCGGGAGATCGAGAGCGCGGCGATGCCGGCGCTTGCCAGCGAGCCGGACAGCGCGCACGTCTACCGCGAGTCGCGCACGCGCGCCTTCGTCAAGGCGCAAGACGGTTGCAAAAACCGCTGCACGTTCTGCGTGGTCACGATCGCGCGAGGGAGCGAGCGCAGCAGGCCGATTTCCGAGCTCGTAGACGAGGTGCGCGGGCTCGCCGAGGCGGGCTATCGCGAGGTCGTCCTCACCGGCGTCCACCTGGGCGGCTACGGGCGGGACCTCGGCGCCGATCTGCCCGCCCTCGTGCGCGCGCTGTGCGCCGACACCGACATCCCGCGCCTTCGCCTATCCTCGCTCGAGCCGTGGGACCTCCCCTCGGACTTCGGGGCCCTGTTCTCCCACCCGCGGCTCATGCCCCACTTGCACCTGCCGCTCCAGAGCGGAAGTGATGGCGTCTTAAAGCGCATGGCGCGCCGGTGCAGCACCGAGAGCTACCGCGCGCTCCTTTCGACCCTGAGGGCCGACATTCCGGACTTGGCGGTGACCACGGACGTCATCGCCGGATTCCCCGGCGAAACCGACGACGAGTGGGCCGACACGCTGTCGTTCGTCAAGGAGATGCGGTTCGCGCACATCCACATATTCGGGTACTCGCGGCGCGAGGGGACCACGGCGGCGCGCATGCCCGGGCAGCTCCCGAGCGAGGTCGTGCGCGCCCGCGCGCGCGAGCTCCGGGCCGTGGCGAGCGCGCAGAAGGAGGCCCACCTGCGCCGACTCCTCGGCCAAACGCGCCAGGTCCTGTGGGAAACGCCCGGCGACCCGGCCGAGGACGGCGCGGCGCGCTGGATCGGCTACACCGATCACTACGCGCGCGTCGAGGCGCGCGCCCCGACCGATTGGTCGCTCGAAAACCAGATCACGCCGGCGACCCTGCGCGGCCTCGCAGGCGATCCGCCAGATCGCATCTACGCCGATATTTCGACTGGCTTCACCGAAGATCAGTTGAATTGAAACCCGGGTCGAGCTCGCGGATGAGCTGCCGTCCGGCGCGGACACCGGACAGGTACGCGCCGTGCACCGTCGCGGGGTGGCGCCGGTGCGTGGCCTCCCCGGCGAGCGCGAGACGGCCAACGGGCGCGGCCAGCGCGTCGTAGTCCGCGGGAGACGCCCCCGCGGGCAGGTGCGAGTACGATCCGCGCGAAAACGAATCTTGCCCCCAACGGGTGACGATCGCGCGCTCGGGCTCGATGACCGCCCCGTCCATCATCCGCGAGAGCGCGCTCACGGCGCGCTTGGCCGCGTCCTCGTCGCTCAGTTCTTCGCCGCGGGACGCCGACCGCGCCGCGATCAGCCCCACGAGCATCGGCGGGCCGCCCGGGACGTCTGGATCGAAGAAGGCCGGGTACTCGGCGAAGTCGGCGCGGGCCGCGGCGAGGTAGGTGGTGCGAGGCCAAAACCGGCGGGGAAAGCGGAGCACGATTTTGTCGAGCAGCCCCATCTCCAGCCGGCCGATCGCCTCGCGCATGGGCTCCGGCAGCGGGGGCTCGACGGCGAGCGCGCCCGCCTTGAGGACGCCGAGCGGGACGGCCAAAACGCAAGCTTCGGCGCGCAGGCGCGAGCCGTCCTCGATCTCGAGGGTGACGCCGGCGTCGCCGCGCTCGACGGCGCGGACGACGCACCCCGTCCTGATATCCAGCCCCTCGGCGAGCGCGCCGACCACGGCGTCGAAGCCGCCGGGGAACAGCAGATCGCCCCCGGGCAGATCCTCGTCGTGATCCCAATGCCGGAGCGACAGCCGATCCGCGGGCCCGCCCATCACGAGCTCGATCCACTTCAGGCCGAACTCCAGGTACAGGCGTTTCCGCGGCGGCAGGCGATCCGCCCCCGCGCGCATGCCGTCGGCGAGCGGCCGTTCCGCCCCGCGCCGCGCCAAGGCCGCGGCGCGCTCGAGCCTGTCGTCGAACCAAGCCCGATACGCGTCCTCTTCAGCTTCCTTGAAGTGCGCCCCGGGCGCCTCGTAGATGCGCCGATCATCGTGAGCCGTCGGCTTCGTGGCGAGCCCCTCACGGCGGGCGATCTCGGTGACCGGGTTGCCCTTGTAGCCGTGGATCCAACAGGCGCCGAGGTCGGCCAGCATCCGACCTTCTCGGTAGGTAAATACGCGGCCACCGATCCGCGAACGCGCCTCCACGACGATGGGGTGCTGCCCCGCCGCAGCGAGCGTCTGCGCCGCCGCCAAGCCGGCGACGCCGCCGCCTACGACCACGATCACCGCGCGCCCCCCAATCGATGTTCGGGCGGCGCACACCTTGCGCCATACCCAGCGGAAATCGATGACGCGAAGCCGCCTACCGGCGCCCCACCCTTGACACCAGGGAAATCGTGATTCCGTTGGAAGGGACAGCGTTTCACGACGCTTGGATCGTAGGAGTCGAAATGACCGACATTCAATTCAACATGGAGAGCAACGCCGCACACGGGATGGGTGAATGCCCGGCGTGTGAAGCGCCGATCCACGTGGTGGCGAGCCCCGACGAAGGGCGCCTTCGCTGGTGCTGCCTGCGTTGCTCGACTGTGGGCTCGGCCCCCTTTGAAAGCGAGGATCTGCGCGACGATATGGAAGAGGATGACACCTCCTCGCTGATGCTCCACTGAGATCTTCGCGGCCGGCGTGCCGCCGTGCCGGCCGAACGCGCGCACGCCGCGTCCCTGACGGCGGGAACTTTCGCCCGCCGCCGGTGAAACGGCACAACATAGGTCTCGCTCACGCTAGGCCCTGGAAGCGAACATCGCGAGCGTAGCGGTGCGAGCCATCGCGCAGCGGGGCCTCCTCGCGCTCCGCCACGACGAGCGGTGCGAGTCCTTCGAAGCGAGGCCTGGGCGAGCGCCGCGCTTTTGCGGAGCGGTGGCGCCCGCCGCCCTTCAATCCCGCGATTGGGGTAGGCTACCCGGGCACGATCACCGGAGGTTTTTCGCCTATGAAGGTCCCCGCCACCGTAACCAAGCTCATCCCTTCGACCGATGGGCACGTCAATCTGATTCGCCAAAGCTGGGACAAGCTCAGTGGTCTCCCGGGCGGCAGCCGAGTATTTAGCCGCATCGTGGGCGCGATGGCGCCCTACACGGGCACCATCGATCCCCACGTCGCCGAACTCCGCGCGGGGTATGCGGAGGTGCGCCTTCGCGACCGCCGCGGCGTGCGCAATCACTTGGGCAGTGTTCACGCCGTCGCGCTGGCCAACCTCGCCGAGCTCACCGGGAACGTGGCTCTCGCGTACGCGCTCCCGGACGACGGGCGTTTCATCGTCACCAAGATGTCCATCGACTACCTTAAAAAGGCGCGCGGCGAGCTGCGGGGCGTGTGCGAGGCGCCGGTGCCCGCGTCGAGCGAGCGTCGCGAGTACGAGGTGCCCGTCGACATCTTCGACGCCGGGGGTGATGTGGTGGCGCGCGCGACCCTGCGGTCGCTCGTCGGCCCCAAGCCTGCGGCGTCGTGATCGCGGCGCGCACTTCGCCCGCGCCTTGACCGCGCGCCCTGCCCGCGCGAGTCTGCTGGCGTGGCGACGAGCCCGAAACGGCCCGGGGGCCCGGCGCTGTCCCCCGCTCTCGCCGAGCGCCTCGCCGACATGGTGCTCGCCGCCGCTTTGCGCGACTACCCGAACCTCGTCGTCTTGGAGCTAGACAGCGACGACGACCTCGTACCTCCTCGGCTGCGCACGCCTGCGTTCCGGGGCGCGTTCGACTGGCACTCGGCGGTTCACGGTCACTTCGCGCTCGCGCGGCTTTTTCGGCTGTTCCCGGACGCGGCGTTCGCCGAACGCCTAGGGCGCGCGCTCTCGCGCTGTCTCACGGTCGAAAACGTCGCTCGCGAGTCGGAGCACCTCGCGCGAAGGCCCCGGTTCGAGGTCCCTTACGGGACGGCTTGGGTCCTCGCCCTCGCCGCCGAGCTCGAACGCGGAGGCGCGCCCATGCTCGGCCTGCGCGATACGGTTCGGCCGCTCGAGGACCGCGCGGCCGAGAATCTGTTTTTCTGGCTTCGGAGGCTCTCGCACCCCACGCGCACCGGCGAGCACAACCAGTCTGCGTTCGCGATGACGCTCGCGCTCGAGTGGGCCCGCGTCACCCGCCGCCATGACGCCGACGAGCTCGTGTGCCGTATCGCGCGCCGCCTGTACGGACGCGACACGGGCGCGCCGCTCCACTACGAGCCCTCCGCCCACGATTTTCTGTCGCCCGCGCTCTCGGAGGCCGACCTCATGGCCCAGGTGCTCCCCGCGGGCGAGTTTTCCGAGTGGCTGAGCGATTTTCTCCCTCAGCTTTTCGACGCCGAGCTCGGCACCTGGTTTGCGCCCGTGCGGACGATCGACCGCGCGGACGGGAAACTCGTTCATTTCGACGGCCTGAATCTCAGCCGCGCGTGGATGCTCCATCGCCTCGCGGCCGCCATGCCCGCCGGGGATCCCCGCGTTTTGAGGCTCACCAGCCTCGCCGCTGCCCACGGCAAGGCCGGCCTCACTGGCGTCACGGGCGAGCACTTCGCCGGCAGCCACTGGCTCGGCACGTTCGCGCTCGTATGGCTCACCACCCGCGACGGGAACGCCGAGGCGCCTCCCTAATCGCCGAGCACCCGGTTACGGATCCTCGAGGCGCTCGAGATCGAGGATGACCTCGCCCGCGGCGAGATCGTCGCCGTCGGCGGGCCGCACCGCGGCGACGCGCGCGCGGGCGGGCAAGTCGTCCCCTCCGTAGGCCAGGCGGCTGTAGGTCTTCATCACCTCGATGAGGCACACCGTCTGCCCGCGCTCGATGACCTGGCCCTCCTCCACGAACGGCGGCTTCTGCGGCGCCGGCCGGCTGTAAAACCGGCCGCTCGAGCTCGCGCGGAACGCGAGCCCCGTGACCGCGGCCTCCGCCGCCGCCTCCTCGGGCTGAGCCTCCTCGCCCACCGCGTCGGGATCGAGGACCGCGAGCCGATCGCCGTAGCCGACAGGAATCTGGCCTCGGCGGGGCTGGCCGATCGATCTCACGAGGCCTCGCGCGCGCGCCGGCGCAACGAGCTCGTGGATCACGCCGAGGACCTCGATCTCGCCCAAGTCGCCGCCAGGCAGCACCACCGCGCCCTCCGCGGGCGCGCGCCGCCAGTAGCCGACGGCAGGGGACAAAAGCGCAACCCGTCCCTCGCCCGCCGCCTCGCTCCGCGCCACGAGCCTCGGCTGAGACAGCCGCCCAGTCACCGCGCCCGCCATCACCTCACCCCGCTTACGAGCTCGCGCAGATCGTGCATGGTCCAGATCCGCGGATTCTTGACGCGCCGGTACCCCGCGCTCTGATAGCTGGACTCCACGAGCACCTCCAACCACGCGCGGACGTCACCCAGGTCCACGATCTCGTCCGTGTCCATTTGCCGGGCGGCCACGAACGGATCCATGTCCGCCTCGATGCGCTCCTCCACCTCTTGCATCCCCGCCAACGTGGCGCGCCGCTCCTCCGGGTCCGTCGCCACGATCTCGAAGTCGTCGTCCAGCTTGGTGTTGTAGGTGGCGATCGCGAGCGTGCGCCCCTCCATCACCGACAGCCGGGACAGGCTGGTGGACAGCTGCACCACCGGATCGTAGGGCAGCCCGTTCATCGCGTAGTAGCCGGCCCCGGATGCCTTGCGCAGAAGCACGGTGAAGACCGGCGCTTCGCTCGTGCTGTTCGAGTAGATGAGATTCGAGCCGTACGCGAGCAGCGCGTTTCGCTCGGCGTCGGTGCCGATGTCGAACCCGGAGATGTCCTGAAGCCAGATGAGGGGGATCCCGTCGCTGCTGCAGGCTCGTGAAAACGCGCTGATCTTCGCGATGCCGCCCCGGTAGAGGATGCCGGAGGGGCGCCTTTGCCCCGGCTGATCGGGATCGCCGACGAGCCCCTGGCGATTGATCACGAACCCGGCGTAAAGCCCGCCGACCCGGCCGACGCCGCAGATCATCTCCTCTCCGACCTCCGGCATCACCTCCCAGAACAGACTGTGATCGCACAGCCGGGCGAGCACCTGCTCGGCGTCGTAGGCCTCCCGGTGATCGGTGGGGATCAGGCCGGGCAGCTCGGCGGCGGGGTAGCGCGGCGGCGCGGCTCCGGCGTCGCCGCGGTAAAACTCGGCCGCCGAGCTCGGCAGGCGCGCGACTTCGCGGCGGAGGCAACGGATGAGCGTCGCGTCGTCGGGGACCCGGATGTCCGCGCAGCCCGACTGGTGAACGTGAACCTCCGGGCCGCCGATGTCGAGCGAGGTAATTTTCTGGCTCTTGGCGCCCTTGATGAGAGCGGCGCCGGCGATGACCATGTAGGCCTGCTCGGTCATGTACACGCGATCGCTGATGATCGGCATGTAGCCGCCGCCGGCGATGCAGTCTCCGAAAACGCCCGCCACCTGGGGCACGCCGTGGGCGCTCAAGAGGCTGTTCATCTTGAAGATGTGGCCGGCGCCACGCGCCCCGGGGAAGCTCCGCGACTGCTCTGGGAGAAACAGGCCGCTGCAGTCGACCAGGTAAATCGTGGGGAGCCGGAGCCTGAGCGCCATCGACTGCGCGCGCTGGATCTTCTCCGGCGTGCGCGGCCACCACGAACCCGACGCGACCACGTTGTCGTTGGCGATCACGACGCACCAGCGGCCCTCTACGCGCCCGAACCCGGTGATGACGCCAGCGGCCGGCGAGGTGAGCTCGCCGCCGAACCTCTCGCCGTAGTTGACGAAGGTGCCCACTTCGAAAAATCGCGAATCCGCGTCGATGAGCGCCGCGACGCGCTCGCGCGCCGTCTGCTTGCCCTTTTTGTGTACGCGGGCGACGTATTTCTCACCCCAGCCGGCTCTCACCTCCGCGCGCCGCGCACGCAGCCGCTCTTCGAGCTCCGACGCCGCGCCGAGGTGCTCCTCGAACATGCGGTCGTCGAGGACCTCCTCGCGGGCGGCTCCAATCGGGACGAGGGGAACGTGTGGCATCGAGTCTCCTGAATCGGTGTCCGGCCTCCGGGCGGCGCGTCCACCGGCAAATCCGCGCGAGCTGCGAACCTACTGGCCGACCTCCGGAAGGGCGCGCGTGTCGTAGTCGCCGTCGCGAAACGCCCGCGAGCCGAGGATGGCGAGGTGCAAACGTGCGGTCGTGGGCACGCCCTCGCACACCAGCGCGCCGAGCGCGCGCCGCATGCGCTCGATCGCGTCGCCGCGATCCGCCCCGCGGGCGATCACCTTGCACAGCAGGCTATCGTAGTGGGGCGGCACCTCGTAGCCGCTCTCGACGTGCGTATCCACCCGCACATCCCCGCCCTCGTCGGGCGGCGCCGCGAACCGGCGGATCTTGCCCGGGGCAGGGCGAAACCCATCGTCCGGGTCTTCGGCGTTTATGCGGCACTCGATCGCGTGCCCCGACAGCTCGACGTCGTCCTGGCTGATCCCGAGCTCGTGCCCCGCCGCGACGAGGAGTTGGTGGCGAACCAGATCGAGCCCCGCGCGCATCTCCGTGACGGGGTGCTCGACTTGCAGGCGCGTGTTCATCTCCATGAATCGAAGCACGCCCGACTCGTCGAGGAGAAACTCCATGGTCCCGGCGCCGACGTAGCCAATCGCCGCGGCGGCCCGCGCCGCCGCCTCGCCCGCCTGCGCGCGCTCGCCCAAAGACAGCGCCGGGGACGGGGACTCCTCGATGAGCTTCTGGTGATGCCGCTGGATGGTGCAGTCCCGCTCACCGAGGTGGATCACGTTGCCGTAGCGGTCGGCGAAGATCTGGATCTCGATGTGGCGGCCGCCCTCCACGAGCCGCTCGAGATACAGACTGGGGTCGCCGAACGCGCCGCGTGCCTCGCTCTGCGCGTCCTGATAGGCGGCCGCCAAGTCGTCTGGCCCCTGGGCGATCCGCATCCCGCGCCCGCCGCCGCCGCGTTCGGCCTTGAGCAGCACCGGGTAGCCGATCTCGTCGGCCACACGCCGGGCTTCGTCCACGCCGGAGAGCACGCCCTCGCTGCCGGGGATCACGTTCAGCCCCGCGGCGCGCATCGCCCGCTTCGCCGGTATCTTTTCGCCCATGAGCTGCATCACGTGGGCCGGCGGACCGATGAACGACAGCCCGTGGCTGGCGCACAGCGCGGCAAACGGTGGATGCTCAGACAGAAAGCCCCATCCCGGATGGACGGCGCTCGCCCGCGCCTGCCGCGCCGCTTGCACGAGGCGCACGGGATCGAGGTAGCTCTGATCGGCGCGCCCGGGCCCGAGCGGCACGATGTCGCGGCCGCGGGTATAGGGCGCCTCGCGGTCGGCCTCCGATACGGCGAACACGACCTCGATGCCCAGCTCGTCGCACGTGCGGGCGATCCGGGCGGCGACCTCGCCCCGGTTGGCGATCAAAACGCGGCGGTAAAGCGGAGCTTCGCGCATTCGCCGCGACGCTACCACAGACGACGCGCACGCGGGAGCGAGCGGCGCGAGCGACACATCGTGGCGCCTTCGCCCGAGCGAGGCCGCCGCGAAACCGCCCCACGTCCGCCGATAAGCCGGCACGGCGGGTGCACCTGTTCGGCCCCGCACAGGCGCGCCGCCCCGTGAGCGCGACGCGCCAGCGGCCGATGGTAACGCATGAGTCTTTGGCCCCTCGCGCTCTACGCCCTGTTCGTCATCGTCCTTGCCGGCGCCTTGCTCGGGCTGTCTCACTGGCTTGGGGAAAAGCTCCGCGATCGCAGCGCGGATACGCCCTACGAAGCCGGGATGATTCCCACGGGAAGCGCGCGCGGTCCGCTATCCATCCAGTTTTTCATGGTCGCGATGTTCTTCGTGATCTTCGACATCGAGATCGTCTTTCTGCTCACGTGGGCCGTGGCCGCGCGCGAGCTCGGCGCGCCCGGGTTCGCGGGGGCCGTGGTGTTCATCGTCATCCTGCTGGTGGCGCTGTACTACGAGCACCGCGAAGGCGCGCTCTTGTGGGGCACCTCCGCCCGGCTCGCGCGCCAGCAACGCGAATCCCTCCCCTCACACTAGCGCGAGCCGCGCGCGCAATTCGCAACGGCCCATACAGAGCAAGACGATCGCATCACGCCGGCGAGGCTCCTCCGCGCGATAGACCGCGACGGAGCCGAAGATGCAAAACCGGCTGATTTCCGAGACGAGGAGGCCCGCGATGAAATGGTGGATCACCAGCCCCACTGAGAGCAGGCGCAACGCTCGCCACGACGCCGTGGTTCGCCGCGACCCGCGAATCGATCAGGCGACGGGGAAGCTCGTCGCGCTCTCGACCCTCGAGAAGCTCGTGGCCTGGGGCCGCAAGAACTCCTTGTGGCCGTTCAACTTCGGACTGTCCTGCTGTTACGTGGAGATGGCCACGAGCATCACACCGAAATACGACATCAGCCGTTTCGGCGCCGAAGTCATCCGAGGAACGCCCCGCGAGGCCGACGTCATGATCGTCGCCGGCACCGTGTTCAAAAAAATGGCTCCCTCCATCAAGCGCCTCTACGACCAGATGATGGCTCCCCGGTGGGTGATTTCCATGGGATCGTGCGCCAACTCGGGAGGCATGTACGACATCTACAGCGTCGTCCAGGGCGTCGATAGCTTTCTTCCAGTAGATGTCTACGTGCCGGGTTGCCCGCCGCGCCCCGACGCGCTGATGGAGGGCCTGCTGCTTTTGCGAGAAGCCGTCGGCACCGAACGGCGGCCGCTCGTGCAAACGGTCGGCGGCCCCGTGGAGCGGCCCGAGCTGCCCACCCAGCGCGACGAGCGCCAGGATGACCGCCGTCGGCTCACGGTGCTGCGCACCCCTGACGACGTATAGTGGCGACGTATAGTGACGAAGTGTAAACGACGACGCGCAACGAGGCATGATGAGCTCGCCCAACCTCGCGCCCCCCATCGACGAGCTCCGCGCCCAGTTCGGCGAAGACGTGGTCGCGCCGATCTCCTCTCGCGAAGGACTGCCCACCTGCGAGGTCCCTGCCGATCGCGCACCGGCGATCCTGAACTGGTTGCGCCAGGGGATTGGGCGGCCCTACGAGATGCTGTTCGACCTCACGGCCATCGACGAGCGGCCGCGCAGCGAACGCGACGGGGGGCCCGACTTCCGCGTCGTGTACCACCTCACGTCGTTTTCGCGAAACGCCGACGTCCGCATCATCGTCCCGCTTCTCGGCCCTTGGCCGTCGCTGCAAACGGCCTGCCCGCTCTGGCAAAACGCCAACTGGTACGAGCGGGAGGTCTGGGACATGTTCGGCATCCGATTCGACGGCCACCCCGGGCTACGCCGCATCCTCATGCCGCCGACCTGGCCGGGGCACCCGCTGCGCAAGGATCACCCCGCTCGCGCCACGGAGCTCGGGCCCGACGAGCTCACCGAGGAAGACGCGCAGGCCGAGCTCGAGGCGATGCAGTTCATTCCCGAGGACTGGGGACTCGAGCGCTCGGCCAACGGGGTCGACTATCTGTTCCTCAACGTAGGTCCCCAGCATCCGGGAACACACGGCGTGCTGCGCGTGGTTCTCCAGCTCGACGGCGAAGAGATCGTCGATGCCGTACCCGACATCGGCTTTCACCACCGCGGCGCCGAGAAGATGGGCGAGCGCCAGTCTTGGCACACCTACATCCCGTATACCGACCGCGTCGATTATTTGGGCGGCGTGCTCAACAACCTGCCGTACGTGATGGCGGTCGAGGCGCTCGGCGGCATTCCGGTCACCGACCGCGCCAAGATGATCCGCATCCTTCTGTGTGAGCTGTTTCGGATCTCGAGCCACCTCGTGTGGTACGGCACGTTCGCCCAGGACGTGGGCGCGCTTTCCCCGGTGTTCTACATGTTTCGGGACCGCGAACAGGTCCTCGAGATCGTGGAAGAGATCTGCGGCGATCGCATGCACCCCAACTGGTTTCGCATCGGCGGCGTCGCGCAAGACCTCCCGCGCGGCTGGGAGAACAAAGTGCAGACGCTGTTGGCCGAGCTCCCGAGGCGCCTTCGCGAGTACGACAAGCTGGTGATGAAAAACAAGCTCTTTCGCGCGCGCACCCGGGGAATCGGGGCGTACACGCGCAACGAGGCCATCTCGTGGGGCGTGACCGGTCCCGGCCTGCGAGCGTGCGGCATGGCGTGGGACTGGCGCCGGCAGCGGCCCTACGGCGGTTACGAGCAGCTCGACTTCGAGATCCCGACCGCGAGCGCCGGCGACGCCTACGCTCGCGCAGAGGTGCGCATCGAAGAGATGCGTCAGAGCCTCCGCATCATCCGCCAATGCGTTGACCACATGCCGCCGGGACCCTACAAGTCGTCGCACCCGCTCACGACGCCGCCCCGCAAGGAGCGGACGATGCACGACATCGAGACGCTCATCCATCACTTCCTCGCCGTGAGCTGGGGCCCCGTGATTCCCGAAGGGCAGGCTGCCGTCACCGTGGAGGGCAGCAAGGGCGCCAACGCCTACTACCTGGTCAGCGACGGCGGGACGCACCCCTACCGGCTGCGCATTCGCTCCCCGTCGTTCCCGCACATGCAGATGCTGCCCGCGATGTCGCGGGGGCTCATGATCCCGGACCTGCTCACCATTCTCGGCAGCATGGATTACGTGCTCGCCGACGTGGATCGCTGATGGCTGCGCTGAGCTCCGCTGAACGCGCCGAGATCGACGCCGAGATCGCGATCCTCCCCGACGCTCGGTCGGCGAGCATCGAGGCGCTCAAAACCGTGCAACGCCACCGCCGGTGGATCGACGACGACGCCCTGGGCGCCGTGGCCGAGTATTTGGACTTGAGCAAACACGAGCTCGAGGCCATCGCGAGCTTTTACAATCTCCTGTTCCGCAAGCCGGTCGGCCGTCACGTCGTTTTGGTCTGCGATAGCGTGAGCTGCTGGATCCTCGGCAATGAGGCCGTCAAGCAAGCGCTCGAGGATAGCCTCGGCGCGGCTTTCGGCGAGGTGACGCGCGACGACCGATTCACCGCGCTTCCGATGCAGTGCCTCGGCGCGTGTGACCGAGGCCCCGCGCTCATGATCGACGAGGATCTGCACGGCCCCGTGCAGCCCGCAGACGTAAGCGAGCTCTTGCGCCGCTATCCGTGATGAAAACGCCGCTCACCCATACCATTCGCCCGAAGGAGCCTCCGCTCGACCTTTCGCAGTACCGGCGAACCGGCGGATACCGCGCCGCCGAGCTCACCGTCGGCCGAACGGCACCCGGTGACGTCGTCGATCTGGTGAAGCGTTCCGGCCTGCGCGGGCGCGGGGGCGCGGGCTTTCCCACGGGCGCAAAGTGGAGCTTCGTCCCCATGGGAGACGACGCCCCGCGGCCGAAATACTTCGTCGCCAACGCCGACGAGATGGAGCCGGGCGCGTTCAAGGATCGCTACCTCCTCGAGGGCGATCCGCACGGGCTCATCGAGTCCATGATCTTGAGCGGCTACGCCATCGGCGCCGAGGTCGGCTACATCTTTTTGCGCTGGGCCTACAGGCTCGCCTACGCGCGCCTGTCTCGCGCGATCGCCGAGGCGCGCGAAGCGGGCTTTTTGGGACACGACATCTTCGGCTCGGGCCACGCCTTCGACGTCCACATCCACGTGAGCGCCGGGCGCTACATGTGCGGGGAGGAGACCGGCCTTTTAAACGCGCTCGAGGGGAAGCGCGCCACCCCCCGCCACAAGCCGCCGTATCCGCAGGCCTCGGGTCTTTGGGGCAAGCCGACCGTCGTCAACAACATCGAGACGATCTGCGCCGTGCGGCACATCGTTTTTCACGGGCCGGACTGGTTTCGCGAGCTCGGCGCAAACGGCGGCGCGGGCACCAAGCTATACGCCGCGAGCGGAAAGCTCAGGCAACCCGGCGTGTGGGAGCTACCCATCGGAACGCCCCTCGGCGAAATCATCGACGAGCACGCCGGCGGGATGACGAGCGGCGCGCGGTTTCGCGCCACGCTGCCCGGCGGGGCATCGACCGAGTTTCTCACGCGCGAGCATTGGGATTTGCCCCTCGATTTCGATCCCGTGGCCACCGCCGGCAGCCGGCTCGGCACCGGCACGCTCATCGTCATGGACGACGGCACGTGCCCGGTGGGCATGGTTCACAACCTCGAGGCCTTCTTCGCCATGGAGTCGTGCGGGTTTTGCACGCCGTGTCGCGAGGGCCTGCCTTGGACCGCGGGCGTCTTGCGTAGGCTGGAGGAGGGACGCGGGCGCTACGAGGACATCGAGCTGCTCCGTCACCACGCAAAGCTCCTCGCGCCGGGCGTGACGTTTTGTGCGCTCGCGCCCGGGGCGAGCGCGCCGCTCGCCAGCGCCCTATCGCTTTTCGGCGACGACTTCGAGCGCCACGTCCGCGAAGGCCGCTGCCCCTTCCGCGCGGAGGCCTGATCATGGCGACGATTTGGATCGACGGGGTGAGCTACGAAGCCGATCCGTCGCGAAACCTCCTCGCGGTGATCCTCGAGCTCGGCTTCGATCTGCCCTACTTCTGCTGGCACCCGGCGCTCGGGTCGATCGGCGCGTGCCGCCAGTGCGCGATCACCCAGTTTCGGGGCGAGGACGACCACCAGGGCCAGGTGGTGATGGCCTGCATGACGCCGGCGGCCGAGGGCGCGCGCGTGTCGATCGATCACGCGAGCGCCGCGACGCTCCGCAAGAGCGTGATCGAGTGGCTCATGGTCAGCCACCCCCACGACTGCCCAGTGTGCGACGAGGGCGGCGAGTGCCACCTGCAAGACATGACCGTGATGGCCGGGCACACCTACCGGCGCTCCCGCCTACCCAAGCGGACGTACATCAGCCAAGACTTGGGCCCGCTCATCGGGCACGAGATGAACCGCTGCATCCAGTGCTATCGCTGCGTGCGATTTTATCGCGAATATGCGGGCGGCCACGACCTTCAAGCCATGGGCACGCGGGATCGCATCTACTTCGGCCGCTACCAAGACGGTCCCCTCGAGAGCGAGTTCGCGGGAAACCTCGTGGAGATCTGCCCCACCGGGGTGTTCACCGACAAAACGCAGGCGCGCCACTACACCCGCAAGTGGGATCTGCAGACCGCTCCCTCGATCTGCACCCACTGCGGCGTCGGCTGCAACATCAATCCGGGCGAGCGCTACGGCGCGCTGCGGCGCGTCCGGGCCCGCTATCACGGCGCGGTCAACGGTTACTTTTTGTGCGATCGCGGCCGCTACGGCTACGAGTTCGAGAGCAGCGACCGACGCATCCGCGTCCCGCTCGCGCCCCGCGGCGAACAAAACCAGGCCGAGGAGCTCAGCGTACAGGCGGCGGTGACCAGGGTGGCCAAGATTCTGACATCTTCCCGCCGCGTCATCGGCGTGGGCTCCCCCCGGGCCACGATCGAGTCGAACTACGCCCTTCAGCGGCTCGTCGGCGCAGACGGCTTCTTTCACGCGGCGTGCGCGGAAGAGCACCGCTCGAGCCTGGCCGCGCTGGACGCGCTGCGCGAGGGCCCCTCGCGCAGCCCCGCGCTCCGCGAGATCGAGCGGTGTGACGCCGTCGTCGTGCTCGGCGAAGACCTCACGCAGTCCGCGCCGATGATGGCGCTCGCCATTCGCCAGGCCGCGCTCGCCATCCCGCGGAGCGTCGCGGAGCGTCAGGGCATCCCGCCGTGGCACGACGCCGCGATCCGCGAGTCCGTGCAGAGCGCGCGGGGCCCGGTGTTTCTGCTGTCCCCCGCGCCCACCAAGCTCGACGACCTCGCGACCCGCGTGTACCGGAAAACGCCGCGCGCGATCGCCGCCGCCGGCCAGGCCATCGCCCGCGCGCTGGATCCACAGGTGCCGGCGCTGGCGGGTGACGAGATGGACCGCGCGGGGATCGAGGAGATCGCGCGGGCGCTCACCGTCGCCGAGCGCCCGCTCGTCGTCGCGGGCAGCGGAACCGCGAGCGAGGCGGTGATAAACGCAGCCGCCAACCTCGCGTGGGCCACCTCGGCCGCCCGTGAAGACGACCGAGCCGCGGAGCTAGCCTACGCGCTCCCTTGGGCCAACAGCGCGGGGCTCTCCCTGCTCGGTGGCGCGCCGCTCGACGAGGCGCTCGCCGCCGCCGAGCGGGGCGAGGTGGACGCGGCCATCATCCTCGAGAGCGACTTGGACCGCATCGCCGGCCCGGGGCCCGCCGAGCGGTTCCTCGGCCAGGTTCGCCACGCCGTGGTCCTCGATCACATCGCACACCCCACGGCGGCGCGCGCGGACGTCGTTTTGCCCGCGGCGACCTTCGCCGAAGGTCACGGCCACCTGGTAAACAGCGAGGGCCGCGCGCAGCGCCAAATGGCTGTGTTCTCGCCGGACGAACCGATCCGCGAATCGTGGCGGTGGCTCCGCGAAGCCATGATGTTGGCCGGCTACGACGAAGCCGACAGCTGGACCGGCGCCGAGGCGATCGCGGAGGCCGCCGCCCGCGACCACCCCGCGCTCGCCCGGCTTCCGGACGCGCAGCTGTCGGCGGATTTTCGGCTCGGCGGCGCCAAGGTCGCGCGCGCCCCGCACCGCTACAGTGGCCGCGCCGCGGCCAAGCTCCACCTGAACGTCCTCGAGCCCACGCCCCCGCGCGACAACGACTCGCCGCTGGAGTTTTCCATGGAGGGCTCACCCGTGTTGCCCCCCGGGAAGATCGAAACGACGTTCTGGGCCCCGGGCTGGAGCTCACCGCAGGCGCTTACGCGCTTTCAGGAGGAGATCGACGGGCCTTTGCGGGGCGGCGATCCAGGCGTGCGCCTCATCGAGCCCGCCGGCGAGCCGTTTGCGTACCGGGATGTCGCGCTCTCTGCCCCGTCGCCCGAGCTCGCACCAACGCCGGTTGTGGCCGCGTTCGGCTCCGAGGAACTGTCCGCGCTCGCGCCCGGGATCGCGGCGCTCGCCCCGCGCGCCTTCCTCGAGCTCAATCCCCGCGACGCGGCATCTTTGGGCCTGGCCGACGACGACGTCGTGAGCGTGCGCGCGCGCGGCGCGTCCGCACGGCTATCCGTGCGCCTGGAGCCCGGGCGCGCCCAGGGGACCGCGGGGATCCCGCTCGGCCTCGAAGACATCCCCGTCGCCCTCTCGTTCGCTGGCGAGCTCATCACCGGGTCATGACGACCGGCGGCCAAATTGTCGTGATCATCATGATCATGGGCGGCGCCCTGTCCCTCGCCGCCGGCCTCATTTGGGTCGAAAGACGGCTCCTCGGGCTGTGGCAGGACCGCTACGGACCAAACCGCGTCGGCCCCTTTGGCATCCTTCAACCCCTCGCCGACGCGATCAAGCTCCTGTTCAAAGAGGACTGGAGTCCGCCGTTCGCCGATCGGAGCGTGTTTCTCATCGCTCCGGCCGTGATCTTCGCGACCGCCCTTCTGTCGCTGGCCGTGGTTCCCGTGGCGCCGGGTATCGGCGTGGTGGCGGAGTGGAACGTGGGGCTTTTGTTTTTCCTCGCGATGGCGTCGCTCGGCGCCTACAGCGTCATCCTCGGCGGCTGGGCCTCGAACAGCAAGTACTCGCTCCTCGGCGGTCTGCGCGCCGCCGCCCAGATGCTGTCTTACGAAGTGTTCATGGGCCTTAGCCTGGCCGGCGTCGTGGTCCTGGCCGGCTCGTTCAGCCTCGCGGAGATCGTCCGCGCCCAGGCCGACCTCTGGTACGTGGTCCCGCAATTTTTAGGCTTCGTCGTGTTCTTGATCGCCGGGCTCGCCGAGACGCGCCGCCTCCCGTTCGATCTCCCCGAGTCCGAAACCGAGCTCATCGCCGGCTTTCACACCGAGTACTCCGGCATGAGCTTCGGCTTGTTTTTCGTCGGCGAGTACATCGGGATCATCACGATCTCGGCGCTCATCACCACCTTCTTTCTGGGCGGCTGGCACGGGCCCCTTTTGCCGCCCCTCGTGTGGTTCTTGCTCAAGACGCTCGTGCTCATCGCCGTGTTCGTGCTGTTCCGCGCGGCGATGCCCCGGCCCCGATTCGATCAGCTCATGGCCTGGGGCTGGAAGATTCTGCTTCCGATCACGCTCATCAATCTCCTCGTCACCGGCGCCGTCGTGGCGCTGCCCTGACGGGCCAGCTTCGGAGAACCCGCCATGGTCTTTGTGCTCCGCTCACTGTGGGTCGTGCTCCAGCACATGTTTCGCAAGCGCGAAACCTACCGCTATCCGGAAGAGAAGGCGCCTTTGCCCCCGCGCTGGCGCGGGCGGATCGTGCTCGCGCGCGACCCGGACGGCGGCGAGCGCTGCGTCGCCTGTTACCTGTGCGCCGTGTCCTGCCCCGTAGACTGCATCGCCCTGCAGGCCACGGAGGACGACCAGGGCCGGCGCTATCCGGACTGGTTCCGCATCAACTTTTCGAGGTGCATCTACTGCGGGCTGTGCGAGGAGGCCTGCCCCACGTATGCGATCCAGCTCATCCCCGACTACGAGATGAGCGAGTACCGCCGCGACAAGCTCGTCTACGAAAAGGAACACCTTCTCATCGAAGGTCCCGGGAAGTATCCGCACTACAACTTCTACCGCGAGGCCGGCGTCTCGGTCGGCGTGAAGGACCCGGGCGAGAGCCGCGAAGAAGAGCCGCCGGTGGACATCCGAAGTTTGCTCCCCTGAGAACCTCGCCGTGGTCGTCACCTTCTACATCGCCTCCGCGCTCGCCCTGGCCGCCGCCGCGGTGGGCATCTCGCGGGCCCACCCCATCCACGGCCTTTTGTTTCTGGCCCTCGCGCTCGTCGCCGTGGGCGTGGTGTTCCTCGCGGTCGGGGCTCCCCTCGTGGCGGCGTTCCACGTGATCGTCTACGCCGGCGCGATCGTCGTGTTATTCCTATTCGCCGTGATGGTGGCCGGGCTGTCCGCGCCGGCCGTCGCAGCGGAGCGCACGCGGCTGTCGTGGCGCGCGTTTTTGGGGCCGGCGCTGCTCGCCGCGGCGCTCGCCTGGCTGCTCATCGCGGCGTCGCGCCCCGCGAGCGGCGCCGTCGAGGAGCCGGTGCCGATCGTGACCGTGGCCTCGGCGCTGTTTGGCCCCTACATCGCCGGCGTGCTCCTCGCCGGGCTGCTCCTGTTCGCCGGACTCATCGCCACCCATCATCTGGCCCGGCGCGACGACGCAGCGACGGAGGAACAGCGATGACCCTCGGCCTCCCCGAGGTTCTCACGTTCGCGTCGATCCTGTTCGGCGTTGGCGCCGCGGGGCTTCTCGCGCGCCGCAGCCTCTTGTTCATGCTCGCCTCGATCGAAGTCATGTTCGTGGCCGGCGGCGTGGCCTTCGTCGGCGTGTCGGCGAGCCTCGGCCAGGCGGACGGCCAGGTGGTGTTTTTCTTCGTACTCGCGGCGGCGGCGGCCCAGGTCTCGGTGGCGCTCGCGCTCATGCTCCGCTTTCACGCGCAAAGCCGCACCATCGACGCAGATCGCGCGAGCTCACTGCGAGGATAACCGTGCCGAGCTTGCTGGCGCTCGTGGTCGCCCTGCCTTTCGCGGGCTTCTTGCTGCTCTCACTCGGGGGAGCCAGGCTGCCGGCCCGCGCCGTGGGCATTATCGGCGTCTCGTCGGTCGCGATCTCGGCGGTGCTCGCGGTCGCCGTGTTCGTCGCGCTCGCCGCCTCGGGCCCGGCCGAGGTCCGCTTCGTGGATACGGTGTGGACGTGGATCGACGTGGGCCCGTTCGCCCCTGCGGTGGCGTTTTCGCTCGACGGGCTGTCGGCCGTCATGATGCTGGTCGTCACCCTCGTGGGGCTCTTGATCCACGTCTACGCCGCCGCGTACATGCGGAGCGACGCGAGCTATCGGCGATTTTTCGCCTACATGAACCTGTTCGTCGGCTTCATGCTCGTGCTCGTTTTGGCCGACAACCTCCTGCTCCTTTACTTGGGCTGGGAGGGCGTGGGGCTCGCCAGCTACCTCCTCATCGGCTTTTGGTATCAGCGGCCGGAAAACGGCTACGCCGCGCGTAAGGCGTTCATCGTCACGCGCATCGGCGACACCGCCCTCGCCATCGGCCTGTTCCTCCTGTTCTGGGAGCTTGGCACCGTCGATATCGCCCAAGTGATCACCCGCGCGGATCAGCTCCTCGTCGAGGGGAGCGCCGTCGCCAACCTGTCGGCCGCGCTCATCCTCGCCGGCGCGGCTGGAAAATCGGCACAGGTGCCGCTTCACGTGTGGCTCCCCGACGCGATGGCCGGCCCGACCCCGGTGTCGGCGCTCATTCACGCGGCGACCATGGTCACGGCGGGCGTCTACCTCATCGCCCGGCTCCACCCGATCTTCGAAGCGGCGCCGGCCGTCCTCGTCGCCGTGGCGATCGTCGGCGCCGTGACGCTTTTGCTCGCGGCGCTCGCCGCGCTCGGCCAGCGCGACGTCAAGCGCGTCCTCGCCTACTCCACCATCAGCCAGCTCGGCTACATGGTGGTCGCGCTCGGCGCCGGCGCGTACGCCGCCGCCATCGCTCACCTGGTGACGCATGCGTTCTTCAAGGCGCTCCTGTTTCTGTCCGCGGGCGTCGTGATCGCCTCGCTCCGCGGTGAGCACGACCTGTGGCGCATGGGAGGCCTTCGCCGCGTGTTGCATCTGCCGTTTTGGAGCTTCGGGATCGGCGCCGCGTCCCTCGCCGCCGTCCCGGTCGTCACGGCGGGCTTTTACAGCAAAGAGCTCATTCTGTGGAACGTTTGGGTCGCCGAGCCCGGCGGGGCGTGGCTCGCCGCCGTCTTGCTGGCCGGCACGTTCCTCACCGCGCTGTACGCGTTTCGGGCTTTCTTTCTGGCCTTCTTCGGCAAGCTCCGCGACGCGCCGAGCCCGCCTCCGCGGGGCGGCCTCATCGCCGCTCCGCTCGTGATCCTGGCGGTGCTCGCCATCGTGGGTGGGCTGTTCGAGACCTCCGCGTATTTCGGCGGCATCGAGCTACTCACGCTCACCCTGGGCGACTCCCTCCCCGCGGCCGCTCACGGCGTGGGCGCCGACGCGCTCGCCCTCATGATCGGCGCCTCGGGCCTGTCGCTGCTCGGCATCGCAGCGGCGTATTTGGCCTACGGGCCCCGCGTCCTCCCCCGGCGCGCGGGAGGCTACCTCCCGGCGGCCGGGCGCGCCGCCGAGGCGGGCTTCGGCTTCGACGCGGCCTACGAGCGGATCGTCGTCGGGCCGTTTCGGCGCCTGGCCCGCGGCTTGCGGGATGAGCCCGTGGATCTCGTCTACGAGGCCGTCGCGCGGCTTCTCCGGGCCGCGCACGGCGTCCTGGCGTTCACCCAGCGCGGGCGCGTTCGCGTGTACCTCGCGGTGCTGCTACTCGGCTCGCTCGCGGTCCTCGCCTACTCGGTGATGGCATGATCGTCTTGGTCCTCGTCGCATTCCTCGCCGCCGCGGGCCTGCTCGCCTGGATCACAGGCGGACGCGTGGCCCGCGCGATCGCCGCCGTCGCGCTCGGGCTCGCCCTCGCGTTCGGGGCGGTGGTGCTGGCGATCGCGGCCCCCGACTCGGCGTGGCGCAGCTTCGACGAGCCGTGGATCCCGTCACTGGGAATCCGGCTCCAGTTTGGCGTAGACGGCCTGAGCGGAATCCTCATCCTCCTCGCGCTCGTCGTCGGGCTCTTGGCGGTGCTCGTGTCGTGGTCGGAAATCCGGCACCGGCGCGGCTTTTTCGACTTCAACCTCCTCGTGTCGCTCGCCGGCGTCGTCGGCGTGTTCGGCGCCCTCGATCTCGTACTGTTTTACGTGTTCTGGGAGCTCATGCTGGTGCCCATGGTGCTCCTCATCGCGGTGTGGGGACACGAGGATCGCCTGCGCGCCGCGCTCAAGTTCTTCGTGTTCACGCACGCCGGGAGCCTGTTCCTTCTGGCCGCGATCTTGGCCCTGGGCGCGTTTTACCGCGCAGAGACCGGAGCCTGGTCGTTTCAGCTCGCCGATCTCGCCGGCGCCGCGCCAACCGGCTATCCCGGGCTCGTCATCATGCTCGGTTTTTTCATCGGGTTCGCGGTGAAGATCCCCGCGGTGCCGTTTCACACGTGGCTCCCCGACGCACACACCCAAGCGCCCACGGCAGGGAGCGTCGTTTTGGCCGGGCTCCTGCTCAAGGCTGGAGCATACGGGCTGATTCGGTTCGCGCTCCCCCTGTTCCCCGAGGCGTCGATCGCCCTCGCGCCCATCGCGATGACCCTCGGCGTCGTGGGAATCCTCTACGGCGCCGTGCTGGCGTTTTCCCAGCCCGACTTCAAGCGACTGGTCGCGTACACGAGCATCAGCCACATGGGCTTCGCCCTGCTCGGCATCTACGCGATGACGGAGCTGGCGCTCATCGGCGCCGTCCTTCTCCTCGTCGCCCACGCATTTTCCACGGGAGGGCTGTTCGTGGTCGCCGGCGCGCTGGAGGCGCGGCTCGAAACCCGGCAGCTCCGCCGCATGGGCGGCCTGTGGGCGAGCGCGCCGCGCCTCGGCGCCGCCGCCCTCATCTTGGTCATGGCGTCGCTCGGCCTGCCCGGCCTGGCGAACTTCGCCGCCGAGTTTTCGATCTTTTTCGGCGCCTTCGGCCCCGCGCCGTGGTTCGTGGCGGCGGCCGCTATCGGCCTCATCTTGTCTGCGCTCTACGGGCTGCGCCTTCTGCAAGGCGTGTTTTTCGGCCCTCCGCGCTGGGAGGGCATAGCCGACCTCAGCCCGCGCGAGGCCGCCGTGCTCGGCGTCGCGACCGTGGTCCTCGTCGTGCTCGGGCTCTACCCCATCCCCGTGATCGACGCCGCGAGCGGCGCGATCACGGCCGCGCTCGATCCCCTGATGTCTCGCGGAGCGTCGCCATGACCCGCGCCGATCTTGCCGATCTCGCTCCCCTCGCCCCGCTCGCGATCCTCGCGGTCACGCCGCTCGTCGTAACGGTCGCCATCAGCGTCCGCCGCCACCACGCGCTGGCGCTGGGCATCACGCTCGCGGGGCTCGCGGCGGCCGTGGCGGCCGTCCCTGCGGCGCTCGCGGCCGCCCCGGCGACGGCCGGCGCGCTCGTGACGGTGGATGCGCTGTCGCTGTCGTTTACGCTCCTCATCGCGCTCGGGACCGCCGTCGTCGCGCTGATGTCGCGCCCCTATCTGGCGCGGAGCGAGCGCCGGCCGGAGGAGTATTACGTGCTCCTCGGTATCGCGGCGACCGGCGCCGCGGCGCTGGTGTCCACCGAGCACTTGGCCGGGGTGATCCTCGCCGTCGAGACGCTGAGCGTGGCGCTCTTCGGGCTCATCGCCTACCCCCGAGACCGCGCCGGCGCCATCGAGGCAGGCCTCAAGTATCTCATCATGACCGGCGCGGCCTCGGCGGTGCTCGTTTTCGGGGCGGCGCTTCTGTACGCGGACATCGGCGGACTCACATTCGACGATATCGCCGCACGAGCCAGCGGCGGATTCAGCGTGGTCGGCCTGGCCGGGCTCGCCCTCGTCATCGCGGGGCTCGCATTCAAGCTCGCGCTCGCCCCGTTCCACATGTGGGCCCCCGACGTCTATCAGGGTGCCCCGGCGCCCGTCTCCGCCCTCATCGCCACGGTTTCGGAGGGCGCGGTCGCCGCGCTCGCGTTTCGCATGCTGTCGGCCACGGGCGCGCTCACCGAGCCCGCACTCGCGGCCATCGTAGCGGGGCTCGCGGTGGTCTCGATGGCGGCCGGAAATCTACTCGCCCTCTTGCAAACGCGGGTCAAGCGACTCCTCGCCTACTCGTCGGTGGCCCATTTCGGCTACCTCCTCGTCGCCGTCATGGCCGCCGGTCCGCTCGGGGTGGAAGCCCTCTTGTTCTACGTGGCGGCCTACTTCGTGATGACCTATCTCGCCTTCGGCGTGGTCACCGCGCTATCGGGCAGGGCGGGAGACGCGGACGCGCTCGACCACTTCAAAGGGCTGTGCTGGAGGCGTCCCGTTCTCGGCATCGCCCTCGTGCTCAGCTCGCTTTCGCTGCTCGGCGTCCCGGTTACGGCCGGCTTCATCGCCAAGCTCTACGTCCTCGCCGCGGGCGCCTCCGAGGCACGCTGGGGGCTCGTCGTGGCGATCGCGCTCACCACCGCCATAAGCGCGTTTTACTACCTGCGCCTCGTGGTCGTATCGCTGTCCCGCCCCGCCGAGGACCCGCGCGGCGATGACCGCTCCCTGGAAGCGGCCGCGCTCCTCACCGTGCTCGTGGCCCTGCTCATCGCCCTCGGTGTCGCCCCCGGGATCCTCGAGCCGCTCGCCACCCGGGCCGCGGACGCGCTGTTCTGATCGGGCCGAAGCGGCCGGCCAGCGCGGGGGCTTAGCCGCCCCGGCCGAGCCAGTGGTGGCGCCCCTGCCAGGGCCCGCCCAGCCCCGCGCGAGCGTGAACCCGCGAAAGAGATTTCGCCTGGCGGCGGGCTTTGAGTAACCTATGGGACATCTCGGTTGAACTGCCCCGTCTGCTGGTGTGCTTGGGTGAAGGTGTGTTCGAAGCACGCCAGCCGCACTCGGGCACCGTGCGGTGAATTCTCAAGGCGGCCGCATTGCCGGTACGAATCCTCGTAGTCGATGATTCCCCGTTTTTGCACTCGCTTTTGCGCGTCTCGCTGAGGCGCTATTGCGACTGCGAAATCGCCCACGCCAAAAACGGCCTCGAGGCGCTCAGCGAGGTAGAGATCGCCGAACCCGACCTCATTTTCCTGGACATCAACATGCCCGTCATGGACGGCCTCGAGGCGCTCGACCGGCTGCGCGAGCGCGGCGTCGCCCCGCGGATCCCCGTCGTCATCATCAGCACCGAAGGCAGCAGCGAAGACGTCGAGCGCGGGTTTGCGGCCGGGGCCGCGGCGTATCTGCGAAAGCCCTTTCAGGAGCCGGAGCTTCACGCGCTCCTCGAGCGAATCCTCGGCGCGGCGCAGTAATCCGCTGCTCACCGGGCGCCCCGGGCGGCGCCGCGAAGAGCTCGCCGCCGCGCGACTGACCGCTCGCCCCGACGGGTCGGACGCGTGGAAACGACGCCCCCGATGTGGGACCATAGGTCGCCGGCCAAAGGCCGAAATCCGCCCCCACGCGCGCGGGCTAACCGGCGGCTAGCTAGAGCCATGGGCATTCGAGCTCTCATCGTCGACGACTCGGCGTTCGTGCGGAAGGCGGTGCGGCGCATGCTCGCGCGCGATCCGGCGTTCGATGTCGTCGGCGAAGCGTCGAACGGACGGCTGGCGCTGGATCTCGCGCGCGATCTCGAGCCCGACGTGATCACGCTCGATCTTCACATGCCCGGATGGCATGGCCTCGAGACGCTCGAGCGCATCCTCGCCGAGATATCGACGTCGGTCGTGATCCTGAGCAGCTACGCCCAAGAGGGGGCGGATCTCACGCTACGCGCGCTCACCGGGGGCGCCGTGGACTTCATCGACAAGTCGCGCGTCTCGACCATGGCGCTTTACGACCTCGAACGCGAGCTCGTCATGAAGCTCAAAGCCGCCGCGTCCAGTCGCAGCATGGCGGCCCTCCCTAACGCCTCGAGCGGCGAGCGCGTCGATCGCCCGCGGGCCGATCTGTTCGTGCTCGGCGCCTCTACCGGCGGGCCGCGGGCCCTGCAGAGCATCCTGTCTCGGCTCCCGGCCGATTTTCCGGCTCGGGTGCTCGTCATCCAACACATCCCCGCCGGGTTTACCCGCGCCCTGGCCGAGCGCCTCGATGAGACCTGCCAGCTCCCCGTTTGCGAGCTCGCCCCGGGCGACTCGCTCGCGGCGGGCCGGGTCCACGTGGCCCCCGGCGGCACCGACCTCACGATCGACGGACGCGGCGCCGATGTTCGGATCGTCCTGCACGACAAGGACAAACAACGCGGGGGCACCTCCCCGTCGATCGACCGCGCCCTGGACAGCGCCGCGGCCCACTACGGCGCCGGGCTCTGCGCAGTGATCCTAACCGGGATGGGGGACGACGGCGTCGTCGGCGTGGGAGCGGTGCGCGAGCGCGGCGGTGTGGTCATCGCCGAGGCGCCATCGAGCTGCATCGTCTACGGTATGCCGCGGGCGGTGTCCGAGGCGGGCCTGGCGTCCGCCGTCGCGCCGCTCGGCGAAATCCCCGGCCTCATGCTCGCCCTGGCGCGAGACCGAGAAGGCGCGTAAGCCCCTCGAAACGGGTCTCGGCAACCCCGCGCACCGCCCCGCCGCAGAGCCGGCCGCCAGAAACGACCTCACACCGCCTTGCGCCCGCGCCGCCTCAGCTCGCGCCTCACCGCCTCGAGCTCCCCCGCCATCTGGCCCGCGATCGACTTGTTTTCGTCGGCCCGCCTGAGCAGGTAGGGAAACGCGCTCCGCACCGCCCCGTAGGGCACGTATTTGAGCGCGTTGTACCCATTTTGTGCGAGCGGGAACGTCACCCGGTCGAGCATGCCGAGCAGCTGAGACGCCGTCACGCGCGGGTCACCGCGCGCGATGCCGCACCGCTCCATTTCGCGCATCAGGTGGCGGACACTCTCAATGTTATGGGTCGCGGCGCACACCTCGACGACGTCGATGTTGTCGAGGGCGAGGGTCACGGCGGCGTCGAACGCCTCGTCCGTGGCCTCCTTGGACGGCTGCAGCGGACTCGCGTAGCCGCGCTGGCGAGCTCGCTCGTCCTCGGCCTCGTAATAGGCGCCACGAACCAACTTCACGCCTACCGTGTAACCGGCGCGGCGCGCGTCTTCGATGAGCTCGCGCAGGTAGCCCAGCCGATCCTGCAGGTAGAGCTGGACGGTGGTGTGAACCACCGCCCGCTCGCGGTTGTGCTCGCGCATCGCCCGCTCTGCCAAACGATCCACGGCGGGCTGAACCCACGACTGCTCGGCATCCACGAACAGCCCCGCCCCCGACGCCCGCGCGGCCGCGGCGAGCGAGTCGAGCCTCGCCTCGGCGCGCTCTAGCTCGGCGCGATCCTCCGCGGCAAGCTCGGCGCCCTCGCTCGCCCGAACGAGCGCCGGGTCCCGGGCCAGCGCCGTGAGCTTGGTGGCACAAAATGCCACCTCGGGGCCCCCGGACGCGCTGGCCAGCGCCCGCGCGATCTCCTCGCGCGCCGCCTCGAACCCGGCCTCCGAGCGCTCGCTCTCGACCGCATAGTCCAAAATCGTCCGCACTCCGTGCTGATAAAGCCGCCTGGCGGCCGCCCGGGCCGCCTCGAGCGACGTGCCACCGCAAAACTGCCGAAACACCGTGCGCTCCACCGCGGTGGCCGCGCCCGGCACCCGGAGCGCGAGCCCGAGCCGGGCGAGCGACGTTCCGGCCTTCATCATCCACTGGCTCTGGATCGTCCGCAGAACGATATTCGCGGCCCGCAGCTCGTCGTCGGTCTTGTCGCGCAGAGCCGCGCCGTAGTCCTCGAAGTCGAGGGACGCCGCGCCTAGCAATGCGTCGGGGCCGTCGCCAGCGGCGCCGTCCGCTCCCCCGCCAGGCCGCGTCGAGCCGACGTTCGGCCTGCCATTCGGCCTTTCCTTCGATAGCCGAGCGGTCGCATCGCGTTCCTCGGAATGGCCGCCCGGGTGCCCGTTTGCTTCCGCCATCGCTCGGCCGCCACTTTACACGACCTCGGCGCGCAGCCAAGGGGCAGGCCCACGGCTCGGCGGGCTCGCCGCCCTCCCCCCGCCCGGCCTGTGCGACCCAACCTCGACCTCAGCGCGCAGCCGCTGGCCCCGACTTAAAGGCTCGCCACCCCCTCCCGCCGTGGCGGCGGGTAGGCTGAGTCGCCCACTTCCTCGAAAACGCGCCCATGTGGGCTGCACGAGTACCTTCTCTCTTGACACGGGTGGGAGATGGAATTCAGATGAGGGCGCTGCGGACCTGCGCGAGGTTCCGGAACCGACGCCAGCGAACGGAAATTCCCAGGCGTGACGCGTGCGGGATCCGGGCCGCCTCGACGCATTTCGTGACGAGAGCGACTTCGGAGCGACTTATTAAGGAGGAAGCGGTGTCTATTCTTCGACGGTATGCACCAAGAACTATGCCGCTCGCGGCGGCGTTGGTGCTCGCGGCCGGTCCCGCCATCGCGCAGGACGCCGACGAGGCCAACGGCGACGACGACGCGGCAGCCGAGGATGAAACAGATTCAGATGAGGATGACGGGGCGGGGGTTGGGCCGATCACGACCGACGACGCCGACCGCGACGTCGATCTCGTCGAGGCGCCCAGTCCGGATACGGCAGATGCCGACGGGGAAGTCATCGAAGTCACCGGTACGCTCATTCGCCGAGAAGAGCTCACGACCGCGGCGCCACTCACGGTCATGGATCGAAGCGATATCGATTCCACCGGTGAGCAGTCGATCGGCGACGTGCTGCAACAGCTGCCGTCGCAGGCCGAGGGAACCAATACGCAGGTCAATAACGGTGGAACCGGCGCCACGCGTGTCAACATGCGCGGCCTCGGGACTCAACGCACCCTGGTCCTCGTGAACGGGCGTCGTCACGTCCCGAGCGGCACGGGTGCGGACTCCTCGGTGGACCTGAACAGCATCCCGATGGCCGTCATCGAGCGCGTCGAGGTGCTCAAAGACGGCGCCTCCGCCATCTACGGCACCGACGCGATCGGTGGTGTCGTCAACATCATTACGCGCGACGACTTCGACGGCACCGAAATCAACCTGTTTACCGGCACCTCGCAGGGCGGCGGCGGAACCACGTACGACGCCAGCGTCCTCACCGGCGCCGACACCGATCGCGGCAACGTGGTGTTCTCGGCTGGCTTCAGCCGGCAACAAGACATGTGGACCTACGATCGGGACTGGGCGGAGGTCGACTGGTCGCTCGACTGGGGCTCCTGTGAGCTCAGCGACGACGGCCGTTGCCTGAACGTCAACGACGTCATCGTGCCTCAGGGCAGCCCCGGAACCCCGGAAGGTCAGATCGGCGCCGCCGAGGCCGGCATTGACCGCGGCGGTAACCCGTACTGGCAGCAGCTCTTGGAAGCCACCGGGGGGGAAGCCGACCTTCACCTCGATCCCGATGAGGGGTGGCGGGCTTTCAGCGGGCCGAACGCGATCAACTACCCGGGCTTTACCGGCGACGCGTACAACTACCAGCCCTACAACTACCTCGTTACGCCGCAAAACCGCTACAACCTGTACTCGCAAGGAAACTACGACCTCCACGACCGAGTCTCGGCCTTCTTCGAGGGTTCGTTCGTGAGTCGGCGCTCCGAGCAGCTCATCGCCCCCGAGCCGCTTACGATCGGCGGCGAGGGGCTCACGGTGTCCCCTGACAACATCTACAACCCGTTCGGGCGCGGCATCAGCAGCCTCCTTCGGCGCGTCCAGGAAACCGGGGGACGCGTGAGTGAGCAGGACGTAAACACCTCGCGCCTCGTGTTCGGTCTCGAAGGTCAGCTCCCCGAAGCGGGCACGCTCGAGAACTGGTACTGGAACGCGTCGTTCAACTTCGGCCGCACCTCCGCGACGCAGATGAACCACGGGAACTTCGACGTAAGCCGCATCCAAAACGCGATCGGCCCGAGCTACATCGACGACGCGGGCGAGGCTCGGTGCGGCACGCCCGACAACCCGGGCGACGAGGCGTGCGTCCCGCTCGACCTGTTCGGCGGCTACGGAACCATCACCGACGACATGCTCGACTACATCAGCTTTTCGGGCGTCGATCGGGGCTACAACCGCCAGACCGGCGTGCAAGGTAATATCACCGGCCAGCTCATGGAAACCCCGTGGGGCGGTGACGTGTCGCTCGCCCTCGGTACGGAGTTCCGCGACCTGGCGGGTGGCTTTCAGCCCGATCCGAATACGGCCAGCGGCGATGTGACCGGCCCCGCCACGGACCCCACCGAAGGGACGTTCAACGTCACCGAGGGCTACGCTGAGATCTCGGCGCTTCCCGTCGTCGGCAAGACCGCCGCCGAGTGGCTCGAGCTCAGCGCCGCGGCGCGCGTGTTCAACTACAGCACGTTCGGGACCGACTGGACCTGGGAGACGGGTGGCCTTTGGACGATCGATCAAGGCTTCTCCCTGCGGAGCACCTTCTCCACCGCGTTCCGTGCCCCGGGCGTGAGCGCGCTGTTCGGGGGTAGCACCGAGGGCTTCCCCGTCGTGCCCGACCCCTGCTCCCAGGTGGTCGGTCAGCTCGACGACGACATCGTGAACGCGAATTGCTCGGCCGATGACGTGATCAACAGCTCGAACGCGATCCAGGAGCGGTCCACGGGCGGCGGAAACCCCGATCTGGAACCGGAGACCGCGAACATCTTTACGGTGGGCACGGTCTACGAGCCCACCTTCGTCGATAACCTCGCCTTCACGGCGGATTACTACAACATCAGCATCCGCAACCAAATCGGGGGCATCGGCGCCGGTTTGCTCGTGGACCTGTGCTACGGCGAAGAACACCGCGGCGCGGGCCTCGT
>SLNH01000082.1 GCA_007133195.1 Nannocystineae bacterium | reverse complement strand
GCGGCCGCGACGACCCGCGCGACGCTCTCCTCGAGGGCGCCCACGTCATAGCCGCCCTCGACCACGAACGCGAGCTTCCCGCCGCACAGCTCGTCGGCGGCCGAGGCCAGATCCTCGGCCATCGCGGCGAACCCGTCTGCGGTGACCTCCATGTTCGCGAGCGGGTCGGCGGCGTGGGCGTCGAACCCCGCCGACACCAGGATGAGCTCCGGCCGAAACTGCCGGAGCGCGGGCAAAACCACTTCACTGAACGCCGCTGCGTACGCGGCGTCATCCGAGCCCGCGGGCAGCGCGACGTTGATGTTCGCGCCGAGCCCGTCCCCGACGCCCACCTCGCTCGGCGATCCGGTGCCCGGATACAGCGGCGACTGATGGGTCGACACGAACAGCACCTGGCCGTCGCGTTCGAAGATGTCCTGGGTGCCGTTTCCGTGATGCACGTCCCAATCGACGATCGCCACGCGCGACAGGCCCTCGGCGCGCGCCCACGAAGCCGCGACGGCGACGTGATTCACGAAGCAAAACCCCATCGCGCGATCGCGCTCGGCGTGGTGCCCCGGCGGGCGCACGGCGGCGATGCCGCGGCTCGCCTCGCCGCGAAGCACGGCGCTCACCAAGTCGATGGTGCCGCCGGCGGCTTTGCGGGCGGCACGCCACGTGTCGGGAGCGTAGTACGTGTCCCCGTCGATCCATCCGCGCTTATCCGCGAGCCGGGACAGCTCGGCCACATAACCCGGGCTGTGGGCGAGCTCGATTTCGGCGATGTCCGCCTCGCGCGCCGGGACGTGAAGGCCCGACGCAAACATGCCGGATCGATCGAGCGCCGCGCGGACGGCCTGGAGGCGCTCGGGGCGTTCCGGATGCGGTCCCAGGGCCTCGTGGCGCTCGAACACGGAATCAACGACGTAGGCCAGCGCTTTTGCGCTCATGGATCTCGAGTCTACACCACGCCGCCGGGCGGCGCCGTCGTGCCTCGACTCGCCCGCCGATCAAAACGGCCAGACGATCGGCGCGAGGCTGCTCGCGACGGTCCACATGAGGAGATTCATCGGCACCCCGAGCTTAAGAAAGTCCGAGAACCGATAGCCGCCGGCCAGATACACCATCAGGTTCGTCTGGTAGCCGAGCGGCGTCGCGAAGCTCGCCGAGGCCGCCACCAGCAGCGCCATGATGAACGGCATGGCGCTTACCCCGAGCTCCCCAGCCATGGCGATGGCGATCGGGAACATGATGACCGCCGCGGCGTTGTTCGTCACGAGCTCCGAGAGCACCGTCGCGGTGCCGTACAGGACGACGAGCGCCAGGTGCGGGTTATCGCCCACGGGCGAGACGAGAAGCGACGCGAGGGTCTGCGCGGCGCCCGTGTCCTTGAGCGCGCCACCGATGCCGAGCGCCGAGCCGATCGCGATGAGGAGGCGCCAATTCACGCTGCGAAGCGCCATCTCCTCCGAGCAGCAGCGTGTGATCAGCATGGCGCCGGCGGCCAAAAAAGCGGCCTCGAGCATCGACAGCAAACCGGCTCCGACGGAGGCCACCATGAACACGAGGATCGACAGAGCGAGCGGCGCCTGCGCCCCCGTGGGCGGACCGGCCGTGTCGATCTGACTCACCAGCGAAAACTCGGTGGAGTTTCGGTGACGATCCACGAACGTAGGGTCTGACTCGAGGAGTAGCGCGTCGCCCGCCCGGAGCTCGATGTCCGCCACCGGCCCCGCGAGCCGATCGCCCGTGCGCGATACCGCGAGCACCGCGGCGCCGTATCGCTCGGGGATGGCGGCGTCGCCCACCTTCCGCCCGATCGCCGGGCTCTGCGCCGAGAGCACCGCCTCGGCGAAGCTGCGCACCGCGCGGTGCGACTGCAGCTTCACCGACTCCCCCGGCGCCGGCTGAAGACCCGGCATGCGAATCAGGTCGAGCATCGAGTCCAGGACGCCCGTGAACACGAGGCGATCGCCGCCCTGCAGGCCCCAAGCGCTCTCGATCACCTGAAACACCCGCCCGCCCCGGTGCACCTCCATGAGATAGGTGCCCGGAAAGCTCTGCAGCCCCGCCGCGCCGATCGCCTTACCCGCCAGCGGACCGTTTTGTGTGACCAGCACCTCGAGCGTGTACTCGCGCGGCGCCTCGGGGACGTGCGGCCCCTCGTCACGATCGGGCAGCAAAAAGCGCCCCCCGAGCAGCAAAAACGCCATGCCGACGATGGCGCACGGGATCCCGAGCCACGCGATATCGAAAAGGCCGAGGCTCTGCTCGCCCTCCGCGATCCACAAGCCGTTTACGATGAGGTTCGTGCTCGTGCCGATCAGCGTGCAGATGCCGCCTAGGATCGCCATGTAGCTCAGCGGCAGCATGAGCTTGGACGCCGCGATGCGCGCCGTGCGGCACCAGTCCTTGAGGACGGGCAGGAGCATCGCGACGACCGGCGTGTTGTTTAGAAACGCGCTTCCGGCGATGACCGGCGCTGCCAGGCGGAGCTGGGCGTGCGTCGCCGTGCGCGGCCGCCCGAGCGCCCGCTGGAGAAAGTAGGCGAGCACGCCGGTTTGCCGGAGACCGGCCGCCACCACGAACAGCGCGCCGATGGTGATGAGCCCCTCGTTCGAAAATCCCGACAGGGCGAGATCCGGCGAGGCGACGCCGGACACGAGGAGCGCCGTGAGGCCGCCGGCGAGCGCGAGGTAGGCAGGGATCAGCCCTGACGCCAGGCACCCGAAAACCACGGCCACCACGCCGGTGGCTATCCAGCCCTCTGGCGACACCTTTGCTCTTTAAAGGCTGGACCTAAAATCTGCGTGCATCCTGAACGCGCACACGCAATTCCAGGCAATAAGTGACGAAGAAGCGGGCTTTTGCCCCGTGACCAAGAAGCACCGAAGCATGCGATTTCATGGGGCTATTCAGGTGGTGCGTGCCTTTTTCTGAAGACTAGCCCTGCTCCGCCTTGAGCCTCCTCGACATCAGATCGCTTATGGCCTGCCGCGCGGGCCTGTCCTCGTAGAGGATCGCGTAGACGACCTCGGTGATCGGCGCGCTCACCCCGAGCTGTCGGGTGAGATCGTAAGCAACGCGGGTGGTCTTGACCCCCTCCGCCACCATATGCATATCGGCGATGATTTCGGCCAATTTCTGTCCCTGGCCGAGGGCAAGACCGACGCGCCGGTTTCGCGACAGATCGCCGGCGGCGGTGAGCACCAGGTCCCCTACGCCGGACAGGCCCGCGAAGGTGAGGGGATCGGCCCCCATGCGCACCCCGACCCGCGAGATCTCGGCCAGGCCGCGGGTGATGAGCGCGGCCCTCGCGTTGTTCCCGAACCCGAGCCCGTCGGAGATGCCCGCCGCGAGCGCGACCACGTTCTTGAGCGCGCCGCCCATCAGCACCCCCACCACGTCGGTCGAGCTGTAGGCGCGGAACCGGTCGGTGGACAGCGCCTCTTGGACCTCCTGGGTCGTGTCCTCGTCAGCCCCTGCGACGACGATCGCTGACGGCTGGCCCGCGGCGACCTCCTTCGCGAACGTGGGACCGGATAGGTACACCGCGCGGCGCGCGCACGCCTCGGGGAGCACGCTCCCAAACACCTCATCCATGCGGTAGTAGGTGTCCTCCTCGAGCCCTTTGGACGCGTTTACGACGATCGCGTCCGCGCCGAGGGATCCGGCCGCCCGCCCCAGCACCGCGCGCGTCGCGTGGGACGGGGTCACGCTGAGCACGATGGAGGCCCCGCGCACCGCCGCCTCCAGGTCACCGGTGACCTCCACCTCGTCGGGCAGCTTCATCCCCGGCAAATAGTCTTCGTTTTCTCGCGCAGCCCCGATCGCCCGGGCCCGGTCCTCCGACCGGCACCACAGCGCGACCTCGTGCCCTTTGCCGCCCGCGACGATCGCGAGGCACGTGCCGTAACTACCGGATCCTAGAACAGCGATGCGTTTCACATTGCCCCCCTTGCGTCCGCCGCGCTCCGACGCCGGCGCCGGAGCGCGAGTTCATTTCGAGGCCTCCCGCCCCGCGCGCCCGGCCGACGATCGGGCCGCGGGCGCCGGCGCGAGCACGACACGGTTCCGCCCGCCCCGCTTTCCTTCGTACAGGGCGGCATCGGCGGCGCGCACGAGGCTCTCTACGCCGCCGGCGTCGTCGGGAAACGCGGCGACGCCGATCGAGATTGAAAGGCCTCCGCCCGGTTGCTCGGCTTCGAGCGGAAACGGCTGCTCGGACACGGACTGCCGGAGCCGTTCGGCGACCTTGGCGGCCGTGAGCTTGTTGGTATCGACGAGCACCACCGCGAACTCCTCGCCGCCATAGCGCGCGACGAAGTCGTTTCGGCGCCGCCCCTCGCCGAGGATGCGCGCGATCTCGCGCAGCAGCTCGTCGCCCGCGGGGTGACCGTGCTGGTCGTTGTACTGCTTGAAGTGATCCACGTCGATCATGAGCAACGACAGCGGAAGGCCGCTGCGCTGCGACCGTTCGATCTCGAGCGCCAGCCGCTCGTGGAAGTGCCGGTGGTTGTAAAGACCGGTGAGGCCGTCGGTGACGGCGAGCTGCGCGAGGCGCGAATTCGCCTCGGCGAGCTCGTGGGTGCGCTCGTTGATCTTGGCCTCGAGGTCGCGGTTCATCTCGAGGAGGGCCTGATTTTTGGCCGACAGATCCTGCACGAGGCGCTGGTTTTCGCGGGCGAGGCGGTACTGGCGCAGGAGGTTTTCCACCGCGAGCCGAAGGTTCGCCTCGTCCCAGGGCTTGGGGATGTACTGATTCAGCCCGGCGCGGTTTATCGCCGACACCACCGCGTCGAGCCCGGCTTGTCCCGTGAGCAAGATCTTTCGCGTGTCAGGGGCGCGCGCGTGGAGCGCCTCGAGGACATCCACGCCCTTCATGCCGGGCATGATCTGATCGGCGATGACCACGGCCGGCTGGAGGCCGTCCTCGATGAGCTCGTCCACGAGCTCGATAGCCTCCTCGCCCGACTGCGCGAGCGCGATCTCGCACTCGTGGCCGAAGCGCGCGCCGAGCTGCTGGCGCAGCGCCAGGAGCACCCCCTCCTCGTCGTCGACGCAGAGGATGATCTCGCGCTGGCTCACGACGGCGCGCTCCCTGGTTCGCGGCACATTGCCTGCGGCCCGTCCCTGGGCAGCCACACCTCGAAGCGCGTCGCCCCGGGCCGGGACGTGGCGCGAACGCGACCGCCGTGCTTTTCGACGATTTGGCGCACGATGCCGAGGCCGAGGCCGGTCCCCTCGCCTTTCGCCTTCGTGGTGAAAAACGACTCGAAGATGCGCGGCATCGCGTCCTCGGGAATGCCCGGTCCGTCGTCGATGATCCCGACGATCACGCCGTCTTCTGTGCTCTCCGTTTCGATCTCGATGTTCCCCTTTCCCCTTAGCGCCTGGACGGCGTTGTGCAAAAGGTTGGTCCAGACCTGGTTGAGCTCGTCGACGTAGACCGGAATGCGGGGAATTTCCCCGTAACGGCGCGTAACGGTTATACCACGCGCCATCTGGTGGTCGAGAATCACGAGCGTGTTCTCGATGCCCTCGTGGATGTCTGCCTCCGAGACGGCCGCTTCCTGATCCAGGTGCGAGTAGCTCTTCAGCGCGCCGACGATGCGTTGAATCCGCCGAATCGCGTTTTGAATGGTGGCCGCGGCGCGCTGCAAGTGGATGTATTCCGCCAAATACCCGGCGAGGATCCGGGCGCGCTCGTCTCTGCCTTCGGCTTCGCTGCCGCCGAGCAGCTCGAAGAGCGCGGCCACCGCGGAGGCCGCCGCGTCGTCTTCATCCGCCGCCGGGGCGAGGCCCAGGTCGGCCAGCTCGGCCGCCAGGGAAAACGCGAGGTCGGCGCTCACGCCGGCCCGCTCGAGGCGGGCGCAAAGCGCCTTGGAGGCGCGCCGGAGCGCCTTGGCCGACGCCAGCCGGCGGCGCGCCGTGACCTCCGCGGCCCGCGCCGCGCGCTCGATGAACCTCCTCGCCTCCTCGGTCGTGAGCCCGAGTCCGGACAGCGCGCTGGCCCGGTCGGCGAGCCTTTCCGCGTTTTGGCCCATGGCGTCGGCGGCGCCGCGGATGGCCGCGGACGGCGAATTGATCTCGTGAGCCACCCCCGCGACGAGCTGCCCCAGTCCGGCCAAGCGCTCGGAGAGGATGAGCTGAGATTGCGTCTCGCGCAGCTCGTTCAGCGCGCGGCCGAGCTCGCGGTTCATGGCGGTGAGCTCGGTGGTGCGGAGGTTGACCTTCTGCTCGAGCTCCTCGTTGAACGCGCGCACCGCCTCGTAAAGGCGCGCGTTCTCGATGGCCGCGGCGGCCTGGTCCCCGAACGCCGACAACAGGTCGGCGTCGGCGGCAGAAAACGGCGCGCCCTCGCGGTCGCGACCGATGATGAGCACGCCGACGACGTGGCGCTTGCCCACGAGCGGCAGGGCGACGAGCGACCCCGTGACCCCCGCCTCGGCGGCGGCGCGAAACCGAGCTGGATCGTCGTCGGTGCGGTCGGCGCGGATCCGCCGGCGCGTGCGCGCCACCTCCGCGGCGATCGCCGCCATCGGCTGCGCCATCTGCGCCGACTCGTCGCGCCGCCCGGCCATGTCGATATCGGCGCGCTTGGCGCGCGCAGCGCCGAGCTGAAGGGTCGGCTCATCGTCCTCGGGTCCGTCGACGAGCCACAGGGCGCAAAGTCGCACGCCCAGCACGCGGGCCACCTGGTCGACGATCTTGCGAAGGACTTGATCGAGATCGATCTCCGAGGAGACCGCCCGCCCGGCGTCGTGGAGGGCGACGATCTCCCTCATGCGCGCGGCGAGCCGCTCCTGGTTGTCCTTGAGCGTGTTCGTCATGTGGGAAAACGCCTCGGCCAGGTCGCCGATCTCGTCGCCTTCGTCCACCTCGATGCGGTGGTCGAGATCGCCCTCCGCGATCGCCCGCGCGCCGCTGTGAAGGCGCGCGATCGGTCGCGTGAGGCGGCGCGAGAGCAGGCCGGCCAAACCGAGCGCGAACACGAACGCGCCGGCGGCGCCCAGCGCGAGTGAGCGAGTCGCCGCGGCGCGCGCCTCGAGAAGGGGCGCCCGATCCACCGCGACCGCGAGCACGCCGATCACCTCGCCCGCGAGCGTTTGCAGCGGGGCGTAACCCACTGCGTACTCCCGGCCGAGGATGCTCTTTTTGGAAAACGCCGTCTGCCCGCGCGCGAGCTCGGCGGCGATGTCGGAATCGAGGACGATGTCCCCGACGCGGGCGCCGCGCCGGTCCAAAAAGGTGGACTTGCCGCGCGGCGGCAGCTCGGGCGGAAATCCGCCGGCGCGGTCGTAGGCGGCCTGGGGGTCGCCGAAGATGAGCACGTCGGTGCCGAGCGCGGCCTTGATGCGGTCGGCGAAGCTGTCGTCGAGCGGCAGCGACACGACGATGACGCCCTTGAGGTAGTAAGAGGAGTCCACGATGGGCGCCGCCGCGCGCACGACGACGGCGCCATCGACCGTCACCAGCGTGATGCGCCGCTCGTAGCTGAGCCCAGCGCGGATCGCGGCGCTGTCGTGCTTTACCCCGATCCCGTCGAAGCGCGCGTCGACACCGCCGGCCACCTCGCGGCCGATGATCGCGCCGGTCTCGTCCGCGACCTGAATCAGGGCCGACGGCATGTAACGCCCCTCCGCTTCGAGGAACGCCGCGAGCTCGTCCTTTCCCCGCCGCATCGCGCGCGAAAGCTCAGCCTGGTTCGACAGCCTCACCGAGGTCTGGCCGATCCGCTCGACGTGCCGGAGGACCAGGTTGACGCCGACGTCGCGCTGGCGGTCGGTCTCCTCCTGGAGCCTGGCGTCGAGCCCGCGCAAGACCACGCCGACCGCCACCGACGAAGCGACGAGGACCGGCAACAGCGCGCCGATCGAGAGCGAAATGCCGAGCTTGTGCCGGAGGCGGAGGCGCGGCAGGCGCGGGCGCAAACGGCGCAGGCGTCTCAGCGGGTGCCAGCGTCGCCTCATGGCGCGACCCGCCTCACCCGGTCGAAGTGGACGTGGCTCGTCGGCGACAGGAGCACGCCGGCGACGTCCTGCCTGGCCGCGACCACGACTTGCGAGTGCGCGATTGGCAGCCACGGAGCTCTCAGGGCGATGAGCTCCTGCACCCGACCGTAAATCGCTTCGCGCCGCTCGCGCTCTTGGGCCCTCTGCCCGCGGACGAGGAGCTCGCTCACTTCGCGGTCGCGGAAGAAGGCGATATTGCGCGCGAGCCCGGGGATGGTGTTTTCGCGGTCGAAAAGCACGTGGAGGAAGTTGTCGGGATCGCCGTTATCCCCCACCCAACCGAACAAGCCGAAATCGTGGCGGCCCGCCTGCACATCGCGCCGATGGTCGGCGAACGGCTGCATGACGAGCTCGGTGTCGATGCCGACATCGGCGAGGTTCGCGCGGATGACGCGCGCCACCCCGGCCGGATCCGGCAGGTAGGGTCGCGGCGTGGACGGCACGTATAACCCGTAGCGCCCGCCGGCTTCGAACGCCCCGTCCGCGGCGGCGTCGGCGAGGAGCTCGCGCGCGCGGGTGGGGTCGTACGGGTAGCGCGCGGTCACGGGGCTGTGGCCCCACTGCCCCGGCGGCAAGGGTCCGTCCGCCGCCGTCGCCAGCCCCTGGTACATCAGCTCGACGATGGGCTCCTTGTTCACGGCGTGGTTCACGGCGCGGCGCACTCGGACGTCGTCGAAAGGCGGCCTTTGCGTGTTCATCGCCATATAGGCGACGTTGTTGGCCGAACGGCGGTGGAGCCTGAGCTGCGGGTGGAGCTCCACGAACTGCAGCTCCTCGGGCGGGATCGAGTAGGCCAAGTCGATCGCGCCGCTCTCGAGGGCGACGAGGCGCTGGCGCCCGTCGGGGATCGTTTGAAAGATGAGCCGCTCGATCTCCGGCGCCCGCCCCCAATAGTCCTCGTTTCGCTCGAGCACGATGCGATCGCCCTCCCACGACGCGAACGAAAACGGCCCCGTTCCCACCGGCCGCGTGGCGAAGTCGCCCTCGTGCTCGGCCACCGCGGCGGGGGAGACGATCCCGACCGGGAACATCGCGAGCGTGGCCTCGAACGGCGCGTACCGGCGATCGATCGTGATCTCGACCGTGTAGTCGTCCGTCGCCCGCACGCTCTCCACGTTCCGATAGCTGTTTCGCCAATAGGCGAAGTCGTCGTGGTGGTGCGGGTGCCCATCGTCCCGCTGTCGCTCGAACGAAAACACGACCGCGTGCGCGCTTAGCGGGGTCCCGTCGTGAAACGTCACGCCCCGGCGGATGTCGAACGTCCAGACTCTGCCGTCCTCGCTCACCCGCCAATCCGTGGCCAGGCCGGGTTCGATGGTGTCGGAGCCCGGGTGGTACTCGAGGAGGGTGTCGTAGATCTGCTCGCAGACCTCGACGGACTCGTTGTCGGTGATGCGCGCGGGGTCCAAGCTGATCGCGTCGGCCACGCGGCCGACGATGAGCGTATCGGGTCGCGGCGATCGATGGAACCCGCCTGCGTCTCGCCCGCACCCGCGGCGCCGCCTCCGTCCCCCAGGCTCCATTCGCAGCTCGCCAACACGACGAGCGCGCCAGTGAAGAGCGCGCGCATCTGGCGAGTGTACTTCGCTCGCTCCCTACCTCAACCGCGCCCTCGGGCACGGCGCGCGTTTTGCTCGGGCCCCCACCCCGCGGCGTTGACAGCCCTGGGCTGCCCCCCCTAGTGTCCGGTATCCGCCACTTGTCTCGCGAATTCGGGGCGAGCGGATCCCCCGCCACCCGCTGAGCGGCCCCGTCGGCGAAGGAGCTCGCGAGCGCCGGGCCCCTCGCGCCGCGAGCTCACGAACACACCGAACGAGCGTCGCCCATGTCCACCGCCTCCGCGATTCTGCTCACGCTGCGGCCGCGTCAGTGGGTGAAAAACCTGTTCGTGTTCGCCCCGGTCGTGTTCTCCAAACGGCTGCTCGAGTGGCCTGCGCTCGCCGAGGCGATCCTGGCGACGCTCGCGTTTTGCGCCTTGAGCGGGGCGGTCTATGCCTTCAACGATGTGCGCGACGCCGAGCTCGACAGACGCCACCCGGTCAAGCGTTTCCGCCCGATCGCGTCGGGCGAGCTCGGCGAGCGGACGGCGCTGTCCTTCGCGACGCTGCTCGCGCTGGGGAGCCTCGCGTTTTGCGCGTGGCTGTCGCTCGAGCTCGCCGCCGTCGCGGCGGGGTATCTCGCCATCAACCTGGCGTACTCGCTATATCTCAAGCGCGTCGCGTTCGTAGACGTGTTGCTCATCGCGAGCGGGTTTTTGCTCCGCGTCGTCGGCGGCGCCTTTGCGATCGGGGTCGTCGTCTCGCCGTGGCTATTGGCCTGCACGGCGCTCTTGGCGTCGCTGCTCGGGTTCGGCAAGCGCGCCCACGAGCTTCACCAGCTCGAGGCGAGCGGCGCCACCGCCACCACGCGAGACGCGCTCGCCGGCTACCGCGCGCCGCTTTTGCGCTGGATCCTCGTCGTGCTCGCCGTCGTCACCACGCTCTGTTACGGGCTTTATACGATCGATGATCGCACGGTGGACTTTTTCGACACAACCCGCCTGATCTGGACCACCCCGTTTTGCGCCGTCGGCATCGTGAGGTTTCTCCAGCTCGCCGCCTGGCGTCCTCACGGTGACAGTCCTACGGAGGCCATCCTCCGCGACCCGCTGTTTCTCGCCAACATGGCCGCGTGGGGCGTCGCGGTGCTCGCGATCATCTACGGCTGACGGCCCGCCGCACGCGGCGCCCGGCCGCCGGTGAGCTCGCCGCTCAGGCGCGGACGGTGCGCCCGAGCCCCATGGCCAGGGAGCTCCCCGACACGAGCAGCGCGGCGCCGACGACGAGCGTGGCGATGAGGACCGTCGTGATGGCCGGCGCGACGTCGGCGAGCACCAAGATCCCGAGGACGGCCGCCGCCGCACCGGCGAGCCCGAGCGCGCCGCTCGAAGACGCCGCGGCCGCCTCGCTCAGCGCCTGGGCTCGATCTTCGGCCCGACGCTGTGGGACATTCGGCCGGGTCACCTGGATCATGGCCGGGCGCGACAGGCCGATGAGAAGGAGCGTCGCGCCATACACGAGCGCCGCGATGGGCAGGAGCACGAGCGGCAAGATGCCCACGAGCGCCAGGATCCCGAGCACGATGCCGGAGGCCCCCGCGAGCATCTCCGCGGTGATCCCGCCTCCGGCCGCGCGCCGCGCCTGCACGCCGTCGGTCTCACCGCGCGCGGCTCTCATTCGGGACGCCACGGCAGCGCCCTCGAACAGGATGCCCGCGCCGATCGCGATGGCGGCGATCGCGGCCATGAGCTGCGGAAGCAGCCCGATGAGGCCCAATACGGCCAAAACGGCGGCGCCGGCGCCCACGATGACCTCCGCGCTCGTCCCGAAAATGCCTCCCCCCTCGCGCTTGCGCGCCCTGCGGCGCTCGCGCGGACCTTCCTCGGCGACGGGCGCCCGTCGTTCCACGTGACCTTGCGACTCTGGGCTTACCATGAACTTGACCTCCTTCTTGGAGCTTCGTCGTCGAAACGCCCGCGAAGAATGCATGCCGCATTCCACGCGGCGAGCCGCGCCCGCGGCCGCGACTCGACAACCCCGCGCCGCGGCGCTAAAACCGCGCGCCATGAGCTCCGCCCGCGACGCCGATCCTCCCGGCGAACGCCCGTCCACCGGCTCCGCCCCCATCTCACAGCGGAAGTCCGATCACCTCGAGGTGGCCGCGAGCGGAAGCGCCGACTTCCGGCGCTCGACCCTCCTCGAACAGGTGACGCTCGTCCACCAGGCGCTCCCCGAGCTCGCCGAGGACGAGATCGACCTGCGAACGGAGATCGTAGGCCGCGAGCTCGCGGTCCCGCTCGTGGTGTCCGGAATGACGGGAGGCACCGACGAAGCGGGACGGATCAACCGCGACCTCGCGCGGGCCGCCGAGCGCGCGGGCGCCGGGTTCGGCGTCGGCTCCCAGCGCGCGATGTCCGAGCACCCGGAGCTCGAGCACACGTTTCGGATCCGCGACGCCGCCCCCGACGTGTTTTTGATCGGCAACGTGGGCGTGGTGCAGGCGCGCGAGTACGGCGCGCGCCACGTCGGCGAGCTGGCGGCCCGCATCGGGGCCGACGCGATGGCCGTCCACCTGAACCCGGCCATGGAGCTCATCCAGGCGGACGGCGACCGCGACTTTCGCGGCGCCGCCCGCGCAATCGGGGAGCTCGTGGAGGCCCTGCCGATCCCGGTGATCATCAAGGAGACCGGGTGCGGGCTGTCCCCGCAGGCGGCGCGGACGCTGCGCGAGCTCGGCGTCGCCGCCGTCGACGTGAGCGGCGCCGGCGGCACCTCCTGGGTGGCGGTGGAGGCGCGGCGGGCGGCGCCGGGGAGCGCGGGCCAAGATCTCGGCCACGAGCTGTGGGACTGGGGGCTGCCCACGGCCGTGTCCACCGCGGCCTGCGCCCGCGAGGGGCTCGAGGTGATCGCCACGGGCGGCCTTCGGAGCGGCCACGACGTCGCCCGCGCCATCGCGCTCGGCGCGCGCTGCGGCGGCATGGCGGCCCCGATGCTCCGCGCCCAGCGAGAAGACGGCGAGCGCGGGGCGAAGCGAGCCATCGATCGCGTAACCCAGGCGATCCGGACGGTCACGCTCCTGTGCGGCGCGCGCCGGGCGGCGGATCTGGCGACCGCGCCCCGGCACATCGGGGCGGAGCTTTCTTCTTGGCTCCGGGACCTGGGGACATGACGCTGGGGACCGGGCGCGGGCGCGGCAAAGTGATCCTCCTCGGCGAGCACGCCGTGGTCTACGGTCACCCGGCGCTGGCGGGCGCGCTGGATCGCGGCGTTTCGTGCCGCGCCGCGCGCGGCGCCGGCGACGGCCTCGCACTCGCCGTCCCCGCGTGGGGGGCGCGCGCGACGCCGGGGGGCGATGGCCCGCTCGCCG
>SLNH01000169.1 GCA_007133195.1 Nannocystineae bacterium | reverse complement strand
CGAGCGCGGCGCGGGCGCGCGCGGGGGCGAGCGCGGCGCGGGCGCCGCAACGCCTGCGAGCGACGACGACGGAGAGGAACCCGAGGCCGAACAAATCCCGGACGAGGCGGGCGAGCGCCTCGACGAGGCAGCGGAAGCTCTGGCGTCGGGTGACCCCGAACGCGCCATTCGCCTGGTCGAGCGTGCCGAGCGGATCCGCACCACCGAGCGGGGCTTTGCGATCAAAGCCCGCGCCTACTGCGCCCGATACGACCTCGCCAACGCGCGCGCGTCGTGGAGAAACCTCTCCCCCGCGCGCCGCGGGCCCGTCGAGACCTACTGCGCCGACTACGACATCATCCTCGGACAGTGACGCGAACCCGATCGATCAAACCCGATCGGCTTCGCGCTCCTCGGCCTCGATCTCATCGACGGCGACGCGCCCGCCGAGCGCGGTGTAGGCGATGCGCACGAAGTCACTCTCGGTGATGATCCCCACGAGTCGCTCTTCCGCATCGACGACCGGGACACACCCGATCACGTGGCGCAACAGCAGATACGCGGCCTCGTGAGCCGCCGTCTCCGTCCCCACGGCCTTGATGTCAGACTGCATCACCTCGTCGATGCGTCTATTGAGGTTCCCTTGGCTGGCCAAAAGGTCGCGGTGGGTGACCACACCGAGCACGCGCCGCTGGCGATCCACCACCGGTATGTGTCGAAACCGACCGGCGCGCATCTCCTCCCAAGCCCGCTGCAGCTTCTGGCTGGGCGAGAGCACCGTGAGATCGGGGGTCATGACGTCGGCGGCCTTGAGATTGTGCATAGCTCCTCTTCAGACAATGGGCGCACCGCGACCTTCGCCGCAACGCCTTTGATGAGCCGAAAGGCGCTTTCGTAAGCCAGCCGCCCGCCCCGGGCGCTTTGACCGGGCCAAAGCCCCGCGCGATACTGCCGCAAGGAGAACACCATGGCTTTTCAATCTCGTCGCCTCCAGGGGCTGGCGCAGTCCGATATCCGGCGGATGAGCCGGGAGTGCAATCGCGTGGGGGGCATCAACCTCGGGCAAGGCCTGTGCGACATGCCCACGCCGCCGCCGGTCGCGGCCGGGGCCAAGGCGGCCATCGACGCGCGCGCGAGCACGTACACCTACCCCGAAGGCATCGCCGAGCTACGCGAGCTCATCAGCGAGAAGCTCGCTCGCGATAACGGCATCCGCGCCGCCCCAGACGGCGAAATCGTGGTCACCATCGGCGCGACGGGCGCCTTCGCCGCCACCGTGACCGCGCTGCTAGACCCCGGCGACGGCATCCTCCTCATGGAGCCTTACTACGGCTACCACTTGAACACGGCCGTGGTGGCGGGCCTTGAGCCCCACTACATGACGCTCGCCGCGCCGAAATTCGAGCTCACCGAAGACGCGCTCCGCGAGGCCGTCCAGCCCAACACGCGCGCCGTCGTCGTGTGCACGCCCTCGAACCCGAGCGGGAAGATCTTCACGCGAGCCGAGCTCGAAGCCCTCGCCCGGGTGGCCCGCGAGCGCGACCTCCTCGTCATCACCGACGAGATCTACGAATACATCCGCTACGACGGGCGCGCCCACGTCTCTCCGGCGTCCATTCCGGGCCTTTGGGAGCGCAGCGTCTCCATCATGGGGCTGTCCAAGACGTTCAGCATCACCGGATGGCGGATGGGCTACCTCGCCGCCCCCGAACCCCTCGCGCGCTCGATCACCCTCGTCAACGACCTGTATTACGTGTGCGCGCCCGCCCCGCTCCAGCACGGCGTCGCCGAGGGGTTCCGCATGCCGGCGTCGTTCTTCGAGTCGCTGCAAACCGAGTATCAGCGAAAGCGCGACATCGTCTGCGACGCGCTCGCAGACGCCGGGCTCGACCCCATCGTGCCCGAGGGCGCCTACTACGTGCTCGCCGACGCCAGCGCGCTCGGACACGCGACGAGCCGCGGCGCCGCGATGGCGCTCCTCGAGGAGTGCGGCGTCGCGTCGGTGCCGGGCAGCGCGTTTTATCGGGCCGCGCCCGGAGAGAGCATTCTCCGGTTTTGCTTCGCCAAGGAGGACGAGGTCCTCGAGGAAGCGGCGCGCCGCCTGCGCGCCCGACGCGCTTAGCCGAAATCTCGGCTCGGCGACGAATTCTCGGGTGCGGCGCGCCCGCGGGGCTCAGCTGTCGGGAATCTGAAGCTGGCGGTGGCGATTGCCGATCTGGACCCAGCGGTAGCTGGGCTCGCCCGGGGCGCGGATGTCGATGTGGACGAAGCCGGAGCGCGGGTAGCGCCCGATGCCGAGGTTGGGCCCCTCGTCCGTGTCGAGCTCCTCGGCGAACTCGGCGATCTCGCGCACGCTCGCGTCACCTACGCGGAGGTCCATGGCCGACGCGTGAAAGTGGCGGCTGCCCTCGTTTTGCTGATTGCGAAACCCGGAGACGAGCTCGATGCGCTCGCCCCCGAAGTGATCGTAGACGTGCGAAAGCAGGATGAGGAGCTGCGGGTGCACCGCGCGGCTGTCCCCGGAGCGGCGGCATTCGAACACCTCGTCGAGCTCGGCGAGGGCCTCGTCGTCGAAGTCGCCGTCTTCATCGAACAGCTCGACATGCGCCTCGGCACCCACGCCGGGCGCATGCACCCAAATCTCGCCAGACGGCTCGGGCAAGCCCGCCAAATGGTCTGGCGCGTCCCGAGAGGCCGGCTCCTCCTGCTCGCCCGGCTCCGCGATCGCCTCGGACGACATTGCGAGCACCGAGCAGCCAAGCGCAGCCAGGCCGGTGGCCGCAGCGCGCGCACCCAGAAGTTTGGAAAACGTCTGCACCGATGAACTCCGCTAATCTCGAGGGCGGTCGGAGATGAGACCCTCCTCCCGCGCTGAGCGATGCTAATCCTCGGGACCGACCATTTCAACCTTGAACTTCACAGGGATGTGGGCGAGCTCCACGCCGATCTGGGCGGCGACCTCGAAGATCCGCTGATCCCTATAGAATTCCCCGTAGCAGATCCGGGAGATGCCGGCGTTCGCGGCCTGCTTGAAGCAGTTCCAGCACGGGCTCGCGGTCACGTAAATGGTTGAACCGTCGATCGAAACGCCGTTTTTCGCCGCCTGGAGAATGGCGTTGGCCTCGGCGTGGATGGTGGCCACGCAGTGGCCCCCCTCCATCATGTGGCCCACGTCGATGCAGTGGGGCATGCCGCGGATGGAGCCGTTGTAGCCCGTCGACAAGATCGTCCGCTGCCTCACGATGACGGCGCCGACGTACTTGCGGTGACAGGTGGAGCGGGTGGCCACCACCTGTGCGATGCTCATGAAGTAGTCGTCCCACGACGCGCGGGGTCGAATGCGCTCGCTCATACGCGCGACTGTAGTCGGCCTGCCCCGCCGTGGCGACCCCGGCCCGGGCACCTCCCCCGCACCTCCATCTGCTCTGCTATAGTCCCGATTTTCCTATGGCCGACCGGCGAACCTACAAGGACACACTCAACCTCCCCCGAACCGAGTTCCCGATGCGAGGCAACCTCGCCGCGCGCGAGCCCGAGTTCCTCGCCGAGTGGCGCGAGCGCGGCCTGTTTGCGGAGATTCTCGAGGCGAGGCGAAGCGCCCCGACATTCGTGCTCCACGACGGTCCGCCCTACTCGAACGGCCACATCCACCACGGCCACGTGCTGAACAAGATCCTCAAGGATCTGGTGGTCAAGTACAAATCGATGGCCGGGTATCGCGTGCCCTACGTGCACGGCTGGGACACGCACGGGCTTCCCATCGAGCTGGCGGTCGATCGCGAGCTCGGCGACAAAAAGCGCGAGCTGTCCAAGCACGAGTTCCGCCGGATCTGCCGCGAATACGCGCTGAAATGGGTCGATGTGCAGCGCGAGGAATTCCGCCGCCTCGGCGTGTTCGGCGAGCTCGATGATCCGTATCTGACGCTCAACCCGGCTTACGAAGCGGCCATCGTCCGCGCGCTCGCGGCGTTTGCGCGCGGCGGGCACCTCTACCGCGGCAAAAAGCCGGTGCACTGGTGTCCGAGCTGCGCCACCGCGCTCGCCGAAGCAGAGATCGAGTACCGCGATCACACGTCGCCGTCGATCTACGTGCGGTTTCCGCTGGAGGCGGGCTTCGATCCGGCGCGCCTGTCGGCCGATCTGACCGGCGCGCGCCTGTCGCTCGTGATCTGGACGACCACGCCATGGACCCTGCCCGCCAACCTGGCCGTGGCGATCCACCCGCGGGTTGACTACGTGGCCGTGCCCGCGCCGGGCGGGGGCGGCGAGTATTACCTCGTGGCGCGCGCGCTCGCGCCCTCGTTCTTGAAGGCGATCGGCGGCGGCGGTGGCGACGAGGACGCAGACGGGCCGAAATCCTGGATTCCGATCCCGCGCGATCGACTCGCGGAGCTCGAGGGGGCCCGCTACGAGCACCCGTTCGCCGGTCCTCCCAAGGCGGAGCCGGATTTCCGCGTTTGCGCCGCCGACTACGTCACCACGGAGCAAGGGACCGGGCTCGTCCACACCGCCCCAGGGCACGGCGCCGACGATTATCAAACCGGCCTGGCGCGAGGCCTCGACACCTACGCCCCCGTCGACGACGAGGGCCGGTTTACCGACGAGGTTCCTCAGTGGCGCGGCCAGCGCGTCCACGACGCCAACCCGGCGATCGTGGCGCACCTCGAGGAGATCGGCGCGCTGCTCTCGGATCCGAGCGCGTCGATAAGCCACAGCTATCCGCACTGCTGGCGCTGCAAGGGGCCGGTGATCTCGCGGGCCACCCCGCAGTGGTTTCTTGCCATCGACCACCGGGACCTGCGCAAACGCGCGCTCGACGAGATCGATCTCACCGAGTGGATCCCGCCGTGGGGGCGCAACCGAATCTACGGCATGATCGAAAACCGCCCCGACTGGTGCCTGTCGCGCCAGCGCGTGTGGGGCGTACCGATCCCGGCGTTTTACTGCCGGGGGTGCGGCGAGGTCCGCGCCGACGATGAAATCATGGAGCACGTGGCCGAGCTGTTCGCCGAGGAGGGCGCGGACGCGTGGTACGCGCGGCCGGCCGAGGAGCTCGCGCCGCCCGGGCTTACGTGCGCGAGCTGTGGGGGGACCCAGTTCGATCCCGAAGGCGACATCGTCGATGTGTGGTTCGAGTCGGGCGTCTCCTGGCTCGCCATGGCGGCGGCGCGCGGCGACCACAGCGACATCGACATGTACCTGGAGGGCTCTGACCAGCACCGCGGCTGGTTTCACTCCTCACTCCTCACCAGCATCGGGATCAAAGGAAAGGCGCCCTACAAGTCCGTGGTGACGCACGGCTTCGTTCTCGACGAGGACGGGCGCCCCTACTCGAAGAGCGAGATCGAGCGCGCCCGCCGCGCCGGCAAGAAGATCCGCTTCGTGCCCCCGCAAGAGACCATCGACAATTCGGGCGCCGAGCTGTTCCGCCTGTGGGTCGCCTCCACCGAGTTTCGCGGCGACATCCCCTACTCCGATAAGCTCCTCGCCGGGCTCACCGACTGGTACAAGAAGTTCCGAAACACCTGCCGGTTCCTCCTCGGGAACCTGCACGACTTCGATCCGCGCCAGCACCCCATCGAGAGCGCCGAGCTCTCGGAGCTCGATCGATACGCGCTCGCCAGGCTCGGGCACGTCACGGCGCAGATCCGCGAGGCCTACGACGCGCTCGAATTTCACGCGGTGTACCGGTCGCTCGTCGACTACGTGGCGGGCGACTTGTCGGCGTTTTACCTCGACGTCGTCAAAGACCGGCTCTACACCGAACGCGCAGACTCGCCCGCGCGCCGCGCCGCGCAGGTGACGATGTATCAAATCGGTCGGACGCTGGCCCTTTTGTCGGCCCCCATCCTGTGCTTCACCGCGGAGGACATCTGGCGGCATCTGCCGCGCAAGCCGGGCGATCCCGACTCGGTGCATCTGGCGAAGATGCCCGTAGGCCGCCGGCTGGCTGACGATGACGGCATGGTCAGCACCTGGGAGGTCCTTTTGCGCTATCGCGAGGCCGTGCTCAAGGAGCTCGAGGAGTTTCGCAAACAGAAGCACCGCTCCAGCGATGCGCGCGTCACGATCACCCCGGCGCGGGGCGAGGCCGATGTGCTCCGCGATCGGCAGGCTGACCTCGCGGAGCTGTTTATCGTCTCGGACGTCGTCGTCTCCGCCAGCGAGGCCGACAGCGCCGCGATCCGCGTCGATCACGCGCCAGGCACCCGCTGCGAGCGCTGCTGGCGGTGGCGCGAGGACATGGACGCCTCTTTGCCGGACATCTGCCCGCGCTGCGCCGACGCCGTGCGCGCGCACGCGGGCTGAGTCGTCGGGGCGGAGCCGATGAGGCCGGTCCTCGTCGAGCTGTCCTTGCCGTTCGTCGGGGCGATCAGCATCCCGACCTACATGACCGCGATGACGGTGGGGATCGTCGTCGGGGTGTGGCTGTTAAGGCGGTGGGGGGAGCGAGCGGGCCTGCGGGGCGATCAGTTGGTCGACGTGGCGTTCGTCATGGTCCTCGCCGGACTCGTGGGCGCGCGCCTCATGGCGGTTTTGTCCACTGGGCAGCTCATGGACTTCGTCTACCTGTGTACGGATCCGAGTCAGGTCCCCGCGCCTCTGGCGCCCGTGTCCCACTGCACCGCCGACGCGCAGTGCGGCGCCGACTACCTGTGCGACGCGGCGACCAATCGCTGCCACCCGCCGCGGGACTGTCTGGCGGCCCTGAAGTTTTGGCAGCCGGGTCTCGTGTTTTACGGCGGCCTGTTGGCCGCGCTGCCCGCGGGCGCCTACCTGGCGCGGCGGAAAGGCCTCCCGCTCCTGCACGTCGCCGACCTGGCCGCGCCGGCCCTCATGCTCGGGCTGGCGCTTGGACGCCTGGGCTGCTTTTCCGAGGGCTGCTGTTACGGCGCCGAAACCCAGGCCATGGTCGGCGTGACTTTTCCCGGCCACGACAGCCCGCGCCACCCGAGCCAGTTATACGAAAGCGGCGCCGCGCTTACGCTGTTCGCGATCTTGCGCTACGCGATCACCCCTCGGAAGCGGAGCCACGGCGAGGTGCTGGGTTATCTCCTGGTCCTTTACGGTGCCGTCCGCTTCGCCCTCGAGCTATTGCGCGCCGATCCCCGCGGTGGCCTCGGCTTTTTGTCCACGTCGCAGATCGTCTCGATCCCGGTGTTCGTCTTCGGACTGTGGCTTGTCCGCCGGAGCCGCCGCCAGCGCGCAGCACGCGGCGACGAAACCGGTCCCGGGGCCCCGTAGCCATAAACGAGCGCGACCGGTCGGGCGAACAGCCGCGGCGCGGTGGCCCCGCGGAGGCCAGAGCCACGTCGGGGGGGGGGCCGCGCCCCGCGACGGCGATCACACGGCGGGGCAACGATTCGGAAAATCGCCGGGCACACCGCGGAAAAGCGCAGGTGGTGAATGTTTTTTTGCTGCGCGCGTTCATGACGCGCGCGCCGCGTGATAGTTTGGCAACCGGCCCTACTTTCACAAGCTACACTGCAATTCAGGGGGATTCGAGATGGTAAGTGAGAATCTACAGCTCGTTATGGCCGCAAACGAGGGACTACCGGCCGGCGTCCTGGTGGTTTACCTGCTCATCGGGCTGGTCGTCGTCGCGGGGATGTGGAAGGTGTTTTCGAAGGCGGGTAAGCCCGGCTGGGCAGTCCTCGTGCCGATTTACAACATCATCGTGCTCCTGGATATCGCCGGGAAGCCCGCCTGGTGGTTCGTCCTGTTTCTCATTCCGATCGTGAACGCCGTCGTAGCCATTCTGGTCTCGCTCGCCATCGCGGAACGGTTCGGAAAGGGCGCAGGCTTCGGCATCGGCCTCGCGTTTTTGGGCTTTATCTTCTACCCGATCCTCGGCTTCGGCAGCGCCACCTACCGCGGCGCGGCGGCTCATCCGGGCATGGCCCCCGCCGCCTAGCGCCCGACGCGCGACGCGCTTTGACCTCCGCCGCGGACGGGCCGCGGCACACATTCGATCGAGGGGCACGCGCCGCGCCACGTCGCGCGGCGACGTGCACCCGCCCCGGTGACGGTTCTCGCCGGCCGCGACGTCGAACGGCGGGCGCTACGAGCGCTGACGGCGGGCGCTACGAGCGCTGAAGGCGGGGCTTTCGCCCCTACTCTGCGTCGCCGACGGCGACGCCTTCGACGCTCACCACCCAGCGCCGCGGCTCGCCGTCGAACGCCTCGACATCACCGAGCGGCTGAAGCTCGATCCCGTCGCAGCCCGGTGACGAAAAGTACGTCGCCTCGGCCTCGTCGTCGTCGTTCATACCGGCCAGAAACAGGTTGTGACGCTCGCCGAGCGCGTCCTCGCCGTCGGGGACTTCGAGCTCGACGTACAGCGCGCTGCCCTCGGGGATGACCCGGTTGAACTCCTCGATCCGGACGTGATCGTCTTCCAGGTCGGGAATGCGGACGGAAAACTGGTCCACATCGGCCTGCTCGGGGACCGGCGCGCCCGGCTCGGGCTGAGCTCCCACGGAAAACAGCAAGGGCTGCTCGCACCCGTCCCCGCCGGCATCGCAATCCTCGCTGCCCTCGGCGAGCGCCACACCGATCACGATGTTTTCGACCAGAAAGTCGCCTTGGATCGCGTGGCTCGCCAGGTCGAACACCCGGAAGTAGCGGTTCTCGGCGTGGGCGATGAGCTCGTCGTCGTCGAGGTGGTTGCAGTTTGCGATGAGGTCGGCGTTAAGGTCGTACGACGCGTTCTGGGTGAGACTGATCGTGCCGCCCGGTGCGCTTTCCGTCGGCGGCTCACCGGGCTCGTCAACGGTGACGGATGGCAGGTCGTCCGGAAGCGGAGGCATCGCATCCGGGCCGCCGCTCTCGTTCACACCCGCATCGCCCTCGAGATCGCCGGTCGCGCTCACCGTGCAGGCGGCGCCGAGCGCGACCGGGGCGAGGAGGCTCGCCCGAATCATCGCGCGAGATGTCGTAGTGAAAGCGCGGCGCTGCATGTCGATGCCTGTTGGGCCTAGCGCTACAGGCACGCCGCCTCGATGTCGGGACAGCAGTCGCCTTCATCGAGGCATTCCGCATCGCAGTAGCAGTCGTCTAGGCTCTGGTCGCCGCATGCGCCCGCGCAGCTGCCATCGGGGACGCAAATCGAGTCGAAGTCGTCGCAGCAATCGCCCCGATCCTCGCACTCGTGATCGCAGTGGCATCCGTCCGCGCTCTCGAAGCCGCACGCGCCCTCGCAGCTCCCACCGTTCCCATCGCCGTCGTCGTCACCGTTATCGTCGCCATCGTCGCCGTCGTCGTCGTCCTCGCAGGACACCTCCGAGCCACGATGCGTCATGACCGACTGGCACCGATTCCGACCCACCGTTTCGACGACCAGCGACTCGAAGGCCGATACGCGGGCATACATGCCGGGGGAACCTTCGCGCGCGCATCCGTCTCCCCAGCTAACCACGCCGGCGAGCTTGGGGGTGCCGTCTACGTCGACGACCAGCGGCCCGCCGCTATCCCCTTGGCAGGCGTCCTTGCCGCCCTCCTCGAGGCCGGCCGCGAGCTGGTCGTCCGTCACCGCGCTGCCGTAGGCGTCGATGGCGTCGGCCTCGGACATGATCGGGATTTCGACAGCCTGCAGCGTCTCGGCACCGTCGCCGCCCTCCGACGTCGCCCCCCAGCCGCTCACCAGCGCCGGCGTACCGGGCTCCGTTGCCCCCGCCTCTCGGTCTTCGGGCGTCACGAGCTCGATCGCCGACGCCGCGGATCCCGACAGGTCGAGCGGGCTATCCAGCCGCAAAATCGCAAAGTCGTTTTCAACCCCGCCGTTTATGTTTCCGTAGCCATCGGCGATGATGAGCTCCGCGACGTCTGCGACTTGTCCCTCATCCGATTGGTCGGTGATGCCGGCGGCGACCTGGGTCGTTGATACTGAGTCTCCCGAGTCCACGCAGTGGGCGGCCGTGATTACCCAGTTTTCGGACAGGATCGAGCCGCCACAAAAATGGCTGCCACCGAAGCTGCTCTGCAGCGACACCTGCCAGGGCACCTCCTCGATGGCGATGTCCTCGCCGCCCACGATCGGGTCGGCGCTGTGCCCCGTGATCTCGCCGTCCATGTGGCAAGCGGCCAGCGCGGCGAGCGCCGACGCCGCCAGTCCTTGCCGAAGGTACGCGCCTGCGCGCGCGGCATCGAGACCTCGGTTTTGTAGCGCGGGTGCTGGGCTGGGCGCGGTACGACAGCTCGGCATGGTTCCTCTTTGCCCCTCGGGTAGGCACGGGCCGACGTTTTCGACGTGGGCCTATCGCGTACATGCCGACACAATGCAGGCCTCGTGCCGCGCTGTGCGCCATGTATTTTCGCGCAGATAAACCGTTCCTGCGCTGGCGCATCGACTGGCAAACCCCAGCATGCGAGGACTCAACACCCCACCTGGCTTGTCACAAAGCCGGGCACTTGCGCATCATTGTAAGCGCGTCGCGTGACTGCGGCGTGGCCGCCCGCTCCCGGCGGCCCCTCGTTAGGGGCCGAGGCCGCGCCGTTTGTCGTGCTCGTGGTCGCGTTCGGTCGCCTCGAGTCTCCGCCGCCGCGCGCGCCCGGACGGGCGCCCGCGTTCCGGCTCGCCGTGGCCGCCGGCGTGCTGACCTGGAGCGCCGGCCTCGCCTTCCTGGCAGCCGGAATAACGACAGGCTGATATCTTGGCCTCGCGCCACTGGCCCCGCCGATCGCCTCGCCGGCTCACTCCTCTTCGGCCTCGTCCCCGCGCCCGTCATCCTCCTCCGGGAACTCCGGTTCGGGGAAGATGACGGGCTCGGGCTCCGGGACGATCGCCGCCTCCTCCGCCGGCAGCTCGTCTTCCTCCTCGCTCAGCTCGGAGGGATCGCTCTGCGTCGCCTCGCCCAGCGCCCTCGCCCCGAGCTCCTCGGGGCGCAGCTCGTAGCGACTTCGCTCGGGCGGCCCGCCCAAGGTTTTGCCAGACGGCTCATCCTCCGGCCGCGCAGCGCTCGAGGTGCCCTCGGACAGGCCCGCGAGCTCCGCGCTCGAGGGCGCATCGGCTCGCTCCTCGGCCTCTTCGTCGGCCTCCATCTCGCGCTCGCCTCGGGCTTCCTCGCGCGGCGCGGGTGGGTCACCGCGCCGGTCCGCTGTTTTGCGCCCGCCAGCTCGCCGTCGCGGCGTACCCGGCCTACCTCGCTCGTCTGATCCCGATGACACGATCTCGCTCCTTTTTCGTCGCCAGAACGACATTAAGAGCAATCGTCGGGCCAGCGACTCGAACGAAAGATGGCAAGCGGCGCGCCGCGACGCACACACACCCGACCCCGCACAAACCTCGTCGCCGCCGACGACGAGCGCGCCTGCGCGCGAGGTCGGACTCTGGTGACGAGGGGCGACTTCAGCGACCACCTCGCACATGTTCGCGAGACGTTCGCGCCGGTCTCGTGCGGCCTCCGGCTCAGCTCTCGGGCCGGTCAAAAATCTGTCCGCGGGAGGTACCGCCGCGAAATTTCGCCCGAACAGATTAATTCACAAAACCAGTATCGACAGTTACCGAAAACTCGTGTAACTCAGGACGGTGGGAGGGCTTATGCACGAAGACACATTCTTGAGACGCAAACGGATCCGAAGCGGCGCTACCGGCCGCAACCCGCTTCGCGGCACTGCTGGCGAAGCTCGAAAAGCTCGCGGCAGCGCCGCAGCGTCGGCTGCCTCGGCCATCTTGGCGGCCAGCGTCGCCTTGCCGGCTTGCCTCGTGGAAGACGAGACGACCGAGACGAAGCGCGCCGCGCTGTCTGGCGGCGACCGGAGCGGACTCGTAAACGACGTTCGGCAACTGGCGGCGGAATACGACGTGGAGCCGATTCCGCCGGCCCCGGAGGTTCGCGACGAGCTGTTCGACCTCGGCCAGAACCTCGCCTTCGACAAGATCCTGAGCGGGAACAAGGACACCTCGTGTATGTCCTGCCATCCCCCCGAGGGACCGGATCACACCAGTGACGACCGCCACCTAAGCTTGGGCGACGGCGCCGTCGGGGTGGGGCAGGACCGCACGGGCGGCAGCGTCGAGCCCCGCCACTCTCAGCCGCTTTTCAACCTCCACGCCATGGACAGATTGTTCTGGGATATGCGCGTGGAGAAAGTGACCGACGCCGACGGTTACGGTCTCATTCACACCCCGGCGGACGAAGAGCTCACCCAGGAGATGAGGGAGGTCTTCGAGTTCGGGGTGGTCTCGGCGCAGGCCATGTTCCCCGTCGTCTCGCGCGTCGAGATGCGCGGCCAGTGGTTTACGAACGCGCCCAACGATAACGAGCTCGGCGACGACCTGAACTTCCAGGAGGTGTGGGAGCGGCTCATGGCTCGCCTCGGGGACATCCCCGAGTACGTCGCCATGTTCGAGGACGCCTACCCGGACACCGACTTCGAGAATATGACCTTCGCCCACGCGGCAAACGCCATCGCGGGCTTCGAAATCCGCGCCTTCGAGTCCCGCGGCAGCCCCTGGCAGCAGTTTCTCGAGGGCGACGACGACGCCCTGAGCGACGCCGCGCTGCGCGGCGCGAACGACTTCTTCGACGCCGGCTGCGCGGCGTGCCACTCCGGGCCGATGCTCACGGACGAAGAGGCGCACAACACCGCCCTCGCCCAGTTCGGTCCCGGCCAGGGCGACGGCCCGTACGGGAACGACGACTTCGGCCGCGCGGGCGACCAAAAGCCGTTCAGCCTCGGCCGCGTCCCCGGCGGCCCCGAGACGCCCAACCCTCACTGCAAAGACGGGAAAAACCCGCACGAGCTCTATGCGTTCCGCACGCCGCCGCTCAACAACGTGGCGCTCACCGGCCCGTGGGGGCACGCCGGCCAGTTCTCCGACCTAGGCGAGTTCGTCGCCCACTACGAAGACCCGGAGGATAACCTCCTCGGGTACGACATGGCGGATCATATCCGCGACAGTGAGAAGGCGCTCCTCGACACGCGCCTCGACAACGTCGAAGCGGTCCTGTCCTGTATGGATGAAGACACCCAGGTGGAGATTCCCGACATGGACGACATGATCGCGTTCCTCGAGGCGCAGACCGATCCCGCGGCGAAGGAGCTCGGTTGG
>SLNH01000404.1 GCA_007133195.1 Nannocystineae bacterium | reverse complement strand
CGCGCCGGCGATCTGGCCCGCGCCGCCTCCGAGGCGAAAGCAGCGTACGACGCCTGGGGCGACGCCGACAGCGCCCGCGCCCTGGCCGCGGCACTCTCCGAAGCCGGCCAGGACGAAGAAGCAATACACGCGCTCCAGTCGGCGCTCGCCGGGGCCGAATCACCGGCCGAGCGCGCCGTGCTCCTCACCGAGCTTTCCGACTTGCAAAGGCGCGCCGGCGACCTCGAGGCCGCCCGCGACAGCCTCGTCGAAATCACGGACAGCGTCGTCCCGCGCCGGGTGGCCGCGCGCGCCCACCGCCGCCTCGCCAACATCGAAGACGACCTCGAAAACACAAACCAAGCCGAGTGGCACCGCCGCCGCGCCGACCGCCTCAGCGAGTGAACCGGTCGCGCCGCCGCACAGCGCGAGCTGCGACAGCAAAGACACTGCCTCGGCGCTCGAGCCGAATGTGCCATCCACCTGGCGACGACGGCTCAAGACCTCGTCTACGGAGAAGCAGGAACCGACGGCGGGCCACGTCTCGCAGAAGACGACGAGCAACCGGGCCGCCGAATCCGCTCCTGCATTGTGCTTTTCCGCCTGAAACGCCTCCTAAGCCAGCGGAATCACCGGACCACGCCTTGTTCTTCGCGTCTCCCGTCTTTCCTGAGCACCGCTCTCTTCTTTCCGTGTAGACCCTATCTGGCCCCACGGCTATCCTTGGAGCATGGCCGCCCCGCGCAAAGAGCTCGAGGAGCTCCTCAAGCTGTCGCGCGACGAGCGCGCGGCGTTAGCAGAAGCGCTGCTCGAGAGCCTGGGCGATGACGCGCCCGACGATGAAGCGCAGAGCGCATGGGCCGATGAGATCGTGCGGCGAATCGAGCGGGACGCGCCGGGTGTGCCGGCCTCCGAGGTGTTCGCTGAGGGGCGCGCTGGTCTCGCGAGCCAGGAGTGAAGCCGGTCGAATTCGCGATCTCGGCCATGTGGTTCGCGTCGACGCCATCGTCCATACGCGCCGTCGGCCCGGCTACTGGCTCGATAGGGTCAAGTAAAGCGAGTAAGACTGCCCCGTCGGCGCGAAAGAGCAGTCACCGCGAACGTCGCGGGCGCGAGCAGGCCGTCGACGGCGCCGACGAGCACGTGGGCGCTCGCCCGCCGGGGAAAATAGGTCAGATCGTCGGTCGCAAGCGGCGCGACGAGGAGCTGGCGAAGGCGCCGCGGGTGACCTTTAAAGCGGTAGGGCCTCGGCCGATCGAGATCGACAAAAGCCCGCAGGTAGCCGCGCCGCCACGCGGGCGGACGAAGCGCCGCGAGCACCCACTCGGGCACCTCCGCCGAGCCGAGTCTGCGCGCGTTCTCGAGCGTCAGATAGAGCGCGACCCGGCACCGCCACGCGCCGGCGCGCTCCACCACGGTTTTCCACGACGGCTTTAGCCGCGCGACAACGCCCCTGACATCGCGCGCCGCCGAGCCATAGGCATAGTAGTCGTCTTTGGCCTGATTTATGGCCACGTGAAGGAGCAAGTCTTCGGGGCAAAGCCGATACGCCTCGCGCCCGGCGAGGGAGAATCGCTCTGCGCGCGCAAAGCACCCCTCGACATCCGCCGGCCAGCGCCACGGGTCGGTGAGCGCCGTATGCACATCCAGGCTCCGCCCCCGAGGCGTGGCGAAGGCGCCCGCGTGGTGACCGCGCGCGCCGCCTCCTCGAGAATCAAAAGATTGCTCGACACGCGCCGGTAGTCCTCGCGGCTTCTCCGCATGCGCCCCGAAGGTTACACCTTACGCCTCGAGCCCGATCGACCACTCCCCGCACTGTCGCCACCCGCCCCGTGCCACGGCGGCGCCACCCCAACGAGCCGAGCCGGCCACAGTGACGGCACGACATCGGCCCCTCCCTGCCAGGCGCGCAGGTGGCTGAGCGGTGAAAGCTCCTGGACGCGCAGCTCGTCCCGCGCCACGGGCCCAGGTTGGCGCGCTCTCCTGGCGTTCGGTAGACTACGAGGGTGGTCGACGAGATCGTTTTTGAGGTGACGCAGGAGGAGGACGGCGGCTTCGTCGCGGAATGCCTCACCGAGGCCATCGTGACGCAAGCCGACTCGTGGAATGAACTGCGCGACGAGGTGCGTGATGCCGTGCGCGCATACTGGCACGACGGCGTTCCACCGAGTCGTATTCGGCTTCATCTGGTCCGCGACGAGCTGCTGGCGACCGCGTGAAGCTCCCGCGCGATCTTAGCGGTGAGGCGCTCGCAGCGGCTCTCTGCCAACATTGGGGCTACGTCCAAGTTCATCAGACCGGGAGCCACCTGATTCTCGAGACCGACGAGCCGTCGCATCAACGCATCGCGGTTCCGGCGCATCGCTCACTTCGCATTGGAACCCTTGCGGCCATTCTTCGCACGGTCGCTGCGCATAAGGGCACCACTCGGCAGGCGATTGTCGACTGCCTGTGACCATCCCCCCTGTGTCCGCCAACGGGCGAGCGGTAGGGCCAATGAGCCGACCACGCCAGTGCCCAACCGGCAACCGCGGGCGGGCCTAACCCGGAACCGCTTCCTCGTCTCGGCTGGCGGCGGCCGCCGCTTCTTCGCCCGAGCCCGGCGCATCGCCAGCCGCATCTCGGGCGACCACCCCCGCCGGCAGAAGCTCGCGGTACACCTCGAGCGTCTCGTCGATGACGATCGCCTCGTCGAACTCGCTAAGCGCCCGCTTCCGAGCCGCCTGGCCGAGCGCCCGCGCCCACTCGGGCCTTTCGCATAGCCGGCGTATCGCCGCCGCCAGCGCCGCTCCGTCGCGCGGGGGGGGGCCCGCGGCCAAGACCACCCGCGGCGCTTCACTCGACAGCGCCGCATCGCCGCGAGGACGAAACCGGCGGGTGTTGCCCCCGAGCCCCTGATCAGGCGAATCGCGCCGCGCGCGTGGAGGAGTTTCAAAACGACCCGGACGCGCGAGCGTTTCTGATCAACTTGAAAGCGGCCGGCCACGGTCCCAGTCTCGCGGCGGCGCACTACGTGTTCTCCTCGATCCGTGGTGGAACCCGGCGGTGCAGTCGCAGGCGGTCGATCGCGCCCACCGCATCGGCCAGGAACGCAGGGCCTTTCCCTATCGCTTGATCGCGAAGGAGACGGTCGAGAAGGGGGGCCGCGAACTCCAGGCCGCAAAGGGTGAGCTCGCCGAGGCCGTGGTCCGCGAGACGCCTGCCCCCTTGCCGACCTCAGCCCCGAAGACCTCGAGCTCCTTTTGAGCTGAGCGGCCATGCCCTTGTGGACAAAATTTTGGCCAATCGCGTAAGTCCGCCGCGCCGCGGCTGCTATCGGCGTCCGGCTAAGGTGCGATGGGCGTGGCTTCTTCCCGTTCTGACTCTGACTTTCAAGGCCTCCGGCCCGAACTCCAATGCGGATGCAGTTTTGCGAAATGTCGAGCCGGGTTATGATGGGCGCGGGTTTGGACAGCTTGTCGGGAGGAGG
>SLNH01000043.1 GCA_007133195.1 Nannocystineae bacterium | reverse complement strand
TTCGAGGAGGATAGCGATCGGATGCGCTCGCTCGCGCTCATGTACGCGCTCACGGGCGACAGCGAATACGGCGACCACGCGGTGCGCTACATGCGCGCGTGGGCCGAGGATCAGACCCTCGTCAATGTCTATGACTTCGACATCGACTTCGAGGAAGGCACGATCGCGGGCCAGACAGAGGGCTACTGCTCCGACCGGCCGTGGCATTTCGCGCTCGACGCGATGTGGCAGACCTACGGCCTGATCAACGCCAGCGACGCGTACCTGCTGCTCACCCGCGCAGACTATCCGCTGTCGGGAGACGACGACGAGGCCCTGTCCGCGTGGCTTCGCGAGGTCGCAGAGGCGGTCAACGCGAGCTTTCACGCCTGGACGCGCTGGGCCGACGCCCATCCCGGCTCGGGCTCCTACGAGCGCTATCGCTCCGATAACCACCTTTCGTGGTCGCTGGCAGGCCTGCTCGCCGCCGCCGCGGCGCTGGGCGATGAGGATCTGGCCGCCTACGTGCTCGAGGGCGCGCGCTTCGAGGACAGCCGCGCGGGCGCCTACGCAAACCCTTCGCACGTGGGCGACGTGATCGACCGGGCGATCGAGGCCGGCAGCGATGACGACGACGCCGGGCGCATCTACGAGGAGCGCATCGAGCGGGAGCCGCCAATAGGCTACTCGCTCTTTCACCTGTGGGCGCTCGCGCTCGTGGCACAGGTCGCCGAGGTCCACTATGCGGTAGACGTTTGGACCCTGGCAGGGAGCGACGGCGCGGGCCTCGAAGACGCGTTTTCGCGCTACGCCGCGTTCGTGCTCGGCGAGCGAGCATCCCCCGATCCCGACGAGAGCACGCCTACGGGCGACGCGTGGCTCTACGAGCTCGCCTATCGCCGATTCGAGGAGTCGCGCTTCGCCGAGGCGATCGGCGCCGCCGACCGCGGCCCGTTCATCGTTCAGTCCATCGGTCCCGTGACGCTGCTCCTTGGCGAGGAGCTGCCCTAAGGGGGCGTCCGTAAGACCAGGTCAGGGAGGGCCAGAGGGGGCACCGGTTCCGGGCGCGGCGTCGTCCGCCTGCGCCTCGGCTACCGCGAGGACGAGCGCGATGACGACGACGCGTTGCATGTAGTCGACTGGAAGTCGAGCCAGCGGAGGCGATCGCCCAGGCGAACGGGGCGCAAAAGCTCGGGCGATGCGGCGCGTTCGAGTAGCAGGCGAGAGGCGATGACGAACGCGGCGGGCAGGGCGCCGCAGTCGCGCGCATACAAGTCGAAGGCCTGCGAGTCGGTGGGGACCATCTTGCAGCGGGAATACAGGCTCTTACTCAGTAAGCTGCGGTAGACGGCCGTGGCGGCCCGCCACCGCGATCCGGACGGCCAGGCCGGCTCACGCCGAGCGAGGCGCCATGGCGAAGCCGCGCGCTAGCCGCGGCGCCAAAAGTGCGTGGTGAGCAGGACGAGGACGGTGTAGATCTCGAGGCGGCCGAGGAGCATGCCGAACGACAGGGCGTATTTGCCGGCCTCGGGGACGCCGGAGAAGCTCGCGTCCGGGCCGACGGTACCCAGGCCCGGGCCGATGGTGTTCATCGCGCTCACGGCGGCGCTTACGCCGCTTTCGAAGTCCATGCCGAGGGCGGTGAGGACGATGCTGCCGCTGATGATCGCGGCGAAGGCCAGAAAATAAAACCCGAGCACGGCCTCGGTCGTCTCCCGGGCGATCGGCCGCTTGCCGATCTGGAGCGGCGCGACGAGGCGGGGTCTCACGAGCCGGTGGAGCTGCGAGATGGCGTGCTTGGTCACCACGTATAGCCGGATCACCTTGGAGCCGCCTGCGGTGGAGCCCGCGCAGCCGCCGATCAGCATCAGGGCGATGAGCGTGACGCGCGCGACGTGGGGCCACGCCTCGAAGTCGGCGGTGCCGAACCCGGTGGTCGTCATGATCGACACGGCTTGGAAGCTCGCGTAGCGGGCGACCTCGCCGACCGTGTCGTAGTTACCATGGGTGTACAGGCTCACCCCGATGATGGCGGTGGCGGCGGCCATGAGGGCGGTGTAAAGCCGCACCTCCGGCGAGTTCAAAAGCGGTTTGGGATCGCGGCGGATGATCGCGCGGTAGTGCAGGGTAAAGCCGATCCCGCCGAGGAACATGAACACGATGATGAGGATTTCGGCATACAGGCTGTGAAGGCCGGCGACGGAGTCGTTCAGCGGCGAAAATCCCCCGGTCGCCAGGGTCGACATGGCGTGGTTGAGCGCGTTCCAAATCGAGATCCCGCCGGCGACGAGGAGGACGAACAACAGCGCCGTGAGGATCACGTAAAGGGTCCAAAGCCGCTGAGCGGTCGCGGCGATGCGCGGGGCGAGCTTGTCGGTCTCGATCCCCGTGGCCTCGGCGGAAAACAGCTGCATGCCGCCGATGGCCAGGCCCGGGAGGATCGCCACGGTGAGCACGAGGACGCCGAGGCCGCCGAGCCAGTGTGAGATCGAGCGCATGAGCAGGATGGATCGCGACATGCCCTCGATGTCGTCGAGGATGGTCGCGCCGGTGGTGGTCCACCCCGACATCGACTCGAAGACGGTGTCGCCCACCGTGTCGAATTCGCCGGTGAGCTGATAGGCGGCGCTCGTAAACGCGACGAGCACGAGCCAGCTCATGGTCACGCCCAAAAACCCCTCGCGCCGGCGGAGGTCGCGCGGCGCCCGAACCACATCGGGGCGCCGGGCGAGCCAGGCGCCCGCGAGCGCGGCGACCACGGCGGGCAAAAGCCACGCGAGCCAGCTCCCCTCGCGGGTGACGAGGGCGAACACGAGCGGCACGGCGTGGGCCGCGGCCGAGAGCAACAGGAGTCGGCTCAACAGCCGCTTTAGGACGGCGGACCGCACGCACTAGTCCAAGAAACGCTCGACCGCGCGGATGGCGCTCGGCCTGGCGACGACGAGGATGTCGTCACCGGGCGAGAGCACGGTATCGCCCGAGGCGATGGTCACTTCGTCCTCGTGGATGATGGCGCCGATCAGCGCGCCCTCGGGGAGTTGCACCTGTTTTAGCGGCTTTTCGATGAGCTCGCGATTCTGTGGCGCCTCGGGCACTTTCATCTCGATGATCTCACCGTCGTGATCGCCGAGCATGTGGGCCGAAGACACGGGCCCGCGGCGAACGAATCGCAGGATTGCGTCGGCGAGCGCCCGGCGGGGGCTGATCAGCGCATCGATGCCAAGCCGGTGGGCCACGGGCGCGTACTCCAGCTTGTCCGAGCGCACGATCACCTTGCGCGCGCCCAGGCTCTTGGCGAACAGGCCGACCAAAACGGCCTGCTCGTCGTCCTCGAGGAGCACGACGACGGCGTGCGCCATCTCCTCGAGCTGCTCGCGCAGAAGCTGCGGATCGGTGCCGCTGCCGCACAGGACGAGGGAGCGCGTGAGGTGACGCGCGACCCACTCGGCGCGTTCGGGATCGATCTCGATGATCGTGGGAAACCGGCCCTGCGACTCGAGCTCTTGGGCCAGGTCGAAGCCGATGTTGCCGCACCCGATGATGAGGACGTGGCGGACGTAAAACCACGGTTTGCCCGACAAGATGGTGAACTCGCCGACGTTGGCGGGCTTGGTGAGCACGTAGGCGCGCTCGTCCACGCCGAGGACGTCTTGCGCGCTCGGGATGTAAAGGCCGTCTGGCCCGATCACGCCGGCGACGAGCGACGGTTGGGGGAGGTCGGGGCCGAGCTCGCCCAGCGTGTCGTGCACGAACGGCGAATCGGCCGAAAGCGGCAGCTCGAGGAGCGCGATTCGGCGATCGGCCAGGTAACGGATCTCGCCCGACCCCTCGTAACTGAGCAGGCTCACCACGCGGGTGGCGACGGCGTGCTCGGGGCCGACGAGCAGGCTGATGCCCATCTCCTTGGCGGTGAGCGAGGCTTCGCCCCGCAGGTACTCGATCTGGCGGACCCGAGCGACCGTGCGGAGGTCGCGGCCGAACTTGACGGCGGTCATGCAGGCCATGAGGTTGACCTCGTCCACCGCGGTCACCGCGAGGACGAGATCGGCGCGGGCGACGCCGGCGCGCTGAAGGGCGTGGTGACTCACCCCCGAGCCGTGAACGACGAGGGCGTCTAAGGCGGCGTCTATCTCGTGGGCCACCTTGTCGTCGCTCTCGATGACGGCGACGTCGTGTCCCTCTTCGACGAGGATTCGGGCCAGATAGGCCCCGACCTCACCCGCCCCTACGATGATCGTATACATGGTGGGTCACTGGAGGCTCATCGCCGCGAGCTCCCCTGCGGGTGAGCTTGGCGCGGGCGGCGCTGAGGATGGGTTAGGCGGGCAGGGAGCCGGAAGACGACGGTCACGGGCGGGCTCACGCCGCTCACGGTAAGCTACCTGCGGGAAAAGGGTCCACACCGCGGGAGGAGATTTCCGCCCGGCGGCGCCTCGGCGCCCGATACGCCCATGAGAGATCACGTAACGAAAGGGAACGGCGCGCGGTCGCGCGACACGTGGCGGCTTTGGATCACGCTCGCGCTGACCTCGACGTACATGATCGCCGAGGTGATCGGCGGGCTGTGGGCCGGCTCGCTGGCGCTCCTCGCCGACGCGGGCCACATGCTGTCGGATGCCGGCGCGGTGGCGCTCGCCCTGTTTGCGATTTGGATCTCGCGAAGGCCGCCGACGCCCCAGCGCACCTTCGGCTATTACCGCGTCGAGATCTTGGCCGCGCTCGTCCACGGCGCGGTCTTGGTCGCGATCGCGGGCTATGTGGTGATCGCGGCGGTGGGGCGGCTTCGCGACCCCGTCGACGTTCACGGGGTCACGGTGATGGCGGTGGCGGCCGGGGGGCTCGCGATGAACGTCTTGGGCCTTCTCGTGCTCCGGGGGGCGTGCGCGCACAGTCTCAATATCCGCGGGGTGTGGCTTCACGTCCTCAGCGACGCGCTGGGCAGCGTCGGGGTGCTGGTCTCGGGAACCCTGATTCTGGCGTTCGGGTGGAACATCGCCGATCCGGTGGCATCGATATTCATCGCCGGCTTGGTGCTCGCATCGGCGTGGAAGCTGCTCAAGGAGGTCGTCGCCGTGCTGATGGAGGGCGCCCCGGGGCATATCGACGTGGACGAGGTCCGCAACGCCATCATGGGCGCGCCCGGTGTGGCAGGCGTTCACGATCTTCACGTGTGGACGATCACGAGCGGCATGGAGTCTTTGTCGGGACACGTGGTGGTCGACGGCAGCCGCTCGGAGCAGGTGCTTTTGCGCGAGCTTCAAAACCGGCTCCGTCGCGAGTTCGGGATCGAGCATGTGACGATCCAAATCGAGCGGCCCGACTTTCACGATACGTGCGGCACCTGCTGAGGCATCGCGCGTCGTCCCGCCCGGCAGCCCGGGCATCTCGAATTCCCCACGGGACGCTTGACGCTCATGGGGAAATCGGGTTGCATGGCGGAAATTTCGTTCGCTTGCAATCGGCGATCCATGCGAGATGCCCGCGCCGAAACGCAGAGCCCGAGGATGCTGAGAGGTCCCATGATGATGGTTCGATGGCTTCCACTCGTGAAGGGAGCGGCGTTGGTTTCCTGTCTGGTGGCGGCCGGGTGCGCCGGCGCCCCGGCGGATCCGGCAGCGGCGCAGTCCCCGGCGCGCGCACCTCTGGCCACGAGCGACGCCGACCCCCTGGTCGCGCCCGGCGACAGCATCACCGATCGGCTCACCGACGCCGATCCGGCCGCGCCCGTGGCCGGCGCGCCCTACCGGGTTTATCGGGTCGCCCTCGAGGAGGACGACGTTTTGTATGCGGTGGCGGACAGCGCCCACTTTACGCCGACGGTTTCGCTGTTCGGCCCCGACGCGTCGCTGCTGTCGAGCAGTCGGCGCGGGGCCGGGGGCCAGGGTTCGCCGGCGGGGGGCATGGGCGATCTCCACGCCGCCGCTGCGCTGGGCGGCATGGCGGGGATGGCCGCCAGTCCCGGCGCGGGGGATGAGCAGAACAAAAGCGCCATCGCGCAGGCCGATCGCGACGGTGAGTACCTGCTCGTCGTGTCGAGCGAGTCGCCGAGCGCCCGGGGGAGCTTTCATCTCGAAACGGAACTCGCTTCGGCGGCGCGGACGGACTTCGAGCTGTTTTCGCACGCGACGGGGTTCGTTCACGAGGGGGGCTCTCTCGACCCGGCGACGCGCAACCCCGGCGATCTGCACACGTTCGCCATAGACGAGCCGACGATCGTGAGCGCCAAAGTCACCTCCTCGGACTTCGCGCCCCACGTCTCGTTCGTCGATGCGAAAACCGGCGCGGTCGTGGCCCGCAGCCAACACCACGAGCACTACGGGATGCACCAGCAGGGGGAGCCCCGGGTGGTCGCGTCGCTGGACGCCGGCGACTACCAGCTCGCGGTGAGCTCGCCGCATCGGGACGACCTCGGGCGGTACACCGTGCAGACGACGCGGATGGACGTGGACGCGCCGGACGACTTCGTCGTGGGCAGCGAGTTCGAGAGCTACATCGGCCTGGCCAGCCAGCAGATTCCTGGCCTTTACCGCGAGGGCGAGCCGATGTCGTTCGAGGTCGAGGAGGAGAGCCTTTTGGCGGCGACCCTCCACGCCGGTGAGGCCGGCACGCAGCTCGTCCTCACCGATGGCTCCGGGCAGGCGGTGGTGGAGGGCGCAGCGCCCATGCACGGCCAGGCCGCGCGGATCGTCGCGCCGGTCGAGCCTGGCTCGTACACCCTTTGGGTCGCGAGCTACGGCGGACAAGGTCGGTACACCCTGAGCACGGAGTTTCGCGAGCCCATAGACGGGGTGAGCGAGCTCACGGTGGGCGAGACCATCACGAGCGTTCTCACCTCGGCGTCCGAGACCCACCCAACGCGCGGGACCCATGTCGAGTACTTCGACCTCGAGATCGACGACCGGGTCGCGGTCGGAATCGATATGCGCTCGACCAGCCTGGACGCCTACCTCGTGCTCGAGAGCGCCGATGGCCACGTGATCGAGGAGAACGACGACGCGGCGCCGGGCACGACCGATGCCCGCATCGAGACCTCCCTCGATCCCGGTAGCTACCGGGTGGGCGCGACGACGTTTCAGGCCGGCGAGACGGGGGATTACGAGGTGAGCGTGGAGGCCACTGAGTCGCGTTGAGCCGCCGGCCGGCAGGCGGGGACGGCGACGGCGGTTCGCCCGGTTTTCGCTCGGGTCACGCGTGAGCGAGTGACTCCGCGAGCGCCCGCGCCCGCGCCGGGTCCACCCCCTCGCGCTGCTCGCGCGAAAGCGGATGATCGGCGGTGACGCGGGCGGAAAAGCGCACGCCGACCGGTTGGCTGATGAGCTCACAGTCCAGCCCCTCGGTGGTGGGCTCGTAGTGCGGCAGCGCCGAGGCGAGCGTGGCGGGATAGGCGGGCTCGCGTGTTCGCCGATCGCGCATCCACAGCGCGAGCGCGCGCTTGAAGTGCACGCGCTCGAGCTCGACCCACAGCGTCCACACGAAGGGGACTGCGCGGCCGGGCAGTGGAAGCTCGACGTTGCCGCGCAGAAAGTAGCGACGGTCGTCGAGCTTGCACATCTCGTCGCCCAGGACGATGCGGTCGTCGCGCTCGCTCGGGGGGATACGTAGGCAGGGCTCGGGCAGCCCGGCGGACAGGGCCTCGGGGAGGTCGTGGTGCCCCCCGCAGATCCGGCATGGGTAGCCGGGCATGGTCGGTCCCGTGGACATTTTGAATTCCATTCACTAGCGGTTTTACGAAATTCCGATAAAGAATTGCTTGACGGTACGGCCGTTAGCCGTTTCTAGTGTCCGAGTAGCGGAACTGATAGGAGCACGAAGCATGCGGACCTGGAAGGAGCGCCTAGGCGGCGAGATGCCCCCCGCGTGGGCCGACGAGATCGACGCCTTCGAACACGAGATGGAGCTTCGCCGGCAGGGGAAGCTCGACGAAAAGGTCTTCGCCGAGACGCGCCTTAGGCGCGGCGCCTACGGACAGCGCTACGACAACGGTCAGCGCCACGACGGCGAGCAGACGCGCGCGCTCAACTTTCCGTGCGGCGATCTCACGAAGGGGCCGAGCACCGTGTGGGATGCGCCGGGCATGGAGCGGATCAAGCTGCCGATGGGGAAGGTGTCCCACCGCCAGCTCGAGGTGCTCGCCGAGGTCGCCGAGGAGTATTCCGACGCGATCCTTCACGTGACCACACGGCAGGACATCCAGCTCCACTTCGTCAACATCGACGACACGCCCGATCTCATGCGGCGGCTCGCCGCCGTCGGGATCACGACCCGCGAGGCGTGCGGAAACAGCGTGCGAAACGTCACCGCCTGCCCCTACGCGGGGGTGTGCGGGGACGCGAGCTTCGACGTCACGCCCTACGCGAACGCGCTCACCTTTTTCCTGCTTGGCCACAAAGACGCCCAGGATTTCGGGCGCAAGTTCAAGATCGCGTTCTCGGGGTGCGAAGGCCACGCCTGCGGGCTCACCACCATCCACGACATCGGCTGCATCGCGGCCGAGCGGCAGGAGGGTGGCGTGACGAAGCGCGGGTTTTCGTTTTACGTCGGCGGGGGCCTGGGCGCGGTGCCGCACAAGGCGCAGCTCCTTTACGAGTTTTTGCCCGAGGAGGAGCTTTTGCCCGTGTCGCAGGCGGTGTGCCGGGTGTTCGCCCGCCTCGGCGAGAAGAAAAACCGAAACAAGGCGCGACTGAAGTTCCTCGTCGCCAAGCTCGGGATCGACGAGTTTCGCCGTCTCGTCGAGGCGGAGCGGGAGGTTCTCCCGGAGGACGAGCGGTGGACCACGGCGCTCACCGACGATCCGGTCACGCCCGAGATTCCTACGAAAGACGCGGCGCCGCTCGAGCCGGGTGACTACGGCGAGGGGTTCGAGCGGTGGCGCCGAACCAACGTGATCCCGCAGGCGCAGCCGGGGTACGCGACCGCCATCGTGCGCTTGCCGCTCGGCGACATCACGTCGTCGCAGACGCGCGCGCTCGTCGATCTGGCGCGCGAGCACTGCGGCGACACGGCCCGCACCACGGTCGAGCAGAACATCGTCTACCGGTGGATCCCGGAGGCGTCGCTGCCGGCGTTTCACGACGGGCTCGCGCGCATCGGCCTCGCCGACGGCGGCGCAGGCACCATCGAGGACATCACCGCGTGCCCGGGCACCGACACCTGCAAGCTCGGCATCTCCGCGTCCCGCGGCCTCGCGGGCGAGCTCGAAAACCGGCTGTCGACCAAGGCGGAGTCGCTCGACGACGACGTCCGCAAGCTCCGCATCAAGGCCAGCGGGTGCTTCAACGCGTGCGGCCAGCACCACGTCTCCGATATCGGATTCCTCGGCGTGAGCCGCAACGTCGGCGGCCGCCGGGTCTCCCACTTTCAGCTCGTGGTCGGCGGGCAGTGGACGCAAAACGGCGCCTCCTACGGCCTCGCGATCGGGGCGTTTCCGTCCAAGCGAATCCCCGATTTGGTCGATCGCTTGACCGAGTACTGGATCGCCGAGCGGCAGCCGGGAGAGCGGTTTCAGGACTTCATCAAGCGCAGCGGCCGCGCGAAGCTCAAAAAGGCGCTCGACGACCTCCGCCACGTGCCGGCCTACGAGGAGGATCCCTCGTTTTTCGCCGACTGGGGCGACGCGCGGGAGTACACGATCGGCGATATGGGCGTGGGCGAGTGCGCCGGGGAGGTGGTCACGCTCGCCGAGTTCGGGCTGGCGGCGAGCGAGCGCGAGGTGTTCGAGGCCCAGCTGCACTTCGATCAAGGCGACGCGCTCAAGGCCGCCACGCTCGCCTACGGGGCGATGCTCTCGGCCGCCAAAGGCCTCATCAAGCAGCAAAACCCCGACATCAGCGACGACGCCGACGCCATCGTCCGCGAGTTCCGCGAGCGGTTTCACGACACCCAGCTGTTTCACGATCCCTACGCGGGGGCGAAATTCGCGAGCTACCTGTTCAAGACGCACGAGGAGCCCCCGGAGAAGGGCGACGGCGTGGATCAAGAGGCGGCGCGCAGGCATATCGAGGAGGCGCAGCTCTTCATCGAGGCGGCCCACGCTTGCTATGATCGCATGCAGACGCAGGTGGCGTCCGCGTAGGTCGCGTAGGATACAAGGCGCATGGATCTGCAACAGCTCAGCGTGAAGTTCTTCGTGACCGCCGGCTCGCGTGTGGATCAGGACGCGCTGATCCCGGTGTTTCACCGCTGGATTCGCGAGCAGCGGCTCGAGGAGCGAGTGCTCGTCGACGTCGCCGACTACCGCCACGTCCACCACGGTCCGGGCGTCATGCTCATCGCCCACGACGCCCATTACGGGCTCGACGAGGAGGACGGGGAGCCCGGGCTCTTGTACAGCCGAAAGCGCGACGAGGTGGGCGACGCGGACGACAAGCTCCGCGCCGCCTTCGACAAGACGCTCGCGGCGTGCGCCCATCTGCAAGGGGAGCCGGATCTTCAGCCGCTGTCGTTCCGCGGCGACCGGGCGCTGGTGCGCGTACAGAGCCGGCTCGTCGCGGATAACTCCGCCGCCTCGTTCGCCGAGCTCGCCCCGCACCTCGAGAAGCTCGCTCGCGCCCTGTACCCGGAGTCGACGCCGAGCGTCCGCCACGTCGGCGATCCGCGCGCGCCGCTCTCGGCCGAAATATCGGCCGACGGCGATCCCGGCATCGAGGCCTTGCGCGCCCGCATTTAGCGGGCGAGAGGCGCCGCGGGGCGCGGTCAGCGCTCGGCCGCCGGCGGATCGGACGGCGGGCTCGGGTCGCCCTGCACGCTCACGCCGGTGACGGCCCACGTGCCGCGTCGATAAGCGACGAGGGCGAGCGCGAACTTGGCGATGAAGGCGAGGGGAAAGGCGAGCCAAATCCCGAACGCGCCCATGCCCATGGAAAACCCGAGCGCGAAGCTCGCGGGGATCTGAAACAGAAACGTCGCCACGGCGTTGATGCGCAGGTTGATGCCGGTTTTGCCGGCGCCCATGAGGAGGCCGCTGTAGGCCATGAAGACGCCGGTGATCGGCATGCCCAGGCCGAGGGTATAAATCCACGTAAGGGCCAGGGACTCGAGCTCCGTGCCGGGTTCGACATCGACGATCCCGACGATGCTTCCGGCGAACGCGACGATGGCGCCGGCCATGAGGACCGACACCCCGAGCGACAGCCAAACCGAGGCGCGCAGGGTCCGCCTGGCGCCCTCCACATCGCCAGCCCCGAGCGCCTGCCCGATCAGCGCGGCGGTGGCTTGCGCGACGCCGAGCGCCGGCACGAAGGCGATCGCGTTTACGCGCAGCCCGATGCCGTGGGCGGCGACGGCGGTGTCAGAGATGCGACCGAGCATGCCCACGATGGACAAAAACGCCGCGTTGACGATCACGAGGTCCAAAGCGGCCGGCGCGCCGACGCGGCCGAGCTCGCGCGCGACGTCGCCGTCGATGCGGCGCGGGCGCGAGAGCACGAGCGGGGGAATCTTGCCGGCGCGCAAAATCCAGATCAGCGTGGCCGCGCCGACGGCCTGGGACATGACGCTGCCGATCGCCGCGCCGCTCACGCCGAGCGCGGGCATGCCGAAGCCGCCGAGGATCAGGCCGTAGTTGAGGGCGATGTTGAGCGCGTTTTGGCCGAGCGCCACGAAGAACGGAAGGCGGGTGATGCCGATTCCGCGAAGCACGGCGGCATACAGCAGGATCAGGTAGGGAAACACCGTGCCCGCCATGAGCGGCCGCAGGTACGACAGCGCCGGATCCACCACTTCCGGCGACGCGCCCAGGAGCCCGAGCAGGGGGCGCGCGCTGAGGTTGCCGACGACGGCGACGAGCGCGCTCACGACCACGGTGAGCATCGTGGACTGTGCGAGGATGTGGTTTACGCGCTCGTGATCGGCGGCTCCGTAGGCGCGGGAGATCATGGCCACCGCGCCCACGGTCACGCCGATCATGGCGACCAGGAGCAAAAACGCGATCTGGCCGGCGAACCCGAGCGCGGCCAGGGCGGGCTCGGCGTCGGGCAGCCTCCCCACCATCGCCGTGTCCACGGCCAGCGTGAGCACCGTGAGCACATTGAGGCCGATGACGGGCAGCGACAGACGGGTGAGCTTGGCGATCGGCGAAGGCGACGTAGACAAGACGTGAGCGGGCGGCAGGAGCGGTCGTGGCAGCGCGAGCGCGGGGGCGGAGTATGCCGCACGCCGGGGCCACCCGCACCTTCCGCGATCGCGCGCGCCGGTCCCGAAACGCCGGCCGGGAGCGATGTACGCGATTGATTTTAGCTAGTTAGATGTCGGCGAGGAGGGGCGGTGGGGCACGTAGCCCGGCGCAGCCGATTCTTGTATGGTGGCCGCCGCCGGGGGCCGGCGAGGCACCCCGAGGAGGTATGCATCGTGACTACGAGGGAAATTCTCGAGCCTTCCGATATCTTCATCTCCCGCCACATCGGCCCGGGGGACGACGACGTCCGCGCCATGCTCCGCGCCGTAGGAGCCGAGAGCCTGGAGGCGCTCACAGGCGAGACCGTCCCCTCGTCGATACGAATGACCGAGGATCTGCGGCTCGCTCCGCCCGAGTCCGAGCACGAGCTCCTGGCGCGGCTTCGAGGGATCGCCCAGCGGAACAACACCTTCCGCTCGCTGATCGGTATGGGGTACTACGACACCATCACCCCGCCGGTGATCCAGCGAAACATCCTCGAAAACCCGGGCTGGTACACCCAGTACACACCCTATCAGCCGGAGATCTCCCAGGGGCGCTTGGAGGCGCTCCTCAACTTCCAGACCATGGTGGCGGATCTCACGGGCCTTCCGCTCGCCAACGCATCGCTTTTGGACGAGGCGACGGCGGCGGCGGAGGCGATGTCGATGTGCCGCGCGATCACGAAGGCGAAAAAGCCGGCGTTCATCGTGGCCGACGACTGTCACCCGCAGACCCTGGCGGTCGTGCAGGGGCGGGCCGAGCCGATCGGGATCGACGTCCGCGTATGCCGGCCCGAGGAGGCCGACTTCGCCGGCGGTGACGTCAGCGGGATCTTGCTGCAGTATCCCACCACCGACGGGCGCATCGAGGACTACGAAGCGGTGTGCCGCCGGGCGCGAGACAGCGGCGCGCTGGTCGTCATGGCCACCGATCTCCTCGCCCTCACCCTGCTCAGGCCGCCCGGCGAGATCGGCGCGGACATGGCGGTCGGGTCGTCTCAGCGGTTCGGGGTCCCGCTCGGATTCGGCGGCCCGCACGCGGCGTTTCTGTCCACCCGTGAAGACTACAAGCGTCACGTGCCCGGGCGCCTCATCGGCGTGTCGAAGGATTCGCGAGGCGACGTCGCCTACCGGCTCGCGCTGCAGACGCGCGAGCAGCACATCCGCCGCGATCGCGCCACGAGCAACATCTGCACCGCGCAGGTGTTGCTCGCGATCATGGCGGGCATGTACGCGGTCCACCACGGCCCGGGCGGGCTCCGGCGAATCGCCGAGCGCGTGCGCGGGTGGACGGCGGTGTTCGCCGAGGGCCTGCGGAGGCTCGGTCACGAGGTTCCCGCCGGACCGGTGTTCGATACGCTGCGCATTCCGGTCGACTTTCACACCTGCGATCGCATCGTCGTCACGGCGCGCAGCCACCGCATCAACCTCCGGCGCTACGGCGACCACGCGCTCGGTGTCTCGCTCGACGAGCTCACGACCGCGCGCGAGGTCGAGGCGCTCTTGGAGGCCTTTGCCTGCGGGCGCGACACGCCGCCCCTAGACGATCTCATCGCGTCCGCAAACGCGGACTACGAGGCGCCGCACGCCCGCAAGACCGCCTACCTGACTCATCCGGTGTTCAACAAGTACCATCCAGAGCACGAGCTTCTGCGCTACATCCACCGCCTCCAGGAGCGCGATCTGTCGCTCACCACGTCGATGATCCCGCTCGGCTCGTGCACCATGAAGCTGAACGGCACCTCCGAGATGCTGCCGGTGACGTGGCCCGAGTTCGGCTCGCTTCATCCGTTCGCGCCGCCGGAGCAGAGCACGGGCTACCAGCGCCTGTTCGACGAGCTCAAGCGCGATCTGGGCGAGCTCACCGGGTTCCCCGCCGTGTCGCTACAGCCGAACGCCGGCGCCCAGGGCGAGTACGCGGGGCTGCTGTGCATCCGCTCCTACCACCGGGATCGCGGCCAGGGGCATCGAAACGTGTGCCTGATCCCGACCTCGGCGCACGGCACGAACCCGGCCAGCGCGTCGATGGTCGGGTTCAAGGTCGTGGCGGTCGCGTGCGATGCGCAGGGCAACATCGACATGGACGACCTCCGAAGCAAGGCGTCCGAGCACGGGGATCGGCTCGCGGCCATCATGGTGACCTACCCGTCCACGCACGGGGTGTTCGAGCGCACGATCACCGAGATCTGCCAGGTCGTGCACGACCACGGCGGGCAGGTTTACCTGGACGGCGCGAACATGAACGCCCAGCTCGGCGTCTGCCGCCCGGGGGACTACGGCACCGACGTGGTCCACCTCAACCTGCACAAGACGTTCTGCATCCCGCACGGCGGCGGCGGGCCTGGGATGGGGCCGATCGCCGTGGCCGAACATTTGGCTCCCTACCTGCCGGGGCACCCCATCTGGCAGGGGGATCGCGAGAAGAACCCGCCGGTGGCGGCCGCGCCGTTCGGGAGTCCCAGCATCCTGCCCATCTCGTGGATGTACATCAAGCTGATGGGGGCCGAGGGGCTCACGCGCGCGACGCAGGTCGCGATCCTAAACGCGAACTACATGGCCGCGCGCCTGCGCGATCACTTCGACATCCTGTACACCGGGGCGTCTGGGCGTGTGGCGCACGAATTCATCCTCGATCTCCGTCCGTTCAAGAAGTCGGCGGGGGTCGAGGTGGACGACGTGGCCAAGCGGCTCATGGACTTCGGGTTTCACGCCCCGACGATGTCCTGGCCGGTGCCCGGGACGCTCATGGTTGAGCCGACCGAGAGCGAATCCAAGGCGGAGCTCGATCGGTTTTGCGACGCCATGATTGCCATACGCGAGGAGATCCGTGCGCTCGAGGAGGCGCGGATGCCGAAGGACAACAATCCGCTCAAGAACGCGCCGCACACCACGGTGGACCTCGTGGCGCCCGAGTGGAACCGGCCCTATTCCCGCGAGCAGGCCGTCTATCCGGCCGCCCACCTGCGCGAGCACAAGTACTGGCCCCCGGTGGGGCGCGTGGACAACGCCTACGGCGATCGCAACCTCGTGTGCAGCTGTCCGCCCCTCGAGTCCTATCTGTAAGGCGAGCGCTGGGATATAGTGACCCGATGGAGGTCACCGACCAGCGCGTCCGACAAGAGGTCGACAAGTTCATGCGCGGGCTCGTCCGGCGGAATCCGGGCGAGCCCGAGTTTCATCAGGCGGTGCTCGAGGTCATCGAGTCGCTGATGCCGCTCGCGCTCGAGAATCCGCAGTATCGCGAGGCTCGGATCCTCGAGCGCATGACCGAGCCGGATCGCGTGATCATCTTCCGCGTGACCTGGGAGGACGACGCGGGCCGGATCCACGCCGACCGCGCCTGGCGGGTCCAGTTCAATAACGCGATCGGTCCGTACAAAGGCGGCCTGCGCTTCCACCACGACCTCACCCTGGGGGTCCTCAAGTTCTTGGGCTTCGAGCAGGTGTTCAAGAACAGCCTGACGGGCTTGCCGATGGGCGGTGCGAAAGGTGGCTCGAATTTCAATCCGAAGGGGCGGAGCGACCGCGAGGTGATGCGGTTTTGCCAATCGCTCATGGTCGAGCTCCACCGCCACATCGGCGAGGACACCGACGTGCCCGCCGGCGACATCGGCGTGGGCGGACGCGAGATCAGCTACATGTTCGGCCAGTACAAGCGGCTCGCGAACCGCTTCGTGGGCACGCTCACGGGCAAGGGCCTCGCCTTCGGCGGCAGCCTCGTGCGGCTGGAGGCCACGGGATACGGCACCGTGTATTTCATGAGGGAGATGCTGCGTCGCATCGGCGAGGACGTGGACGGGAAGGTGTGCGTGGTGTCGGGCTCGGGGAACGTGGCCCTTTACGCGATTGAAAAGCTCATCGAGCTGGGCGGCAAGGTGGTGACCGCCTCGGACTCGGAGGGCTTCGTGCACGACCCGGACGGGCTCGATCGCGACAAGTTCGAGTTTCTGCGGGCGCTCAAGGAGGAGCGGCGCGGGCGCATCCGGGAGCTCGCCGACGCGTTCTCGGGGGTGACGTTTTATCCGGGGGCGCGGCCGTGGGGGGTCGCGGCGGATCTCGCGTTTCCGTCGGCGACGCAAAACGAGCTGGGCAAAGACGACGCGCGCGCGCTCATCGAAAACGGCGTGCTGGCGGTCGCCGAGGGCGCCAACATGCCGGCGACCCACGAGGCGGTGCACAAGCTCAAGGCCGCGGGCGTTTTGTTCGGGCCCGGCAAGGCGGCAAACGCCGGCGGCGTGGCGGTCTCGGGCCTCGAGCAGAGCCAGAACGCGCTGCGTGTGTCGTGGCCGCACGAAAAGGTCGATCAGCGCTTGGGCGAGATCATGCGCGAGGTCCACGAAAAGTGCGTGACTTACGGCGAGGGCCCGGACGGAACGGTCGACTACGTCCGCGGGGCCAACCGCGCGGGCTTCGTCAAAGTGGCCGAGGCGATGCTCGCCTACGGCGCCGTGTAGGCGACCCACCGGACAGGTCAGCGACCGCGGGTGCCGATCACGGGGCCGCCGGCCGTGAGCCGCTCGTAGTCGATGGCGGGGTTAATCGGCTTCGCGTAGCGGGCCACGCGGACGGCGATGCCGTCGAACATGTCGCGCCTGCGCGCGCCGTCGTCGCGCATGCCTTCGCGCTCGTAAAACCGCTGGGCGCCCGAGTTCTCCTCGAGCACCCAGGTGACGGCCCAAAACAGCTCGTGCCGCTCGAGCGTGGCCAGGGCCTGGTGAAACAGACGGCTTCCGATGCCCCGACCGGTGAGCTCGGGGAGCACGTAGAGCATGCCGATCTCGCCGGCGAAGCCGCTTAGCTCCTCGTCGTCTTCGACGTCACTCATGGTGGCGAACCCGATGATGCGTCGCGTTCGCTCGGCGACGAGCACGTCGCGGCCCCAGGTAAAGCCGATTCGCTGGCGCCAATGGCGCGACAGGGCCGGAGGCTGAAGTCGCGCGAGGTACCCCCCTGGGAGAATGCCGCGGTAGGCAGCGTGCCAGCTCTGCGCGTGAACGCGAGCGATGCCAGCCGCATCCCGCGGCGAGGCGGCACGGATGCGGGTCTGCATATCCTCATCGTAGCCGAACGTCGCCGGCGCGCCACGTCATGAGGCGTGGCCGGGGCTAAAAGACCACCCGCAGGTCGCGAATGGTGGCCCGCGAAAGGCGCGCCGAAATCGAGCTCGGGGAGATCCCCTGAAACTCGACCTTCACGTCGTGAATGGGACCGAGCTCGACGCCGGAGGCGGTTATCGTAACGGGTTTGAAAAACAGCCCCGTGTCGCCCGCGGTGAGCCGGTGAAGGCTGGCTTCTACGGATGTGGGCTCCAGCGGCCGCCTCATGTGGTGCTGAAGGTCGCCCCGCACCTTGAGCTCGACGAGGCCGGGGAGGTCGCCCGCGCCGAGGTGAACCCGCGCCACATCGCCGATGGCGATGGCGGCCTCGCGGCGGATCGACAAATTCACATCGACGTTGCGGAGCGCGCCCTGATGAAAGGTCACGCTCGACTTCTTTTTCTTGTTGGAGGCACCGGGCGGCAGCTCGGGCGACAGCAGGGTCCTAAGCCGCACGCGGCGCTGGCGGGCGAGCTCGAGCTCCTTGGCGTCGAGCGGCCACCACACGAGCGCCTTTCCGCTGAACGGGACGAAGGGCAGGTCTTGCTCGAGGACCAGCTTGCCGTCGATCACCTCGATGTCCAAAAACGCATCCTCGAGCCAGTGCAGGTTGTCCTCGATGCCGCGGTAGTCCACGGTCCCGCGCTCGATGGGGATGCGAAAGTGGTGCGTGGCGCGGCGGCGGCCGAGGAGCGGTACGGTGGTATCGACGAACAGGTCGATGTTGATGTGGCCCTCGATCGTGTCGAGGAAGGCGAAGTCGATCGCGTTCGTCGGCCCGTCCTTCGGCGCGTCGGCCTGCGGGCTGTTGGGCGGCCCGGACTCGCTCTGTTCGTCGCGCTGTCCGCCGCCGGCAGGGACATTCGGCATCGTGAAGCTGAGGTTTTCGATGTGCGCCTCCGGCGCCAACACCTCTCGCTCGCCCGTAAAGCGGATGCCCGAGGGAAACTCGAGGCGGTCGGCCGCGAGCTGAAAGTTGCCGAAGTCCAGTTCCACCCCCGACGCGCTCGCGCGGTCCGTGGCCGTGCCCACCGGCGCCCTGGCGTCTGCGGGCGAGCGCAGGTCGTGGAACGTCACATCGCCTGCGCGATAGTCGAGCTTGCCGATCCGCCCGCCCACGGCGCCGAGCGACAGCGACGACAGCTCGGCGAGCGGACCTTCGCCGGTGAGGAGGAGTTTGAGGTCTCGCGCGTCCAGATTGCCGCCGGCCGCCGGCTTCACCATGGCGCCACCATAGCACGGCACCGCGGGGTGATGCGGTGGCGACCGGTTGAAGACGCGGCCCGCCGCGCGCGCGTATAATCGAGCCATGAAGACGGTGCGCCGCATGTTCGATGAGGCGATCTTCGTGGGGCATCTGGGGATTACCCTCGAGCGGGTGGGGCCTGGATATTGCGAAACGAGCCTCGCCTGTCCCGCGCCGACGCTGTATCAGCAAAGCGGTGCGCTCCACGCCGGGGTCATGACGACGATGGCCGATCACACCGCCGGCGGGGCGATCGTGTCTGAGCTCGAGGAGGGGCTCGGAGTCGTGAGCATCGACCTATCGGTGCAGTTTCTGCGCGCCGCCCGCGGTCCGCTGCGCTGTCGCGCCGAGTCGCTCCGGTGCGGCCGGCGCACCGCGGTGGCGGAGGCGGTGGTCTACCGGGGAGCGGGCGAGGAGGGCGTGGTGGGAGGCGAGGAGGGAGCGAGCCCGCTCGCCAAGGCGACCGTGACGCTGGCAGTCGTGCCGTGGACGCCCGGCAAGGCGTGCTGATTCGGCGGGCGCGGCCGCTTTCGCGGGGGCGAGGAGGAGCCGCGCGCCGACTGCGCCCCGGGCTCCTTGCGGCGGGGGGTGGCCGTCACTATCTTTGAGGGAGCCGCGGTGGCGGCCCTGTCATGCTCGAAACCCGCAGTTCTACCGAGACCCAACCCGTCGTGATCGTCGGCCTCTACGGCAGCCGCGATCCCGATTCGCCCGATCGCTGCCTCGACGAGCTCGAAAGCCTGGTCGAGGCGGCTGGCGGGCGCGTGGCCCATCGCGCCTTCCAGCGAGCGCCTTTCGTGTGTGAGGGCACGGGGCGCGCGGATCGCCCGGCGAGCCCTGGCACGTTCATCGGCCGCGGCAAGGCCGAGACGGTGGCGGAGCTTGCGCGCGCGAGCGCGGCGCGCCAGGTGATCGTGGACAACGAGCTGTCCCCGGCGCAAATCCGCGAGCTCGAAAAGGTCACCGGCTGCCAGGTCATCGACCGGAGCGAGCTCATCCTGGACATCTTCGCCAGCCGCGCGCAAACCCGCGAGGCGAAGCTGCAAGTCGAGCTCGCGCAGCTCGAGTACACCGCCCCGCGCCTTCGCGGCATGTGGACGCACCTCGAGCGCCAGGCGGCGAGCGGTCGCTCCCCCGGGATCGGCACGCGCGGGCCCGGCGAAAAGCAGATCGAGATCGATCGCCGGATCGTCTCCAAGCGGATCGCGCGGCTGCGAGAGCAGCTAGAGCGCATCCACGGCCGCAAGCAGCGGGAGGTGAGCGGTCGGTCGGAGCGGCAATTTTGCGTGGGCTTGGTCGGGTACACGAACGCGGGCAAGAGCACCCTCATGAACGCGCTCACGAGCGCCGGAACCTACGTCGAAGATCAGCTGTTCGCCACGCTCGATACGAAGACCCGGCGCTGGGAGCTGTCGCCGGGGACGGATGTCGCCCTCTCGGACACGGTCGGCTTCGTGAGCGACCTGCCGCCGCAGCTCGTGGCCAGTTTCCGGTCCACCCTCGAGGAGACGCTGTCGGCCGACCTCCTCCTTCACGTCATCGATGCCAGCCACCCTCAGGCGCTCGAGCAGGTGGAGGCGGTGGAGGACGTGCTCTCCGAGCTGGGGTGCGATCCCAGCCGGATCGTGCGGGTGCTCAACAAGATCGATCGACTCGGTGCCGACGGTGACGCGGACGGGGGCGCCGCGAGCGCCGGCGACGGGATCGCGATTCTCCGCAGCAACGTGCCGGATGGCGTGCCCGTGAGCGCGATGAGCGGGGAAGGCCTGCCCGCGCTCAAACAGGTGGTGTCCGATCGGCGGCGGGGCAACTGGATCGCCGTGCGCGTGCGCGCGCCGCTGTCGGACGGCCGAGTGCAGGCGTTCGCGCGGGCCGTGGGGCAGATCGACGACGAGCGTTGGGAGGAGAGCGGCTGGCGCGCCGATATCCGCCTCGCACGGGCTCACCTGTCCAAGCTGCGCGCGCTCGGGCCCGATGTGGTGATCGAGGATCGGTCGCACTGAGCCGCCACCGGAGCGTCCTCGTTCGAGGGCGCGTGGAGGTAGGCGGCGGCTCGCTCAGCGCGCCGACGGATCCGGCGAGGGATCGGGCCCGTTCGGGCGGCCGTTTTCCCTCGCCTGGCCGTTTGCCTCGTCGCCCTGCCGCTGCCGGTTACCACCCGCGCCCGGGATCTTGCCGGCGATGTGCCCGAAGCCTCGCTTCATCTGGCTATAGGTCGATTTCGATCGCTCCTTGATCTGGTTTGCGCGCGCCGAGATGCCGAGCTGACGAGAGAGTTGCTTCGCGCTCTGATCGGCTCGCTTGCCGAGCTCAGGAATCGCGCCTCCTTTGCCCAGCGCGCCCCCTTTCCCGCCGAGCGCCTGCGCCGTCTCGGTGGCCGCGCTCGTGACCGAATGGATGATCTCGGGGCGCTCGCGGAGCGTGGTGAGGGCGTGATCGACGAGATCGACCACTCGCTGGAGTTTGACCCGCAGGTGAGCCTCGGCTTGGACCCCGGTGATTTCGAGGTCTACCTTGCCGAGGTCGACGTCTACGCCGGCCTTGAGCCGAACGAAGTCCTGAACGACCGACGCGTCGAGCGAAACTCGGGCGGACAGCTCCTCGACCACGAGGTGGATGTTGTCCACCGACACGTTCGGCACATCGAGCAGAACGTCGTTTTCAGTATCGGTTTCGCCGGACCGCGCCCGCTCGAGCCCTCGCTCGCCGTCCTTGGCCGTCTCCGTGAGCCCGCGCTCCTGGCTGCCTGGTTCCTGCGACTGGCGCTCGTTTGTAGGCTGCTCTTGTTCCGCCATCCTGGGCCTCCTGCCCTGGCGGAATGCAACGTCTGCACCACGGCCGCTGCGCGCGAGGTCTGCTCGCGTTCATCATCCGCACCGCGGACGGGGCGTTTTCGCGGCTACGCGCCGGTGGCGCGGGGCGGCGCGCGACCCTCGCTCGTCCGGTGCGCCGCGCTGCTCGCGTCGGGGAGGGGCGCGAACAGGCCGTCCACCTCGTCTGGGGCGAGCTGGATGCCGCCGCCTGCGCCGGCCAAAACGCTGTCGGCGAGGTCGCGCTTTTTGCGCTGTAAGGCCAGCATGCGCTCTTCGACCGAGCCCGCCACGATGAGGTTGTAGACGAACACGGGCTTTTCCTGACCGATGCGGTAGGCCCGATCCGTGGCTTGATCCTGGGCGGCCGGGTTCCACCACGGATCGACGTGGATCACGGTGTCGGCGCTCGTGAGATTCAGCCCCGTGCCGCCTGCCTTGAGGCTGATCAAGAACACGTCCGCCCGTCCCCGTTGAAACTCGTCGATGGGCTTTTGCCGGTCGGCGGTGGAGCCCGTGAGCGACACGTGGGGCACGTCGCGCGCGCCGAGTCCCTCGCTCACCAGCGACAGCATGCTCGTGAACTGGGAAAACACGAGGATGCGGCGCCCTTGGGCGAGCTGCTTGTCGAGGAGCTCGAACAAGAGCTCGTATTTGGCCGACTCCTCGACCTCGCGCGCCGCGTCCACGGACACCAGCCTGGGATCGCAGCATACTTGCCGGAGCTTCATGAGCGCGTCGAGGATCGCGATCGTCGATCCGGCGATGCCCTTTTTGCGGATCGTGCGCCGCACGCGCGCGTGTGCGGACACGCGGATGCTCTCGTAAAGGTCGCGCTGCTTGCCCCGCAAATCCACGCGCTGGACGATCTCCGTCTTTTGCGGCAGCTCGCGCGCCACGCTCTCCTTTTTGCGGCGCAAGATGAACGGCGCGACGCGCTCGCGGAGCGTCTCGAGCGAGTCTTCCACGCCCCCGCGCTCGATGGGGTTTCGGTACACGTTGCGGAAGCGCTGAGCGTCGCCGAGCAGGCCCGGCATGAGCACGTCGAACAGCGCCCACAGCTCCTCGAGGTTGTTTTCCACCGGGGTGCCCGTCATGCACAGCGCGTGCTGAGACGAGATCCGCTTGACCGCGCGATGGGCGCGGCTGCGGATGTTTTTGATCGTGTGGGCTTCGTCCAAGACGAGATAGTAAAAGCAGCGAGGGGCGAACGACTCGATGTCCCGCGCGAGCAGCGGATAGGTCGTGATGACCACGTCGGCGTTCGGAATGTCGTCCCACCGATCGTGGCGATCGGGCCCGTGCATGACGAGGACGCGCATCGATGGCGCGAAGTTCGCGAGCTCACGGGCCCAGTTCCCGACGAGGCTGGTCGGCGCTACGACGAGCGCGGGGTCCTCGAGGCGTCCCGCCTCCTTCTCGGTCGCCAGGTGGGCGATCGTCTGAAGCGTCTTGCCGAGCCCCATGTCGTCGGCGAGGATGCCGCCCACGCCGTGCTCACGCAGGTGCTGGAGCCACCCGAGCCCCTCTCGCTGGTAGGGCCGAAGCGTCGCCCGCAAAATGCCGGGTTCGGCGGCGTCGGACGCGCCGGGCCCGCTGGCGAGCTCGGCGGCGCGGTCGCGGATCTCCGTGTCGCCTTCCCACGACAGCGCGGCGCCGCCTTCGAAGGCGGTGTCCAGCGCGGTCAATGACACCGCTTGAACGGCGGGCGCCGTCACGGCGTCACGGCTTCCTCCGCCGCGGTAGAGCTCCTTGAGCACTTTGAGCACCGTGCGCAGCCGATCGGGCGGGACGGGCGCGTAGCCGGCGTCGCCCACCGGAAGGGCGAAGTATCGCTTGCTGGTGAGCTCGAGCGCGCCCAGCCCGGCGTCTTCGGGGAGGACGTCCAAAAGGTCGAGGAGTGCCGGAAGGATGTTGATGCGGTGGCCTTGCACGTCGAGGCCGAGCTCGAGGCTGAACCAGTCGCTGTCGTCTTCCTCGGATGGCGACTCGACGCTCGCGTACCACGGGGTGTCGCGGTCGAGGACGTTCCACGGGTAGCTTTCGTCTACACGCACGTGCCAGCCGCGTCCCCGGAGCTCGGGCACCACGTGCGCGGAGAACGAGCACAGCGCGTGGACGTCTTCGTCGATCTCGACGAGGTAGTCCGCCTCGGAGTCTGGGAGCGCGCCCACGTTGTCGGCGCAGGTCAGATCGATGGCTCCGAAGCCCTCGAGGATCACGCGCGCGGCCATCTCTGCGCGGTGGTCGCGCGCGATGATCGAGCCGTCTTTGCGCGCGATCCGATCGCGGCGGTCGCTCGCGCGGACGATCTCCGCGCCGTAATCGAAATCCAGCCGAACCAGCGGCGCGTCGATGTCGCGCAGCTTCGGCGAAAGCGGCGTGCCCTCGTCGATGGCGAGGCGTTCGCAAAACAGCGTGACGCGCGGCGTGGGTGGCTCGGGGCTTGCGCACACCTCCGCGTCTGGCGAACTCTGGGCAGCGAGCGACATAATTTCAGCTCTAACCGCATCGGATCGCCGTGTCCAGAAACTTGCAAAGCGAGTTCACCCGGCGTGGCGCTTGACGTAAGCTTTGGGCATGAGGCTCTACGATCACCCGCGCGCCCCGAACGCGAGGCGCGTAAGGATGTTTCTCGCCGAAAAGGGGATCGAGATCCCCACGGTCCAGGTCGACCTCGCGGCCGGCGAGCAACGCAAGCCTGAATTTCTGGCCCTAAACCCACTGGGCGCCGTGCCCGTTCTCGAGCTCGACGACGGCACGGCGATCGCCGAGTCGGGTGCGATCTGTCGCTACATCGAGGCACAGCACCCAGAGCCGCCGCTGTGGGGGCGCGATCCCGTCACGATCGCACGCGTTGAAATGTGGCACCGCCGCGTCGAGTTGAAGCTCTATTTGGCGGTGCAAGACGCGGTACGAAACGGCCACGCAGCCTTCGCCGGAAGCGGCAGCGGCCCGAACGGCGAGCAGAAAAGCGAGGTCGCCGAAGCGGGCAAGCGCGACGCCGAACAGTTCTGTGACTGGCTCGACCAGGAGCTAGGGGCGCGGCGGTTCGTGGCGGGCGAGGCGTTTTCGATCGCGGATGTCGCCTTGCTCGCCGCGGTCGACTTCGCGCGCCTCGCCAAGCTTAGGCTCCGCGAGGGGAGGCCGCACATGGGCCGCTGGTACGACGAGGTCGCGGCCCGCGAGAGCGCCAAGGCCTAACAGGCCGAGCGGAGAAACGCTGCGCATTGCGGGCCGGCTTACGAGGCCGCCCGCTGTTCTGGCTCGGCGCGAAATAGCTCGCCCAGGTGCCGCGCAGTCTCGAGGGGACGCTCGATCATGGGCGCATGGCCGCAGGAAGGCAGCGATACCGCCCTGGTCCGGGGCAGCTTCTCTTTGACGACGTCGATTCCCGAGGGATCGGCGATGCGATCGTCTTCGCCCCACATTACGAGCGTGGGGACGGAGAGCTCGGCCAAGAGCGGCTCGAGGGGCATGGGGCTGGCCAATAGATCGGTCCCGATCTTGTGGCGCTGCTCTGCCCGCGCGACGCCGCGATCGACGAAGGCGAGCTTCATCCGCCGCGGCAGGCGCAGCGGCTTGGCCGACGACAGCGCCATGAGCCGCTCGAACTCCTCGCGAGTGCGCGCGACGAGCGGCAGCTCGCCTTTCTTCTGGGCGCGCTCGATGTGCGTCGGGTTCGGCGCCTCGACGCCGGACGGCGCGATGAGCCCGAGCGACGATACCCGATCGGGATGCCGCGCAGCGTAGGCTGCGGCGAGCTGGCCGCCCATGGCGCTCCCCACCAGATGAGCGCGCTCGACGCCGAGCGCGTCTACGAACGCGTCTAGGCGGTCGAGCTGGGACGCGATGTCATAGCTCGCGGACGGCTGGTAGTCGCTGTCACCGAAGCCGGGAAGGTCCGGCACGATCACGCGCATCCGGTGGGTGAGCAGCGAGGCGAGCGGCACCCAGGCATCCTTGTCGCTGCCGAAACCGTGCAGAAAGATGACGGCGTCGCCGCGCCCGCCGTCCAAATAGGCGAGCTCGTGATCGCCAGCATCCACCGTGCGCAGGCGAAGGCGCGCGGCGGCCCGGGCGGCCCAAATCGCGGCGTCCAGCGCGCGCTCGGGGGTGCGACGGTAAACGACGGCAGCGCCGATACCCAGCGTACCGGCGGCGAAAAAAAGCGGTTTGAGAAGGCCCACGCCCGCTCGGTACCACGACTTTTGCGGTGACGAAACCCGTATTCGCGCCAAGGCCGAACGGATTCGGCGGGGCGGGCCGACGTCACACGCCGGGGCGCGTCGGGTGGCGCGGCGCGTTCGGGGCGTCGGCCGGGGGCGGCTCGGCGAACAGCGCGACGCACACCACGGTGATGTTATCCACGCCGCCGTTCTGATTGGCGGCGTGCACCAGGCTGTCGGCAACCACGTCGAGCGCTTCGCCGCCGGTCATGATGTCCCGGATGACGTTCACGTCCACCATGTCGGTGAGACCGTCGCAACACAACAGGTAGACGTCGCCGTCCTCCATGGCCATCACGCGATGGTCGACGTCGATGTGTGCTTCGAGGCCGATGGCGCGCACGATCACGTTGGAATCCGCTGCGCCGAGGCGGCCTCGCAAATCGGGTTTCTCCCGGTACAGGTTTTCGAGCGAGTGGTCCCGTGTGAGTTGGATGAGCTGACCGCCCCGGAGCAGGTAAGCGCGGGAGTCGCCGACGTGACAGATATGCAGCACGTCGCGCTCGGCTCGGACTCCGACGACGGTGGTCCCCATTCCGCGACAGCTCGGATCGTCGCGGCCGCGGCCGTACACGGCGCTGTTCGCGGCGGAGATGGCGGTGACGAGGGCCTCGCCTCCCGCGGGCGGGGGCGGGTCGCCGGTGGCGATGGCGTCTACCATCCTGCGGATGGCGAGATCGGACGCAATCTGGCCGGAGGCATGCCCCCCCATGCCGTCGCACACGAGGTAGAGGCCGAGCCCATCGTCGATATAAAACGCATCCTCGTTTTCGGCGCGCTGAAGGCCTGTGTGCGTGCGGCCGACAGCGGTGCGGAGGAAGCGATCGACGCCGGCCGGCGGCGTTCCCGGGCTCGACGACAATATCTCACTAAGCTACTTTTGCCTGAGCTGAGATGTCAATGCGCAACGCTCCCAGTCCCGGATCCGGATCCCTCGGCACGCTGGGATTTCACGTAGACGGCACGCCCTGCCGGGTGGGTTGCGCCTACTGCTACCTCGGCGCTCGCCCGCGCGCGCGGGAGCGGGCGCTTTGCCCCGAGCTGGCGGCCGAGGTCGCGTCCAAACTGCCGGCGCGCGAGCTCGCCGTGTCGGTGAGCGAGCCGGCGAGCAAGTGGCGCGAGCACGTCGAGGCGCTAGCTCGGGTGGCGCGGGCGCGAAGCCTGACCCTCGCGGTGACCACGACGCTTGACGTGACGCGCGCACACCCGTGGATCGCCCAGCTCGCCGATCGCGTGTCCCTGTCCGTCGATCCCGCCAAAGGTGAGGACTCCGTGGATCCCGTGGTCGTCGCCGATGTGGCCGCCGCCGCGCGGCGCGCCGGCGCCGAGGTCGTGGCGATCGCGTCGCTCGTGTCACCGGCGTTCTCGGCGCGCCTCGCGGACGGCCTGGTCGCCGAGCTCCTGTCGATCGACGCGCTCGCCGCGGTGGCGCTAAACGGCCTCAAGCCGCCGCCCGCGTGGTGCGACGCGGCGCACTGGCGGTCGTTTTGCGCGCGCATCGCCCCGCTCCTCGATCGCCACCTCGGTGGCCGGCTCGTCCTCGACTGCTACGTTGCGGCCCGCATCATGGGCCTCGGCGAATGCCCGGCGAAGCCGGACGTGGCCGCGGGGAAGGAGTTTCGATCGTGCGTCTACCAGCGCGAGCCAGACTTCGTGTTCTCGAGCGCCGATGACCTAGAGCGGCGTGTGCGCGGCTGGCGGGCGCCGGCCCGCTGCCCGTTTCCTATCGTGTGACCGCCGACCGCGTAGCGTCTTGCCCGTCGGCTAGCGATCCGGATCGTAGCCGCCTTGCGACCCGAACCAAAACATGTCTTCCGGGCCGGGCTCGAGCGCGGACACCTTGGGCTGCGAGGGCAGCGCGCGCTCCCACGGCTCGCTGAGCAGTTCGCGGAGTTCACGGAGCGCGCTGGCTAGCATCCGCCGCGGGTCGGGCTCGTCCTGTACACGAATGCGGTACCGGGTCGTCACCGCGTCTCGCACCCGGCTGCGTGCCCAGTTCAGGCCGCCTGGCACCGGATGGGGGCGAAGGTGGATCGGAGGCGGTTCGCGGACGGGGCGGTGCAGGTCGCGAAGCAGCGCCTGGGGGGTGCGGTGGGCGAGGCCGTCGGCGATTTCAGGCGGCCTTTCGACCTCGCGCGGCTCGCCGGCGAGCCGGAAGCTCTGCTCGCGTAGCCGAAACTGGCACGGATCGGCCTCCGGGATACGGCGCAGGGGCGCGCGCCCGTCACCTCGTAGCCCGAGCGCAGCCGCCCGATCGCGGTGATGCTCCACGCGCTCCAGCAGCGCAGGATCGGCGTGGTCGCGAAGCCGCTCGCGCAGCTTCCGGCGCTCGCTCGCCGTCACGAGTCGTCTCCGTCGTAGCCCGGCGGGTAGAGCATGATCTGGCGGTTCGAGCTCAGCTGGTCTATGGAGATGGCGACCTCCCCGGCGGCCTCGCCGCGCGTGACGCGGGTAATGGTGAACTCGCCGTCGTTGATCGGACGCTCGGAGCTACCAGCCATGATTTTGGCCTGCCAGCCGCGCTCGACGCCGTGCGAGCTCCCGCGGTTGACCGTGATCTCCAAGTTGCCGCCCGAGCTCATTTGATACGTGACGACGCGGGCGCGGAGCGGCTCGAGCTCATCTTCTTCCTCCTCGTCTTCCTCCTCGTCCTCGGCGTCGTCGCCTAGGCCGCTGCTCGACGGGTCGCCGCCGTCCGAGCCGCCGGAGCCGTTGCCCGAGCCGCCGCCGTTGCCGTTGCCGTTGCCGCTTTCCGCTTGCGCCACCGCGTCGCCCTCGTCGGGGATCGCGGGCAGGGTAGGCGGATCGGGTATGGCCCCCGCAACCGGTTCATCGTCCTCGTCCTCGAGGTCGCTCACGTCGGCTTCCTCGATGCGCACAGCGAGGTGGTATTCGCCTGCGTCGGTCCGCTCCGGCGCGTAGATGTGAAAGTAATACGTGCCCGCGTAGGCCGGCTTGACGGCGGCTTGTTTGAGCGTTGCGCCCGATCCGGCCGGCGGATCCGCTTCGGCTACGCGTTCGAAGGATCCGTCGTAGATCTCGAACGCGACGTCGAGGCCCTCACGGGGCGGCTTGACGAACAGCCGCGCCTGCAAAATGCCGGCGAAGTCCTCGGGGAGCTCTACTTTCTTCCAGTCGACGCGATCGCCTCCCGGGTAGGTCACGATGTCCGTGTCGCTTCCCTCGCCGTCTTCGAGCTCGATGAGCTCGGCCCCCTCGGGGCGCTGGTCGGGGCCGGCGTTGTCGAATTGTCCCACTTGACGATGACAGCCGGCCCCGAGGACCAGCGCCGCCGCAGCGGGCGCGAGCGCGAGCTTTGCGATCCCAGTGTTCATCCTTGCCTCCGTCGCCGGCATGTTCGTGCCGCCGGGGCGCGTGCGGGCGCGCGAGCACCCCGCCGCGCGCGCGGTTCCATCGGTGCGCGATCTCGCATCAGGGCGCCTCCAGGCGGACGCGGCCGGCGCTCGTGACGGCGTCGAGGCTCGCCCGCACGGTGGCGATCGCCTCATTGTCGGTGACGCGATCGACGACGAACTCGCCGTCCGGTATCGGCCCGCCTCCCGAGGTGGTGACCCTGCCTTGCCAGCCTTCCTCGACGCCGTGGTTTTGCCCGCGGTTTATGCGGATCTGCGTGCCGTCACCGGTGACCGCGACGTCCGCGATCCGGGCGGCGATGGGCTCGGAATCTGGCTCCGGGTCCGGCTGGGCCGGTCGGTCTGGCCTGGGCCGGCGCGGCGGGCGCTCGGGCGGCGCATCGTCTTCGTCGGGGACCTCGGGGAGCGCGGCCACGAGCGGGACATCCGCCGTGGGATCGCCACCGGCACGGTCTGGCTGGTGCGCCACCCGGAGCGTGAAGTCCGCGCTGCCCAGGCGCTCCGTCGCGTAGATGTGAACGTAGTGCGTGCCCTCGCCGACCTCGGTGTGTTCCTGGGTGAGTGGGCCCCCCGGCTGGCGGCCCTCTCCCTCGCCCAGTCGTTCGAAATGGCTGTCGTAGACCTCGAGTCCGAGCTCGGCGGGCTCCTCGGTGCCGAACGTCACCGGTCGGAGCTGGGCGCGGAGCGTGCCAGGCGCCGGGAGGTCGACCGCGTACCACTTGGCTCGCTCCCGATCAGGATAGTTCACCTGACCGACGACCTCGGCCTCGCCCCGATCGCCGAGCTCCAAATCGCTGGCCTCCTCCCACGGGGCGGTGGTCCCCGCCGCGTAACCGTAGTGGCTCGGCGCCGACGAGCCACACGCGACCGTGGTCATCGCCGCCGTGGCGAGGGCACCGTAAGCCCGCAGCAGGTGAGTCATGAGGGGATTATACCGCATGGGCGCGCGCGCCCGCGAGAGCGCCGAAGGGCATCCAAGCGCTCGGCCCACGACATCTCCTCGAACACCCTATGCTATAGGCTCATGCGTGTCGCCAAGACCGCGTCCAGCTCGGCTCCGGTGGCTCGCCCTCGCCGCCGCCTTCGCCGCGCCCCTCGCCGCGGGGTGCACAGGCGCCGGTTCCTCCGCCGGCGATATCGACGGCCAGGCGCTCTACGAGGAGCTGTGCGCGCGGTGCCACGGACCCGACGGCGAGCCCACCCCCAGCATGGTCGCCCAGCACGGCGTTCGCGATCTCACCGAGCCAACGGTGCAGGCGGAGATGACCGACGACGAGATCCACGAGCAGGTGATCCGCGGCTCGCGCAATCATCAGATGCCCGCGTTCGGTGGCGTGGTAAGCGACGAGGAAATCGAGGCGGTCATCCGCCACGTGCGGACGTTCGAGTGAGCTTCATCGCCGCGGCGTTGCCGCGTCAGCGCGCGGCGAGCTCGAGCTCTTCCCGAACCCAGGGATCGGCCTCCGCGTCTACGTGCAGCCGGCACCTCGCGCCTTCGCCGAGCGCGCCGAGGGCCCACGCGGCGTGGCCGCGCACGAGGGAGCTGCGATCGGCGAGGGCGGCATCGAGGGCCGGCGCCGCTCGCTTCGCGCCCGCGTTTCCGAGCGCGACGCAGACATTGCGCAGAAACTGCGGGCGGCGAGCCCGCTCGAGGGCGGTGCCGCGCACCCACTTCTTGTATTGGTTGCCGGTCGTCTCGAGCATCGCGATGAGCTCGGGGTGGCTCTGCGCCGCCCGGGCCTCCAGCTCGGGGGCGGGGGCGCTGCGGTGGGGCGCCGCCGCGTTGTACGGACAGACCTGCTGGCAGATGTCGCAGCCGAAAATCCAGCTCCCGATCAGCGGGCGGAGCGCGCGCGGGATCGGCCCCCGGTTTTCGATGGTGAGGTAGGAGATGCAGCGCCGGGCGTCTAAGACGTAGGGTGTCGGAAACGCGCCGGTCGGGCAGGCGTCGAGGCAGGCCCGGCAGCTGCCGCAACCTTTGTGCGCCGCGGCGCCATCGGCGGGCTCGGCGCGGGCCTCCGCTCCGAGCAGCAGCTCGCCGAGCAGAACGTACGAGCCTAGCCCCGGGGCGATCAGCATGGTGTTTTTCGCCGTAAACCCGAGGCCTGCGCGCTCGGCGGCGTCGCGCTCGAGGATCGGCGCCGTGTCGACGCAGGCGCGCGCGGGGATCTCTTGGCCCGTGCGGCGCGACAGGCGCTCGGCCAGCGCGCGGAGCTTTTCCTTCATCACCCGGTGGTAGTCGGCGCCGCGGGCGTAGCGGGCCACGGCGCCGCGCAAACGGTCCGCCGGGACCACGGGGCCCCCGGCGCCGGCCCGCTCGCCCGGCGAATGGGCGAGGGCGACGACGACGATCGTCTGCGCGCCCGGCAAAAGCTCGCGCGGGTCGCGCCGACCTCGGCGATGGTCGTCCCGCGCCATGTACGCCATGTCGCCGTGATAGCCGCGCGCGACCCAGTCTTCGTAGGCGCCGAGGCGGCGCGGCGGCTGCGCGGGGATCAGCCCCACGCGGTGAAAGCCGAGATTTCGGCTTTCTGCCACGATGATCTCGCCGAGCGCGGCGGGGTCGATGCCGGGCTCAAAGGCCGGCTTCAGCGGAGCCCTCGCGATCGTCGTCCTCCGGTTCGCCGGCGAAGTAGATCTCGTCGTAGGGGACGGTGCAGTCGCGCTCGCGCGGCTCGGGGTAGGTGACGATATGGCCGCGGTAGTTTTCGAGCGTAACCTCGGTCGGGCTGCGGCTCACGACGTAGTCGGGGCCGATGGGGATCTTGCCGCCGCCGCCGGGCGCGTCGAGCACCAGGTGGGGGATCGCCATGCCGCTCATCCACCCGCGCATGCCGGCGAGGATCCGCTCGGCCTCCGCCACGGGCGTGCGCAGGTGGTCGGTGCCCACGACCGTGTCGCCCTGAAACAGGTAGTAGGGGCGGACCCGCATCTTGAGGAGCTCGCGCATGAGCCTGCGCATGCAGCGCACCGACGAATTCACGCCTCGCAGGAGGACGGCTTGATTTCCGACCGGCACGCCGTGATCGACGAGGCGCTCGCACGCCTCGCGGGCTTCGGGCGTGATCTCTTTGGGGTGGTTGAAGTGGGTGTTTACGTAAAACGGCTGGTGGGCGCGCAAGACGCGACATAGCTCGTCGTCGATGCGCTGCGGGAGAACGACGGGGACGCGCGTGCCCACGCGGACGATCTCAACGTGGTCGATGGCGCTTAGCTTCCCGAGGATCGAGTCGAGCTTGCGGGTCGACAACAGGAGCGGATCGCCGCCGGAGATCAAGACGTCACGGATGCGGCGGGTGCGAGCGATGTAGTCGATGCCCTCGTCGAGCTCGGCGCGCGTGGTGGGATCGTCGCCGCCCACGAGCCGGCGCCGGTTGCAGTGGCGGCAGTAGATCGCGCAGCGGTCCACGGCCAGGAGCAGACAGCGATCGGGGTATTTGTGAAAGACGGCCGGCACCGGGCTGTGGGTGTCCTCGCCGAGCGGATCGCGGAGCTCGGCGTCCGTCACCTCCAGCTCGCGCGGCGACGGGATCGCCTGCATGCGGATCGGACAGGACGGCTGGTCGCGATCCATCAGGCTCGCGTAATAGGGCGTGAGCCCGACTCGGAACATCCCCGCCGACGCCGCGAGCCCGTCCCGCTCGCGGCGTGACAGGCGCACGAAGCGCTCGAGATCGGCCGCGCTCTTGAGCATGTTGCGCAGCTGCCAGCGCCAATCATTCCACTCGTGCGCCGAGACGTCGCCGCGCGCGAGGGGCGCGCGGTCCGTGAGGACGGGTAGCGAGGGCACGCCGGCTTCGTAGCGCGCGGGGGCGCCGCGGGCAACCTCCCGCGATCGGGGCCGCCGCCGAGGGCGGCGGCGGGCTTGCCGAGATTGAGGAAAAATCCGTGTCCGCCTGGCTCGAGCCGCGCCGTGCGGACCGACGGCGCGCATTGACTCGCGAGGCGCCCTCCGTGAATATGCCGCCATGCTAGCCATCGATCTCTCGGGAAAGCGCGCCCTCGTCGGGGGCGTGGCGGAGGCGGACAGCTTCGGTTTCGCCATCGCGAAACAGCTCGCGGAGGCCGGCGCGTCGGTGTGCGTGGGGACGTGGCCGCCAGCGTTCGGGATCTTCAAAAAGATGCTCGACCTCGGCAAGCTCGACGACGCGCGCGCCCTCGAGCGCGGCGGGGCGCTTTCGTTCGAGCGCATCTACCCGTTCGACGCCACCTTCGACACCTACGACGACATCCCCGCCGACGTGAGGGACAGCCGCCGCTACCGGGACCACGGCGACGTGAGCGTCGAGGGCCTGGCGTCTCGGGTCCGCGAGGACTTCGGCGAGGGCGGGCTCGATATCGTCGTCCACAGCATCGCCAACGCACCCGAGGTGCAAAAGCCTCTGCTCGAGACCAGTCGCCACGGGTACCTGTCGGCGCTGAGCGCGAGCAGCTATTCGTTCGTGTCCATGGTCCAGCGGCTCGCGCCGCTCGTGAAGTCGGGCGGGAGCTTCTTGTCGTTGAGCTATATGGCCAGCCAGCGCGTGGTGCCCGGGTACGGCGGCGGTATGTCGTCGGCCAAGGCGGCGCTCGAGTCGGACGTGCGCCTGCTTTCGTACGAGGCGGGGCGCCGCTACGGCCACCGAGTCAACTGCATTTCGGCGGGCGCCTACGAGTCCCGCGCGGCGTCTTCGATCGGGCTCATCGGCAAGCTCACCGACCACGCCGAGCGCGTCGCACCGCTCGGGGCGTCGCTCGCCGCCGAGGAGGTGGGGAGGACCGCCGCGTTCCTCGCGAGCCCGCTCGCGTCGGCGATCACGGGCTCCACCGTGTACGTCGATCGCGGGCACAACATCATGGGCGCGGTGCCCACCGACCAGGAGCTCGAGAAACAGGGCGGCTAGCGCCGCGTCGTCCGCCGCGTCGCGTGATCCGCGAGCACCACGAACGAGCCACCTCGAAAAGGACGAAAGCGATGGCCGAGCACACCGAGTCATGCATGTACGTCTTCCCGGGGCAGGGTGCCCAGTACAAGGGAATGGGACAGGACGTCTACGAGAGCTCACAGCGCGCGCGGAGCGTCTACGACCGCGCCAGCGAGGCGCTCGGCTGGGACGTCGCGGAGCTGTCGTTTCGCGATCCCGAGGAGCGCCTCGATCTCACGGCCTACACCCAGCCGGCGCTTCTCACCCACTCCATCGCGTGCCTGGAGGCGTTTCACGAGCTCACCGAAGGGCGGGTTTCGCCGGCGATCGCTGGCGGGCACTCGCTCGGCGAATACAGTGCGCTCGTCGCGGCCGGCGCGCTGGACTTCGAAGAGGCCGTAAGGCTCGTTCGCCGGCGCGGTGAGCTCATGTCAGAGCACGGCGAGGGCCAGATGCTCGCCGTGCCGCTCCCCGTCGACGACGTCCGCCCCTACGCCGAGCGGCACTACTGCGGCATCGGCGGCTGCAACCTGCCGAGTCAAACCGTGGTGGGCGGACCTGAGTCGGATCTCGAGGCGCTCGCGGAGGATCTGCGCCGGGACCACCCGAAAGCGCGAGTGAGCAAGCTCAAGACCGAAGGCGCGTTTCACACCTACCTGATGGTGAAAGCCGCCACTGAATTTCGGCCCGCGCTGGCCGCGGCGAACATCGGAGCGCCCGCCTGCCGCGTTCTGTCGAACTACTCGGGCGAGTTTCACGAGCCCGACGCCGACAGCATCCGCTACCGGCTATTTTTTCAGCTGTTTCATCCGGTGAAGTGGATCTGGGGTCTTCAGCGGGCGCTCGACGCTGGCCCGACCCGCATCGTGGAGTTCGGCGGGGGCCTGGGCGACGGCGGCCCCGCGGACAGGCGGCCGAACCTGGGCGCGGTGATCAGGCGCACCGTGAAGGCCGGCCAGGGCCGGTTTGGCCCGGGACGCGACGAGGTCCACCCGCTGACCGCCACGCCGAGCTACAGCCCGGCCATCAACGTGGACTCGATTCGGGAGGCGGCCGAGCAGTTCGCCGGGTGAGGCCCTAGGCCTCCGCGGCGAGGGCCCGCGCGTTGTCGATGACCGGGATCAGGCCCTCGGTGACGGGGAGGGCGGATAGCGCCGCCTGGTCGCAAAAGCGCGCCGCGGTGACGTCGCTGCCCGGGCGCAGGGCGCCACCGACGGCCGTGACGAGGAAATCGACGATCACGAAGTGGTAGCGCGGCACGCCGCCGTCGCGCGGGCCGATGCGCTCGAGGGTCTCGACGACGGGCCCGACCTCCACGTGCAGGCCAGTCTCTTCGTGTAGCTCGCGCGCGCAGGCGTCGCGCATGGGTTCGCCGAGCTTTACGCGACCGCCGGGGAGCGTCCACTTGCCCGCGCTCGGCGGGTGGCCGCGCTCGATGAGCAGTACGCGCCCGCGATCGTCGAACGCGACGCCGCCCACGGCGACCTCGATGCGCAGCTCGTTTTCCGGCCCGGTCATGGACTCGCCGACGGGCACAGCGGCGCGAGGTCACAGCGCTCGCACGCGGGGCGCCTGGCCTTGCACAGGTAGCGGCCGTGCCAGATCAGTTGGTGGCCGAGGTCGATCCACCGCTCGCGCGGGATGGCCGCCTGGAGATCGCGCTCGATCGCCTCGGGCCGCTGGCTGCGCGTGAGCCCGAGCCGCTGGGACACGCGCGAGACGTGCGTATCGACGACAAAGCCCGACGGGATCCCGAATGCCGTGCCCAGCACGACGTTGGCCGTTTTTCTGGCTACGCCCGGGAGCGCGATGAGCTCGTCTAGGGTGCGCGGAATCTCGCCTGCGTGATCGACGGTGACCTTTTGCGCCATCCCGATGAGGTTCTTCGCTTTCGACCGGTAAAACCCCGTGGAGTGGATCAGCGA
>SLNH01000056.1 GCA_007133195.1 Nannocystineae bacterium | reverse complement strand
CGCCGGGTCCGGCGCGGCGGCGCGCGGCCCTTCTCCCGAACGCGCGGACGCCTCTGCGGCGTCGGGGTCCTCGGAGGCGCCCTGGGCCTCTGCCGGCACGCCGGCGTCCCCGGGGGACTTGGCGCTGTCAGGCTTCGACTTGAATCGACTCACCTTGGCCTCCTTTTCTAGCCGCGCTTGGAGGACGACCGGCCCTGCGGAACGACCACGTTGAGCGAGCCGATGCCGAGCCTGTCGAGCTCGCCGCGGCCGTAGATCCGATCGTCTAGTATCGCGAGGCCGAAAATCACACCGATGGCGAGGCCGCCGAACAGCATCGTCCCCGCGGCGGCGATCACCCGGCGACTGCGGCCCACGGGCTCGGCGGGCTCGAACGCCTGGTCGATGACCACGAGCTGCGACGAAGCGGCCGTCTTCGAGCTGGCCTGGATTTCGGCTGTAAAGAGTCGGTGCTCGAGCCCGTCGACCCTCTCGCGCGCCTCCTCGACGTCCCGCAGGTGGCCCGCGAACTCGGTCTCCAGCTCGACGACCCAGTGGGGGTCCTCGTCCACCGGACTCTCGCGCTCCTGCTGAAGCTCGGCGCGCCGGCTCGCGATCTGGCCCTCGATGTCCTGCATCTCCTCGTGGAGGCGCACGAGCTCTGCCCCCGTCGGCGGCCCGGGCGGAAGTTCCGACTCCGCGTCGCGCAGGCGCCGCTCGGCCGAGCCGACCGCGCGCTCGGCGCTCAGCACGTCGGGGTGCCGGTCGGTGTAGCGGCCACGCAGCATCTGCAGCTCGCTCTGCGCCGACTCCAGGTCGGCTTCCGCCGAGTCCACCCGCGACTCCGCGCGCCGGCGCTCTCTGTCGCGCGCCTCGTCCGGCTCGTCGAGTCGCGCCTGAAGGCGGTCACGCTGGCGCTGCAGCGCCCCGAGCTCGGCGTCCGCCGTGAGGAACGTGTCGTGATCGACGCGCTCCTGGAGCGCCCGCGTCCAGGCGCCCTGCGGCGAGTGCGGACCGACCTCGCCGGCGAACTCGGGGTTGTCGGCGAGGAACGCGGCGAGGCCCTCTTCGCGGTCGCCTAGGACCTCTTCGGCAGCCTGCTTTTCGGCCCGAAGAAAGTCGTTGGTCGCCTCCACCTGCTCCCGGCGCAAGTCGTCGTCCTTCTCGATCAGGAGGTCGGCGATATGCGCGGTCACCCGCTCCGCCTTGTCCGGAGTGTCGCCGATATAGGACACGCGAAACGCCCCCGCCCCGCGGTCGGCGAAGTCCACCCGCTCCCGCATTTCCTCGATGGCCGCCGGCATTCCGTGACGCTCGACGACGCCGGGCAAAAGGTCGAGATCATCGATCACGCCCCGCAGGGTGTCTCGCGAGATCGCGAGCTCTTCGTAGCGCGCGGCGAGCTCCTGCGGGCTCTCGCGGATGTCGCTGTCCCGAATCACGCGCTCGGGGATGAGCTGCCTGTGCAGGAGCGTGGTCTCGGACTCATAGCCGTGGGCCCGGGACAGCGCGAACGCGACGGAAGCGGCCGCGCCCACGAGCACGATGAGGATCGCGAGGCCGGAGTACCGCAGCGCCCGGCGGATGAGGTGGGTGAGGCGCTGCATCTGGTCGCGGTTTGTCTGGTCGAACGACGATGTCATAAGCCTTGCCTCGAACGGGGCTTGCCTTTACCGGCGCGTAGTCTGGCGCCGAGGGCGTGTCCTCGAAAACGCGGGACGTGTCCGACGACGTCTAGCCCGAGACGTGAGATGTCCTCGCCGTCGTGAAGTCGCCTATCGAACGCACCTGCAGCCACGGCTGACAGCGGCAGCGACAGCATAAACATCGCGCCGCCTACGAGCGCGAGCGGCGTCCACGGATCCGCGGGCGGCGGGGGCGGCAGCTCCTCGGCCACTACGGTAAACAGGATGCCGAGGCGCTCGCGCGCCGCGGCCCGCCGGAAATCGAGCTCCCTGTGCTGCGCCAGCGCGTCTCGGAGCATTCGCTGTTCGTACTCGTACAGATCGAGGAGATGGCTGGCCTGAAGGCGCAGCGCCCCCGCCTGCACGGGGTCGCCTTGTGCCTCCGCGCGGCGCAGCTCCAAGAGCCGATCGCGGAGCTCGCGCTGGCGCTCGTCGAGCTGGCGCGACACGCGCGCGATCACCGTCTGGGAGAGATCCCGCCCCTCGTCGAACCGAAACCGCCGCTCTTCGAGCTCCGCAGACTGTACCTCGTCCGCGAGCGCCCGGATGACGCCGGCCGCCTCTTGGCGATCACCCGACCGGTAGGTGATGCGGATGCGGAGCGAGCGCGAGCCGACGCCCTCCCAGGCGGCGAAGAAGTTGCCGTAGATCTCGACGTCGATCGCGTCGCGCAGCGCGTCGATGGCGGCCTGCTCCCCGCGCTCGCGCGCCGCGGGGAAGAGCTCCTGCCGTTCGATGATGTCGCCGAGCACGGATCGCGTGAGCAAGGCAGACTCGACGTAGCCGCGGATTTCACCGCCAGGCATGCCGCGCTCGTCGTCGATGAGCCCCTCGCTCACCCGGAGCACGATCTCCGCCTCGTGCTGTCCCTCCCTCACGTGCCACATGCCCGCGGCCAAAACGGCCGCAAACGCCGCCCCGGCCACCGTCCAGCCCAACCTGCGCCGGCTCCGCCTCGCGAGGCGCACGACCTCGTGCGCCGGGCTCGGCATCGAACGCTCGGCGTCGCGCCAGTCGGCGCTAGCCATGCTCCCCGCCTCCGGGTGAAACGAACGCCTGTTTCGGCGCCGCGACCTGACGGCTCGAAACCTGGCCCCCTGGAGCGGCGGCGTCACTGCCCGCGCCGGCTCGCCGCGCGCGCTCTTTGCCATCCACGACGCGGCTCAAAACCCCGTAAAGCGCGCGCGCGCTGTCCCGCCAGTCGCCGGCGCCCCCTCGCTTCGCGACCTCGTCCGGATCATAGGGGCGCGCGGCTGCGCGCCCGAGGGCACCCGCGAGCGCCCCCGTCGCGCGCGGCGGCACGAGCTCACCGAGCGCGTCCGAGGTGATGAGATCCCGCGTCCCGCCGACGTCGGTCGCGACCACGCGGCGACCACAGCTCAGCGCTTCGAGCACCACGTTGGGCGTGCCCTCGCTCCAACTCGGAAGCGCGAGCACATCGCAGGCGGCCATCCACGCAGGCACCGCGTCGTGCGGCTGCGCGCCAGCGACGTGGATCCGACCGGGCATCTGCGCGGCCGCGCGCTCGCACGCCGCCCGCGCGGGACCGTCGCCGGCAATCGCGAGCCTGACGTCGTGGCCGCCTCGCGTCAGCTTCGCGAACGCTCGCACGAGGTCTTCGATTCCCTTGCTTCGCTTGAGGTGTCCGCAATAAAGGATCCAGCGCGCGTTTTCGGCCAGGCCGAGCCGCCGCCGCGCCTCGACTCGGCTCTGCGGGTAAAACCGCTGCCGATCGATTCCGTTTTTGACGAGGTGAACGCGCTCGGGCGAGACGCCGAGCGCCTCGGCCTGCGCGGCCAGCGGTCTGCTCACCGCGACGACGCCGTCCGCAGCGGGCAGCGCGCGCCGGAGCACCGCGCGAGGGCCGCGCCGGGCGGCCACCGCGTTCAGGTCCGATCCGTGGACCTTGACCACCACGGGGGCGCGGGCCAAGCGACCGAGCCACACCGCCGCGGCGCCGTCCGGATAGGCCCAGCACCCGAGGATCGCGTCGATGTACCCTCGAAGCTGAAAAATGGGCCTCGCGAGCGCGGCGGCGTACAGCGGCGCGGCGAGCGCGCGTCCCGTGCCCGGGACGTAGGGGGTGCGGGGATGCGAAACGGGCAGGCCGTCGATCCGCTCGGCGGCCGGAATGGCGCGGCGGCGCCCGAGCTCTTTGCCCGGGAACCAAGGGATCGTCCCCCACACCTCCACGTCGCACAGCGCCGCGAGCGCGGCGAGCTGCTGGCGGTTGAACGGCGCCGCCAGGGGCGCCGCGGCGTGAGGGAACACGTGGGTCATCGCGAGCACGCGCAAGGGCGCCCCCTCAGAGCGAAAACACGCGATCCATCCGCAGGAGCCGAAAGATCGAAAGCGGTTGGTCGCGCGCTCCCGAGACCTTCATCCGTCCGCCGAGCGCGTGGGTTCGCTTATAGAGCGCCACGATCGCGGCGACTCCGGAGCTGTCGATGAGCTCGAGCTCGGAGAGATCGACGACGACGTTTTCGCACCCGTCGCTCACGATCTTGTCGATCGCGGGCATGAGCTCCGGAGCGGTCATGGCGTCCAGATTCCCAGCGATCCGAAGGACGGTCTTTCCCTCCTCGTCAGTCCTCGAATATGTCATCGTGTTCGTCGCTGTCATCCGCGTCGCCTCCGTCGCCCACCCCGGGCTCGCCGCGGGCGGGTGCTGTGACCGCGAAAAATCTGTGCATCGGTCTTACGCGCTTCGTTAGATGCCAGAAGTTGGTCGGTCCGGGTCGATACTCGAGCTCGTCTACACACGAGCGCGCGATGTAGAGCCCGAGCCCACCCTCTGGGAGCGCGCGCAAGTCGGGGCGGATGGCGACTGCCCGCTCGTCGAAGCGTTCGCCGCGTTCGCTGATGGTCACGCGCAATTCGCGGGCGCCGACGTCCACGCGCATGGAGATCGTCGCGCGCGAGTTACCGCCGTGGTGTCCGTGGATCACGACGTTATTGAAGATCTCCGAGACCGCAGATACGAGCTCCGCATCAAAACGCTCGGAAAGGTCGATTTCATGCTGCACGCTTTCGAGACTGATCTCGGGCTCGCTGAGGAGCCGGCAAGCGCTGGCGACCACCCGAATGATCACGCTGCGGTAGCGGAGGCTCGCCGGGACGCTGACTCGTATGGGTGGACAGACGCGGGTCATCGCTCGAGACGCTCGTTCGACCTCTCGTCAGACGTCGTGCGCCGCGCAATCGTCGCGCTGGGCGAGCGACTCACCCTGCGCCGGCCGCGGCGACTCGCCCGCGCCGTCGGCCCGCGCGCCGTCCCCGTGCTCAAGCGGGGCATCGACCTCGCCGCCGCGAGCGCGGGGCTGGCCGTCACCGCGCCGGTATTTCCCGTCATCGCCGGCGCGATTTACATCGATTCACCGGGCCCGATTTTGTTTCGCCAGCGGCGCGCGGGGAAGCTGAGGCGAGCCGGCCTCAGCGGCGGCGACGGCGAGGAGGTGATCGTCGATGAATTCGAGATGTGCAAATTCCGCACGATGCGGCCCGACGCCGAGACGCTCACGGGACCGGTGCTCGCCAGTGAGCGCGATCCGCGGGTTACCCGGGTGGGGCGCGTCCTTCGCAAGACTCGCCTGGACGAGCTCCCCCAGCTGTGGAACGTCCTGTGCGGCTCGATGAGCCTGGTGGGGCCGCGGCCCGAGCGCCCTGAGCTTCTGCGCGACCTGTCCCACGCGATCCCTTTGTTCGAGGAGCGCATGCGCGGGGTCAAGCCCGGCATCACCGGCCTCGCACAGGTGTCGCTCGGCTACCAGGGCACGATTCCGGAACACAGCTCAATCGCCGCGCTGGCTGACTCGCTCCAAAACCCGTTCGATCTCGACGCCGCCGCGGGCGCGGTGGCTGACGACATGCGCGTCAAGCTCCTTTACGACGTGGCCTACGTCGCGTCGATGGAGAAGCTGTCCACCTACCTCACCATGGAAGCCATGATCCTGTGGCGCACCCCGTGGGTGATGCTGCGCGGGCTGTCCGCCCGCGGCCTCGGCCGATAGCCAAGCGGAGCCCGGGCCGAAAGGCGCGAGGTGATGTCGAAGACGCCTGCTCGATCGGCCACGCCGCCCCGCGATCCTGCGGCAAGCTCGCCCACGAGCCAAAACGCGCGCGCTCTCAAGGTCGCCCACGTCTTGTCCTCGCTCGGCATGGGCGGCCAGGAACGCATCGCGCTCGACCTCGCGGCACGGCAGGCCGAGGCGGGTCACGACGTCGTCGTGATCTCGCTCGATGCGCGCCCCCGCGGCCCGCTCGCGGCCGACTTCGAGGCGAGCGGGATCGAGGTCGCCCACGCGCCGAAGACCCGGCGGTTCGACCTCCCCCTCGCGACGTCGCTCGCCGCGCTGCTGAGGCGCCGGCACGTGGATATCGTCCACACGCACAATCCGCTGCCCCTCATCTACGCCGCACCCGCCGCGAGGCTGTCCGGCGCGGCCGTCGTTCACACCAAGCACGGGATGAACCCGGCTTCCGGCCGACAGATCTGGCTGCGCCGGCGGGCCGCATCGCTGGCCCGTGCCTTCGTCGCCGTCTCCGACCACACGGCCACCGTCGCCCATGAAGCGGGCGAATCTCCGCCCGGCCGGCTTTACGTCGTGCCGAACGGCATCGAGCTATCGCGGTTCGGCGCTCACGCCGGCGGGCGTGACGGCGTACGCGCCGAGCTCGGGGTCCCCGAAGGCGCCCACCTGCTCGGCACGGTGGGGCGCCTGTTTACGGAAAAGGGCCACGACTTCCTCCTGCGCGCCGTCGAGCCGCTGTTGTCCGACGAGCTCCACCTCGCCATCATCGGCGACGGCCCGGAGGCGCGGGCGCTCGCGGACAGGACCGGTGAGCTCCGGCGCGGTGACGCGGTCCATCTTTTAGGCCCCAGGCAAGACGTGCCGCGGCTGCTTTGCGCCCTGGACGCCTTCGTCCTTCCCTCGGTCCGAGAGGGCCTCCCCCTCGTGGTCCCCGAGGCGATGGCTTCTTCGCTCCCCGTGATCGCCACGGCCGTGGGCGGGCTCCCCACCGTCGTAGAAGACGACCGGACTGGGTTTCTCGTGGAGTACGGCGACGAGGCCGCCCTGCGCGCGCGCATCGCCGCGCTCGCCGCGGATCCAGGCCTGTGTCGCCGCCTCGGCGAGCGCGGCCGCGAGCGCGCCTTGGCCGAATTCTCGGTGGAGACGATGCTCGCACGCTACATGACGATCTACCGCGCCGTGTTGCCCGACTCGCCGCGGTAGCGGAACGCGCCCGGCTTCGCGCTACCCGCGGCGCAGCGAGCGGCGAAGCAGGCTAAAACAGTCCCGAGCCACCGCAGGCGCGAGCACGAACGCGGCCCCGACGTAAACCGGTGCGCCCACCGCGATGCCGGCCGCCACTTGCCACACCGGCGACACGTCTAGCACGTCGCCGAGGACGAACACGACCGCGAGCACCGCCGCCGCCATCACGGCGCACGCCCACAGCGGCCCGATCATCCCTGCGAACACGCGCGACAGCGAGAGCCCGTGACGACGGCGCACGACGAAAAGTCCAGCCAGCGAGTGCAGGGCGTAGGCGAAACCGACCCCCGCGCACGCCCACACCGGGCTGATCTGGCCGAGCCCCGCGATGAGGCCGAGCAGCAAGATCACCTTTCCGAAGCTCAGGTACATGATGTCGCGGGGCAGATTGGTCGCCTGCAGATACGATGTGATCGTCCAGCCCACCGGCCTTACGACCGACAGCACGCACAAGATGATCAAAAACGGGGCGACGCCCTGCCACGCCTCGGTAAACAGCGCCTGCACGAGGGGATCGGCCACGGTGGCGAGCCCCACCGCGAGCGGAAACACCACGAGCGAAAGCAGCGACGTGGAGCGGACGAGCGCATCGGGGCGCGAGGCCGGATCGAGGTGAGCGAACGAGGGGAGCAGCACGTCGCCGATGTGCTCGCCGATCTGTTCGGCCGGAATGTCGGCCAGGTTGTAGGCGAGGTTGTAAAGCCCCATGGTGGCGGGGCCGAACAGCGAAGAAAACAACAGGTTGTCCCACCGGCGCGCGGCGAACCCCGCGATCCCGCCGAGCGACACCGGCACCCCGAAACTCAGGATTTCGCGCGCCGTAGCCCCCTTGAGGCGCGCGGCCGACAGCCAATCGCGCCAGTTGACGGCCACCACGAACACGATGCTCCGCAGCGCCGAGCGGGCGAGGTTGCCGTAGACCACCGCCTCGCCGCCGAGCCCGCCCGCGGCGAGGGAGACCGCCACGCCGGTGAACGCAAACTCCGCCAGCGAGCGCGAGATGGCCACCACCTTGAACCGCATGTCCCGCAAAAGGACGCGCTGCGGAATGAACGACACCCGGTCCAAAAGGGTCGCGAGCAAGAGCCCGGGAAGGTAGGCGACCATCCCCGGAGCGTCGAACATCGGGCCGAGGTGATCGCGGAAGGCCCAAAGCGCCGCGAACGCGACGCTGCCGAAGGCCAGAAACAAGACCGTCGCGTGAAAGATTACCGCTCTGCCGGCCCGCGGCTTGGCCACGACGTATTGGCCGAGGCCCGCGGTCGACAGCTGATGCGCCGTGAGGACGAGGATGGAAGCGACGCCGACCTCGCCCATGACCTCCGGGGCGAGAAAGCGCGTGAGCGCGAGGGTGCCGACCACCCCCACGATGCGCCCGGCGAGGCTGCTCCCCACCGTCCAGGCGGCACCGCGAACGGCTTGCTGCGCGAGCGACAACACGTCGATTCGTCGGGTCGAGGCGTTCGGAGGGCTTTGCGGTTCGCGAGTGCTCCGCGGGCGTCACGGACTCGGGGCCGGGTGTCGCGTTAGAAACCCGAGCGCAGGGCGCCGCTCCCCCGCGCGAAACTTACGCTCGCACTGCCGGGGGGCGCACGCCGATGTCCCCGCGCTAAACGTCCTTTCCGTGCCGAGTCACGGGATGTGGAGCGAGTCGCCCGGAAGCAGCACGAGGTTCATCTCGGGATGCTCCCCGGAGGAGATCGCCCGATAGGCGATCGGGATCTCGCGGACCTCGTCCGTCTCCCGGTCGCGGCGCTGGAGCACGATGTCATTTCGGCTCGCAAAGCGCGTAAATCCGCCGGCCATGGCGATCGCCTCCGCCACCGTCACGTAGCGGTCGGCGCTGTGTATGCCCGGCTCGGACACCTCTCCGCTTATGATGAAGCGGTAGCTATTGATCTCGCCGACGCCCACGGTGATCTCGGCGCTCTCGGCCTTTACGTATTCCGACAGGCGGTCCGCGATGACCCCGCGCAGCTCCGTCGGCGTCTTGCCTGCCGCGGTCACATCCCCGATGAGCGGCACGGTGATCGTCCCGTCGGGTCGGATCCGCGTATCCGTGGACAGGTCGGGGTTGTCCCAAACGTGGATCTGGACACCGTCGGATATCCCGAGGACGAACTCTTGCTCTCGCGGGTCGGGCTCTTGGCTGTAGTCGTAGTCGGGGATCCCCGCGCTCCCGCAAGCCATGAGAAGCAGCGCGAGCGCGGCGGGAAGGGCTGAGCACGTCACGTGGCGGATCACGGAACACCTCCGAGGTCGCGAAATCGGCTTGCCTGTCATCTAGTGGGATGTCGCTTCTCCAGGCTCTCGCTCATGTTTGTCATCCCCGGCCTCCTTCTCCTCATCGCGCTCGTGTACGTTCGGCCCCAGGAGTTCGTCGGACTCCTGGAACCCATCCCGATCTTATACCTGGCATTTGCCCTAGCGCTATTTGGGCTGGCCCTCGACCTCCGGCTCCGGATAACCCGCGCCCACCCGGTGCCTCAGCTCGGCTGGGCGATCGCGTTTTTCGTATGGGCCCTGATCACGGTCCTAATCCACGCGCCGGGCGAGCTGATCGGGGTCTTGCGGGACGCCCTCGTCCCGCTCGCGCTGTTTTCCCTGATCGCGATCGGCCTGTCGTCGTTTCGGGCGATCGCGTGGGCGGGGGCGCTGCTCATGATCCTCGTCGTGTTCCTCGGCGCCGTCGGGCTCCACCAGGCGAACGCCGAGCTCGAGTGCGTGGTCTACGACGAGGCGAGCGGCGGTGATCTGCTCGGCGAACCGGACGGCCGACCGTGCGAGGAGCCCATCGAGTGCCGGGAGGGCGGCGAGCCGGGAGCGGCGTACCTGTGCGAACGCGAAGGCCTGTTCGACACCCTCACGGTCGCCGATCGGATCCGCTACCGCGGCACGCTCGCCGACCCGAACGAGCTCGCGCTCGTCATGAGCATGGGGATGGCGATGATGTTCGCGCTCGTGGGCCTTGCGCGCGGGCCGAGCCCCGGGCGCTGGCTTTTGGCCGGAGCGCTCGTCGCCCTGGTCGTCATCTGTATGGTCCTCACCCAATCTCGATCCGGGCAGCTCGTGTTCATGACCGTGATCGGGGCCTACCTCATCAAGCGACTCGGATGGAACGGGGTCGTCCTCGGGCTGGGGATCGCGCTTCCGCTGCTGTTGGTGGGCGGCCTGGTTGGCAGCGACCGCGACGACGCGCAGGCCTCCACTGACGAGCGGATGCAGACCCTATACGAGGGGCTCGACATGTTCGCGACCTCGCCCTTCGTCGGCGTCGGCTTCGACCAGTTCAGCGAGCACCACTATCTGACGGCGCACAACTCGGTGGTCCTCATCGCCGCGGAGACCGGCCTTTTGGGCCTGCTGCTGTGGGGAATGGCGGTGTATCTATCCTACAAAATCCCGATCGCGGTGCTCCGCCGCTACGCCGGCAATCCCGAGGCAGCGGTCGCCCGCACCTGGGCCATGGCGATCTTGGCGGCGCTCGCCGGCATGGCGGTGGGGTCGATGTTCCTATCGTTTGCCTACCAGCACTTCGCGTGGATCTACATGGGCTTGGCCGGCGCGCTGTACGCCGCGGTCAAACGCCACGATCCGAACTTCGAGGTGCGCGTTGGGCCGTTCGACGTGGCCGCCGTTGCGGTGGGCAGCGTGGTGTTTCTCGGCGGGCTGTTCGTGTACCTGCGCCTGGTCGGCGTGTAGGCGCGTGGTGTAGGCGCGTGCGCCCGGGCCCCGCCGGCCGCGCCCGGCGGCCCCATTGCGGCCGTGGGCCGTGGCCCGTAAGATCGACGATGGTTGCCGCCCACGTCACCACGGAGCATCGCGTGTCTCGTCTCATCTTTCGCTTTGCCGCCGCCCTCGCGCTCGCCGTCCCGACGGCGGCCGGCTGCACCTCGAATCCGATCTCCGAAGCTAACGAGCTGGCCGACGAGGCCTGCGCGTGTGACGACGCGGCGTGCGCGCAGGAAGTCGTGGCCGACTACGGTGAGTTCCTCGACGAGGTGGCAGCGGAGACCCTGAGCGAGGACGAGGAAAACCAGCTCGCCGCTGCCGCCGAGCGCTTCAGCGAGTGCGTTGCCCCTTACGCCGCGGACGACGCGAGAGACTGACCGTCAGGCTGGGGGCGCCGCTTCCCCCTCCGCCGGTGACGTGATACAAGCCGACGAGGATGCCGGTTTACGACAGCGTCGTGGACACCGTGGGGCGGACGCCGCTCATCCACATGGGTCGGCTCTCTGCCGAGGCGGGCGTGACCCTCCTCGGCAAAATGGAATCGCGCAACCCGTGCGGGAGCGTCAAGGATCGGGTGGGCGTCGCCATGATCCGCGCCGCGGAGCGCGCGGGCGTCCTCGAGCCCGGCGCCACGATCGTCGAAGCGACGTCGGGAAACACCGGCATCGCCCTCGCGTACGCCTCGGCGGCGCTCGGCTACCGGCTCATCATCACGATGCCGGAGACGATGAGCAAAGAGCGGATCGCGCTGCTCCGCCTGTTCGGCGCCGAGGTGGTCCTCACGCGCGGAGCGCTCATGGGCGACGCCGTCACGCGGGCGCAGGAGATCACGCAAAACACCCCGGGCGCGGTCAACCTCAAGCAGTTCGAAAACCCGGCCAACCCCGAGGTCCACGAGCTCACCACCGCCCACGAGATTCTGGCCGACACCGAGGGCCGCATCGACGCGTTCGTGGCCGGCGTGGGGACCGGCGGCACCGTGAGCGGCGTGGGCCGCATCCTCCGCAAGCACGTCCCGTCAGCGCGCGTCGTGGCGGTCGAGCCCGCCGAGTCGGCGGTGCTGTCGGGAAAGCAGCCCGGCCCCCACTTCATCCAGGGCATCGGCGCAGGCTTCGTCCCCGATAACCTCGAGCGAGACGTTATCGACGAGGTGGTGTCCGTGCGGGAGGACGTCTGCATCGCCCACGTCCGCCGGCTCGCGCGCGACGAGGGCATCCTGGCCGGCTTGTCCTCGGGGGCATCGCTCGCCGCCGCGCTCGAGCTCGCCGGCCGCCCCGGCTGGAAAAACGCCCGGATCGTCTTCGTGCTCCCCGACACGGGCGAGCGCTACCTATCGACGCTGGTCGACGAAATGACCGGCTGATTCGGGTTCGTCGCCCCCGGCGGGCGTCCCCATGCGGAAGACCGCCGGTCGGGCACGGCCTCTCGCCGTCGCCTGTGCGAACGTCGTCGACCGCCGGCTTCTCGTCCCGGCGCCAACCGGTGGTCGGCAGATCCGCAGGACTGAAGGCTCCCCAGGAAGCCTCCGAAACTACTGGAAATGCGCGGATCAGCCGATGCCCAAGGCGCGGCCGTGGCAGCTCTCTACTAATCTTGGAACAATTAGTAGAAAGCTAGTAGACATGAACAAACGGGGTCACGGGGGCGCTGCCCCTGGCGCTGCGCGCGCTCACATCACTTCGATGTCGGCGATGAGCGGCAGGTGATCCGAGGCCCGCTTGGCCACCTCGAGGCGCGAGCGATAAACCTGGGTGAGCTTGACGTCGCCCCGCGCGTAGATCGCGTCGAGCGCGCGAACCGGCGCATACGCGGGAAACGTGGGCTTGGGGCGCCCGCCGATGAACCCGGCGGGCTCGAGGAGCTTCTTTCCCAGCGTCCCCCACACGTCGTTGAAGTCCCCGGCGACGATCACGGGCGTGCGCGGCGCGAAGCGCACGAACGGGTGGCTCTCGAGAAACATCTTGAGCTGGCGCTTGCGCTCGGCACCCGCCAGGCCGAGGTGCATGTTGTAGACGTGCACCGTTCGCGTCGTCGTTCCCTTTTTGCCGGGCCGCGGCAGCCGCATCCGATAGCGCGCGTGAAGGACGCTGCGGCGCTTTTTCGGCGGAATCGTGAGATCGATGTTCCGCGTGTCGGTGAGCGGAAACCGGCTCAGGATCGCGTTGCCGTACGCGCCGCCTCGCCGAACCGTCACATTGGGGAAGTAGGTGCGGTGGCGAAGGCCGAGGAGATCGCCCAATAGATCCACCTGGCGGTCGCCGTCCGACCGCAGCGCCTCCTGATCGACCTCCTGCAAAAGCACCACGTCCGGGTCGTAATGCGCGATGGTCTCGCGAATGCGCTCGGGATCGTAGCGGCGATCGAGCCCCCCGATGCACTTGTGGATGTTG
>SLNH01000123.1 GCA_007133195.1 Nannocystineae bacterium | reverse complement strand
GGAGCGCCGCGAGCTCGGGCTCGGCGGTGAGGGGGTCGAGGCTGAGCATCACGAGGTCCCAGCCCCCCGCGCCGAGCGCTCGCTCGAGCTCCGCCGAGTCGCCTATCGCGGTGACCTCCGAGCGCGTCGCCCTAAGGGCCCTCTCGGCGACGCGCAGAGCGCGCGGATCGGGGTCGAAAAACAGAACGCGCTTTGATCGCATCGCCGACGGCACCGTACAGAGCCGCCCATTGTATCAGAGCGTTACGCGTGAATCGCATTCCCTGGCGCCCCGGTCGCGGCGCCAGCACCTCCCGCAGATGCAAGGCCTGTCCGGCTTTTCCAGGCTCTCTGGCGGGGTTGGCGCTCCTCGAACGGGCCCCGCTTCGTTCGTCGCGGCCTTGTCCGTAGCCCGGTTGGTGCTCCGGTGTGGCCTATCTCACAGGCGCCAGATTTTTGCTACCATCGCCAGTCGAAGCGCGAAATCGGCGGTAGCGTGATGTTGCGAACGGATAGGCGCGGATCTGCAGGTAGGACGCCAGGTCTGAATGTCGGATAGCTCCCCACCTGCGCCGACTGGTCCGAGCGCGGCCCTCGAAGCCGCTCGTTCTTTGGTTCACGGCCTACCAGATCCCGCAATCCTTTACGACGCGGAGCTCGCGCCGCTGTATTTCAACGCTCACTTCGCGCGGATGAGCGGCAAGCGGCCGCGTCGGCTGTGGCGCATGATCCACGCTGGCCGATTCCCGTTCGAGTTCGTCGCCCGACCGGGCGGAGACGAGGCCGATAGACTCCGCGGCGTCATGGCGAGCGCACGCCCGGTGACCCTGCCCGAGGAGCGCATCCGCACCGACGACGGCACCGAGGCGACGGTGATGCCCACCTGTATTCCGGTCTTGGACGACCAGGGACGCTGCGTGGGCGCGATTTCTAGCTTTCGCGACGTGAGCGCCGAGGCCAGGGTTCACGCGCGCTACAAGGAGCTCATCGCCGCCGAAAAGGCGCGCGCCGAAGAGCTCGAAAGGCAAGTCGAAGAGCGCACGCGCCAGCTCACCGTTGCCCTGGAGGAGGTCACCCGCCTATCTCGCGTCGATCCGCTCACCCAGACGCTAAACCGCCGCGCGTTTTACGATCTCGCCGGGAAGGCGCTCTCGCTCGCTCACCGCCACGATCGGAGCGCGGCGCTCCTCATGTGCGATCTCGATCATTTCAAGCAGGTAAACGACACCTACGGCCATCCGACGGGCGATAAGATCCTCGAAGAGGTCGCCGAGGCGCTAAGGGGCTCGCTCCGCGACACCGATCAGGTCGGCCGGTTCGGGGGTGAGGAGTTCGTGGTGCTTCTCACCGAGACCCAGGCCGAGCACGTCCTCCAGGTGGCAAAGCGCTGCCTGGAGGCGGTCCGCGCGATCCCGGTCTCGGATCTCATCCCGGAGATGGGGCGCCGCCAGACCGTGAGCATCGGCGCCGCCGTGTTCCCGGACCACGGCGACAATCTCGACGATCTGATCCGGCGCGGAGACGAGGCGCTCTATGAGGCAAAGCGAGCGGGCAGAAACCGGGCGGTACTCTACGAGCCGGGCGGCGGGGCCCGGCCCCCAGGGCCGCTCGCCCAGAGCGCGGAGCAGGACGTCTCGCGCGTCCTGTTCGTGGCGGCGGGCAGCGCGCAGGCAGAGGCGAACAGCCGGCGCCTCGTCGGGGATTACGACATCGTTCCGTGCAGCTCGATCGAGGCCGCCACCGCGCTTTTGCGCGAGCGCCCGTTCGCGGCCGTGGTCGCCGAGCAGGAGCTCGAAGGCGGCAGCGGGATCGAGTTTTTACGCAAGAGCTTCACCAGCGCACCCGGGGCCATCCGGGTCCTCGTGCTCCCGAGCCGCGACGCGCTCCTGGCGCTCCGGCGAATGAGCGCGGCCCACGCCGACGAGCTCGTGGTGAGCGGCGAAGGGCCGCATGCGATCGCGGCGGCGATCGAGCAGGGCAAGCTCCGGCGCGATCTGTCGCGCGAGGAGTTTTTTGGGGCCCCCGCCTCGATCACGGGCGTGCACGCCGGGCACCTCGCCGCGCTCCGCCAGGTCCTCGATGAGGGCGCCGTCGATATGCGGGCGCAGCCGCTGGTATCCGCCGACGACTCGAGCGCCATCCTCGGGTACCAGGTCATGGCGCTGGCACGCGACGCGATGCTCGTGGAGCCGGCGGCGGCGATGTACACGGCCGCCGCGCGAACGGGGTCGCTTTGGGAGCTCGGGCGGCTGGTGCGGCGCCGGGCGGCGGAGGGCATCGCGTCTTTGCCCGATCGCGCGCTCGTGTTCGTCGCCCTCCACCCGGGCGAGGTGAGCGATCCCGAGCTGAGCGAGGGCAGCGGGCCCCTGTGCGCCCACAGCGACCGCGTCGTCATCCAGATCACCGACCGGGCGACCGTGCCGGACGCCCGGGGCTTTTTTACCGGCTTGCAGCGGCTGAGGGGGCTCGGATTTCGGCTGTCGATCACCGATTTCGGGGCCGGATCGGCGAGCGTGGGGGCGGTGGCGAGCCTCGTTCCCGACTACGTGAAGGTTTCTCGTGAGCTCATACGGGGGCTATCCGACTCGCAGGCGCGAAGGCACCTCATCCACAACCTCGTCGGCTACTGCGCCGACAAGGGCATCGCCGTGATTGCCGATGGGATCGATACCCGTGAGGACGGTGAAGCCGCCGCGGCGCTCGGCTGCAGGATCCTCCAGGGGGCGCACGTCGGAAGCTGGCGTCCCTACCCGTGAGCGCTCGCCGCTTTCCGGTGCGGGCGCGGTTACGGCTGCGGCAGGCGCGGCTTGGGGAACGGGGGACCGGGGTGGGCGATGGCGAACCCCTGTCCGTAGCGGATGCCGAGGTCGCGCAGCGCTTGCAGCTCCTCGGCGGTTTCGATGCCCTCGGCGACGAGGGCCGCGCGAAGCTCGCCGGCGAGGGAGCTTAGCGCCTTGATGAGCTCGCGCTTGAGCGGGCTACCATCGATGTGGCGGATGAGCGACATGTCGATTTTGATGTAGCTCGGCCTCAGGTGCATGATCGTCTCGAGGCTCGCGTAGCCGGTGCCGGCGTCGTCGATCGCGATGGCGAACCCCGTGTCCCTTAGCTCGCTGAGCGCGGCCTGAAAGTGCAGGCGCCCTTCGATCGCCAGCGCCTCGGTGATCTCGAAAACGATGTTGGACGGGGCGAGCTCACTTAGCTCGAGCATTTGGTCGAGGTATTCGCCGCGGAAGGTGGGATCGTGGATGCTGGTGGGGAGCGTGTTGACGAACAGGCGACAGTCGCTCGTCATCGCCTGGGCGTTTTCGATAGCCTGTGTTCGGCACAGGTGATCGAGCTCGAAGAGGAGATCCGAGTCCTCTGCGATGCCGAACAGCATCCGCGGATTTTCGAATTCGCTCCCCTTGGGCCCGCGACTCAGCGCTTCGTAACCGAATATGCTCCCGTCGAAGAGATCGACGATCGGCTGAAAGAGCGTGGTGATCGATTTGCTGAAGATCAGGTCGCGCAATCGCTCCTTGCTCTTGGTGCTGAAGCGGAAGCGTTGATACCGGGCCATCCTTCTGGCTTCGTCGAGCATGCGGTAGATGATCCGCTCGCTCCTCAGCATGGGATTGTAGATGGCCGCGGCGAAGCCGACGTTTAGCTTGGGCATGTCGGCCATGAACTCGCGGGTGAGGTCGTCTAGGCCCGGCAACAGCGAGACGTGGATCCGATCGGCCACCGCTTCGAGATCCGCCCGCACGAGGGGCGGCCCGCTGCGCTTTTCCGACAAGACGATGATGAACTGCTCGCCTTGGTCGCCGTTCACGGCGATGAGATCTGTGCTCCTTATCACATCGGACTGCAGGCCCACGAGCATCCGCCCCATGTCCGCGAGGAGCTCGTCATAGGCGTCCGCGCCGTGGACCTTTTCGACCTTCGACAGCGTCGACGCGTCGACGAAAATCATGCCGACGTAGTTATCGCGGCGGAGCTGATCGACGATGTCGCCGAGGCAGTCCTGGAAGGTGCAAAGCAGGGGAGCAGGAGATGGGCCAGACTCATCACCCATTTTCCCAGGTTCTCGCGGCCTGCTGCCGCCATCAAGTCCGAAATGTGGGCGGGGTCACGGCTGAGGGAAAGTGGTGGACAGCTCGGTGGGTAACGGGTTGGAGCGACCAGGCGACAGCTCCGGGCACGGCGGGCCAGTCCGGCATGCGGAGGTTCGCAGCGCAAGGAGCGCCAGGACGCCGTGGGAGCACGGCGGTGGCGACATCGGGCACGCCCACCCGCGCAGGGCACACCGCGGTGTGACACGCCGCGGGCCGGTAGGAAGTGTCGCCTACCTTGCATCTCGCCAAACCGGCCCCCTAAGATTTGGGGTGGGCTCCGGGGTTTTCCGCTGCAGCTGCTGTCCCCGCGGCGCCCGGTACCTGCGACCCGAGAGCAAGGCACGGCTTTGGCGACCACCGACCAGCGAACAGCTCCACGCGCTCCGGTCACGCTCAAGATCAAGTTCAAGAGCCAGACCCTGCACGAGTTCATCGAGCGTTACTCCGTGGATGTGAGCCCGGGCGGTATTTTCATCCGCACGAAGAGTCCCCTGGACGTGGGCACCTCGCTCGTCTTCGAGTTTCAGCTCAAAGACGCCTCGCCCCTCATTCGCGGCGAGGGAACGGTGATATGGCGCCGGGACCCGGACGGCTCCTCACCGGGCGCCGCCCCCGGGATGGGGGTGCGCTTCGACAAGCTGCCCGCGGACAGCGCGGACGTGCTCTCGCAGGTCCTCGCACACAAACATTCGGAGCCGAGCGGGCCGAGCACGCCCGCGAGGGAGGCCGCTTCCGAGTTCGAGGAGAGCTCCACGCGCGTTGCGCCAGGGGACGTACTTCGCGAACTTGCCGGTGACGGCCCGGGCGCGGCAGGCCGAGATGTTGACGAGCAGGCGCCCCGGGTCGAGGCCAACCCCGGCGGTGCGCCCGACGACGACCTTCCGGCGCCCGGCGGGCTCGACGAGCTCACCGGCGGCCCCGTGGGCCTCACCGGCAAGAGCGCGCGCGACGTGCTTCCGCTCACCGCGTCGCGCGCCGCGGCTCACAAGCCCAGCCGGCCGGCATCGACCGTGTCGCGGCCGTCGCGGGCGCCGCCGTTTTCCTCCGACGTCGGCGACTTCGCGGCGGAGACGTTCGAGCAGGCCACGAAAGTGGCCCGCTACGATGATCTCGGCCTCGGAGCGCTCGGCGGGGATCGTGGCGAGGTCGCCGCGGATGGTGGTGGCGAGGTCGCCGCGGACGGTGACGTGTCCGCCGACGCGGATCGCGAGTTCGCCGCAAATGGTGACGACGACCGGGGCGAGGTGGCGACGGGCAGCGTCGATCGCGCTGCGCTCGCCGCGCTCGTGGACGAGGCGAAAGCGTCGGACGTGGAAGGGACGGATGATTACGTGGCCCCGGCGCCGTGGCCGGAGGCGAGGGGCGAGGTTGCCGATGCTCGCGAGGAGCGCGCGGACCCTGACGCCGAGCCGGCCGGGGGCCCCGGGGAGGCGGGTGATGCCAACGCGGCCTCCCTGGGAACGGCTACGGGCGAGACCCGGGACGACGCGACCGACGATGACGGCTCGGACGAGCGGCCCGGCCCCTCTGCGGGCGAAGAGGCCGCCGGCAACCGGGCGCGTCGAGATTCCGGGCGCGCGAAAAGCGGCGGCGACGATGCGCCGGTGACTTCCGCGGAGCGGGCGGGCCGGTCCGCGCAAACGCCGGGCGTCGAGGGCCGCCGCGGCCGGTGGTTCGTGGCAACCGCTGCTCTCGTCGTCGCCGCGGGCGGCGGCGTCGCCGTCTTGCATTGGGACGTCCCGGCTATGGTGGCTGGACAGGAAGACGACGACCGTCGAGATCGCGAAACGGAGGCCAAGGCGCCGGCCCCTGAGGAGGCAGCGGAGGACGAGACTCAAGAAGGCGCCGAGCAGGACCCGGACGAGGTGGCCGAGATCGACGATGGCGCCGACCTGGCGGCGCTCACCGTAGACACGGCCCCGCCGGGCGCGACCGTGGAGCTCGTAGGGAAGGACGTCCGGGCCGAGTCGCCGGCCACGTTCGAGGAGCTGGGGGCCGGCGAAGACTACGAGATTCGGATCACGCGTCCAGGCTACCGAGCGGAGTCGCTCGCGGTTTCGGCCGGGGAGGAGCCGGTCGTCGTCGATCTAGAGCCCGTGCCGCGCGTTCTCGAGGTCGACTCGGAGCCGGCCGGCGCCCAGGTGGTCGTAAACGGTGCGGTCCGCGGCCGCGCTCCTGGGGAGATCGAGCTCGAAAACCAGCTCGAGGAGTACACTGTCGTCGTGAGGCAGCGGGGTTACGAGCGCGTGACGCGTCGCATACCCGCCGACCATTTCGAGGAGCGAGGGGAGCGGCGAGTCTACGAGCTCGCGGCCCGGCTACCGCGGGTGCCGCAGCCGGATGACACGGGCGCGGGCGCGGGCGAGGCCGAGCCCACGGCGGACGCGGAGCCGGAGCCCGAGCCGGAGTCCGAGCCAGACCCCGAGCCGGAGCCAGACCCCGAGCCCGAGCCAGACCCCGAGCCGGAGCCCGAACACGAGCCTTCGTCCGAGCCGCACGATGAAGGTTCGGACGGCGAGGCCGAGACCACGGCGCCGGACAGCGCGGGGGACGGCGACGACGACGATTCGGGCGACGCGGACGACGGCGCGTAGGGGGTGTCCCTAAGATGGACGTCTCGGCTGGTGCGCAGATTTCAGCCCCCGACCGGTTCCGCGGTGACGAGGGGCGAGGGCGCAGGCTTCGCCGAGAGTTCGTGGATCTTGAGCTCGCCCGGGATCGCGGCCGCCGCGAGCTCGACGAGGCGCCGGTGGTGCGTAAACAGGAGCACCTGCGTTCTCTGGGACAGCTCACCCAGCACTTCGAGGCCGGCGGCGGTGCGGCGGTCGTCGAAGTGAATGAAGATGTCGTCTAGCACCAGGGGCAGCGGCCCGATCGATTCGAGGTGGCGCTCCACGAACGCGAGGCGCAGCGCGAGGTAGAGCTGATCGCGCGCGCCGTCGCTAAGCTGCCCCACGTGGACGACGGCCCCGCCTGGCCGCACCGCGCACAGCTCGCGCTCGTCGGAGGCCCCGATGTCGGCGCGAAGGTCCGCGATCGCGCCGCCGGTGAGCGCGCGCACGATGTCGGCGGCGCGGGTGAGCACGGTGGCTTGGTTTCGCTCGCGGTAAATCTCGAGCGCCCTGCCGACGAGCGCCCCGGCGAGCCGCGAGGACAGGTAGTCGTCCACCGCGCCCTCGAGACGCTCGCGGATCTCCTGGGCGTCTTGGTAGCGCGCCGGCGCGCCGCTCCCTTCGCTCAGGGCTCGAATTTCGGCCTCAAGCCTCGCTTTGTTCTCCAGGGCCGCGTCGCGCTCGCGCTCTAGGCGGGCGATGTCGTCGCGGAGCGAGTCGGCGCGCGCGGCGAGGGCGCTGGGGTCGGCGCCGGCGAGCCGCGCCGAGGCGGCCTCCGGATCGTCTGGCGCGCACAGCTGCGCTAGCTGGTGGCCGAGCTCGGAGATGCGCTCGTCCAGCGCGCGGGCGCGCGCCCAGGGCTCGAGCCCGGCCGCGAGGGCGCCTGCGCCGCCTACGCCGGCCTTGCTCGCGAGCTCCATGAGGGCGCGCTCGGCGCGTCCCAGCTCCGCGCGGATCTGGTCGCGCCTGTCGGTGTGGCGGCGAAGGTCCTCGGTGAGCTGCTCGCGCTGCTTGTCGGCGTCGAGGGCCGCGCGACAGTCGCGATCGAGCTCGTCTATCGCCGCGAACGTATCCGGCTTGGGCGGGCGGCCGAGCTCGGCGCAAAGCTCGGCCGTGTGCGCCTCGAGCCGCGCCAGGCGGTCCTCGGCGCCGGCGATCGCGGCGTTTAGCGTTCGCTCGCGCTGGGCGGCGGCCTGGAGCGCGCCGAGATCGGACAGGATGCCCGCGATCACGTCGGCGCCGCCCTGGGCGGGGACGGGCAGCGCGGCGATCGCCTCGTTCCACGCCGCGGTCCACTCCCGGTCGGCCTCCGCCCACTCGCGGTCTCGATTTTCGACCTCTTCGAGCTCGCTCCGGGTGTCCCCGAGCCGGCGGTTTAGCTCCTCGCGCTCGCTCCGTCGCTCGCTCTCTGCGGCGAGGAGCTCGTCCGCCGCGGCGCCCAGCTCGCGCAGGTCCGCGTCGGCCGCCAGTGGGGCGTGCGCGGCTGCGAGCGCCGCGGCGAGCTCGTCGCGATGGCGCGCGGCGTCCTCCTCGGCCGCTTCGAGGGCTCGCTCGGCGCGCGCCGCCTCGCTCTCTTGCTCGAGGAGCCGTTCGAATCGCTCTCGCCAAGCGCGCATGGCATCCGGCGATTCGGGCGCGACGCCCGCCGCCGACCAGCGCGCCCGCCAGGCGCGCTCGATGTCCTCGAGATCGGCGCGCGCGGCGACGAGGGCGGCCTCCTCGGCCTGCTTGCGGACGCGCGCGGCTTCCATGGTCTCGGACACTTTGGCGGCCCTGGCGACGCGATCGCTCTCGGCGCGCAGGGCGTCGGCGAGCTGGTCTGCCCTGGCGAGCTCGGCGTCGACCTCGTCGGCCGCCTCGCTATCGCCCGACGCGCTTGGCCGCTCGCCGCGGACCACCGGCCGAAGCCGCCGCCACGCCTCGTCGCGCCGAGCCCGCGCCGCGCGGAGCGCGTCCTCGCTCGGCAGCTCTCCGGTCACCACGAGCGCCTGGAGCTCGGCCGCCGCGTCCGTGATGCGCTCTTCGATCTGGCCGAGCGCCATCGCGTGCCGGTCGACGACCTCGCGCGCGCTCCGCACCGCCTCGGCGAATTCCTGGATGGTCCCCAGTTCGGGCACCTCGGCGGCGAGGTCGCCCGCGTCACCGGATAGGCCAAGCGCGGCTCGCTGCCGGCGGTACTCGGCGACCACCTCGTCGCGCCGCCGGCGCGCGCTCGCCGCGTGCGCCTTGACATCGCCCTTGTCGCGGAGGCGCTCGCGCGCCGCGCGGACGGCCGACGGATCGCGAGGCTCGGGAAGCGCCGCCAGCGCCTGCTCGAGGCGCGCGCGCCGTTTCGCCAGATCGCGAAGGCGCCTTTGGATCTCGCGCCGCTCGGTGTCGAGCGCGGTGCGGGAATTCGTAAGCGTCTGCAGCTCGGTCTCGATGCGGGCAGGGATGCGCGTGACGGCGCGCGGATCGTCGATTCCGAGGCGCGCGGCGAGCTCGGAGACGCGGGCGGAGGCATCGACCCGCTGGCTGTGCTGCTCCGGGAGATTGGCGGCGAGCTCTGCGCAGGCGTGACGTTCGCGCACGAGATCGGCGATGCGCGCCGCGCGCTCGCAAAGCGCGTCGGAGACCTCGAGCTCCGCGATCCGCGCGCCGAGTCGGTCTAGCTCGGCGTCGGCACGGCCGGCGTCGTCCTCGAGCTTTGTGCGCTCGCCGAGCGCCGCTTTCGCCGCCTCCGCCTCGCTTTCGCCGAGGCGCAAGACGTCGCCGAGGGCGCGGCGATCGGCCCGCGCGCGCTCGAGCGCTTCCCACACCGGCCTCGCGGCTGTTAGGCGCTCGATGCGATCCTGGTCCGCGCGGCGCTCCTCGAGCTGTTCGCGCGCCCGATCGAAGGCTGCGAGCGCAGCATCGTGCTCGGCCTCGAGCTTGTCGTAGCGGTCCGGGGCGAGCGCGGCGGCGTTTGCCTCGGCGGTCGCTTCGCGCGCCTCTCGGATAAGCTTCGGGATCAGCTGCTTTTTCCCGCGCGGGACGTAGAGCTCGCGGGCGGCCGCGAGGTGGCGATCGCGAAGCTCCGTCGCGCGATCGGTCCCGAGCGACGCGCCGAACAGGCTGCCGGCGAGCTCTCCCTTGCCGCGAAGCAGGTCGTCGCTGCCTTCGCGCAAGCGGTGGTGATCGAGGCCGAAAAGCGTAAGGAAGGTCTCGCGGCCGATGTGGCCGGTGAGCGCGCCGATGCGCTGTTCGTCCACGGGCTGGCGCCCCGGCGACGCGAGCAGGGTGTTCTTCGTGCCTTTTCGGCGGATGAGCTCGAGCCGCTCGCCCGCGTGCTCGAGGGTAAAGCCGAGCTCGAGCTTGTTTTGCGGGTGGAGGTGGTCGTCTTGCGTTCGGTGGGGGATGCCGAACAGCGCGGCCTCGGTCGCCCGCAGTAGGGTTGATTTCCCGGCTTCGTTGTCGCCGTATACGAGCTGGACGCCGGGCTCGGAAAACTCGAGGCTCGCGCCGGTGAACGGACCGAAGCGGACCATGTCGAGGCGGACGAAGCGCATCAGCCCTTGAGGAGCTCCTCGAGCTCGACGCGGAGCCGGGCGGCGATCTCGGGCAGGCGCGCGGCGGCGCGCGAGTCCGCCGGCAGGTTCGCCGCGCGCGACAGCGCCTCGAGCTCCGGTACGCTGTCCGCGAACGCGCGCGGCTCCGCGGCGAGCTCGTCGACGATCGCCGCGAGCTCGGCGAGGGGGCCGCTTTGTGCGCGCGAGCCCTCGGAGGGCCGCGCGACGCCCATCTCCACCTTCTCGAGCCACCCGGCGCCGCCGGTGGCGCTGCCGATCTCCGCTTGCAGCTCGGCGCGCAGCGCGCTCGGGTCCGCCACGAGCTCGTCGTAGGCGGCGCTCGTCCCCGTGAGGCTCACGCGGAGCGCGAGCGGGCGTCCACCGCTCGCCTCAGCCAGTTTTCCGGCTCGCCGGCCCACTTCGTCGCAGATCGCGCCGCGGCCGGGCGCCCCGCTTGCGTCGAGGTCGATCTGCTCCCACCGCATCACGTCGCACGGCTCGAGCCACACCGCCTTCACACCGCCGCCCTGGAGCTCGATGACGCACGCGCCCTTTGGCCCGAGCTCCCGGGCGTGACGGCCCTGCAGGTTGCCCGGGAACACGATCCACGGGTCCCGCCGCACGATTTCGTGGGCGTGCACGTGGCCGAGGGCCCAGTAGTCGTAGCCGCGCTGGACGAGATCGTCGGGGTTGCACGGCGCATAGGGCTCGTGTCCGGGACGTCCGTCCAGGCTCGTGTGCAAGATGCCCAGGTTGAACAGCCCCGGCACGGGCGGCGGATAGCCAGCGGCGAGGTTTCGTTCCTCGCGCTGGCGGGCGTAGCTCTGCCCGTGGATCGCGATCCCGAGGTCGCCGAGCACCTCGGTCTTGGGCTGGGCGGACGGCAGGTCGATGACGTTGTCGGGAAGCCGCAGGCTGCGCGTCATGCGGTTTTGCGCGTCGTGGTTTCCCCTCACCATCGCGACGCGCACGCCCGCTTTCTCGAGCCTCACCATCTGCGACTGGAAATACAGCCCGGTGCCATAATCTGGCCAGTCGCCGTCGTAGAGGTCGCCCGCCACCACCAAAAGCGGCGCCTCCACCTCGAGCACGAGGTCCACGAGGTTTTTCAGCGCGCGGCGGGTCACATCGCGCAGCTCCGCGGCGGGAGCCCCCTCGTAGCGAACGAGGCCCCGCATGGGGCTGTCGAGGTGGATGTCGGCGGCGTGGACGATGCGCATCGCTCAGGCAGCGACGTGGGCGAGCAGCACCCGAAGCTCCCGGCGCGTCACGCGCGGGGCGCGAGGGACGAGGCTACCGACCAGCGCCGCACCGCCAACGCTAACACGGCCCACCGACGTGCGTACGAGTCCTTGCTCGAGCCGCTCGGCTCAGCGGGGGAGGACGTTTATCGCCGCGATGTTCACGTGGTTGAAGGCTCCGTCGGACCCTCCCAGGCCGCCGGTGTAGACCGCGAAGTGCTCGAACACCGACATGTTGACCGCGCGCTCGTGGTCGCCGATCACGATCTCGTAGGTCTGCCCTGCTTCGAGGTCGGCTGACACGAGCGACGAGGCCTCCCAGCGGTCCCAGGTGGAGAGCTGGGGCATGAAGGCGAAGCCCTCACCAGCGGTCTCGCCCGTGTCTGTGTGCTTGACCTCGACGTGCTTGACCGCCGCGGTGATGCCCGTGTCGAACGGGCCGCTGCCGTTTCCGTACTCGAGCTCGATCTGATGGTGGCCGTCTCGCTGCGCCTCGAAGCTGGGAAGGACGAGCTCATCCCCCGGATCGCCCCACTCGCCGTAGTGAAACCGCCCGTAGTCGTGCGACTCCTGCCCGCCGGTGGCGACGAACTCGTTTGCCGGGAAGTGCTGCACAGCGTTACCTCCCTCGTCGTCCTCTTCGCCAAACCAGCACACCGGCGGCGAGTGCTGAGAGCAGTTGCCGCTTTCGGTGAAGCAGGCGTCGATCACGTAGCAGGCGCTCTGTGGCGCGTCGGGATCGACATCCGCGTCCACGAAGGACGTCTCGGTGCCCGCGATGCCGTCCGCGATGCGCTCGCCGTCGCGATAAACCCCGTATTCGACCTCGGTCGTCTCCTCGTCGAACGTCGAAATCGTAAGCTGAAGCTCGTCCCCAGCGGCCGCCAGCTCGTCGATTCGAGGGGTGCGCGGGCCGAAAATCTGTCGCCAGTCGTCCGGCGACCGCTCTGCGATCGCCGCGGGCTCCCGCTCGCCCTCGTCTGCGAGGTAGACGTCGATGCGGCTGTGATCGCTCATGTCCGAGGGGGTCACGAGCGAGCCCTCGTGGGGCTCCCGGTCGATCTCGATCGCGTCCACCGCGTAGCTGCCGCCGTCGCCGCCGGGGGGCGGCAGGTGGAGCACCACCGAGATCCGGCCGCCGCGGTAGGGGTAGTCGTTCAACACGAGGGTATCGCTGCCCGCGAACATATCGTTTCGCAGATCGCGCGTCACGTAAGGCTGAATGCGCAGCCCTTCGGGTTCGGCCTCGAGCCCGAAGATCGTGTGATGGACCATCGACAAAAACGCCGCCACCGACCAAAGCTGGCGCTGAGAGTTCGTCACCGGACCGGAGGCGTCGCCGTCCTCTCGCCACGGCGAGCCGTAGCGGGCGTCGAAAAGCTCCATATTGGACAGGTTCAGTGCCGTGCCGCGCACGAGCGCGCGCACCATTCGACTCGCGACGGTATCGTTGTCGGCGACTTTTGCGGCGCGAAGCCAGTAGGCGGTGACGAACGGCCACTCCCCGCGGTTGTGATAGATCGGGATCTGCTGCTGCTGCGGCCAGTGGACCGGCGCCCCGGGGCCGTAGTGCGGATAGTTCGACAGGATGGAGGCCGCCTGCTCGTCGG
>SLNH01000271.1 GCA_007133195.1 Nannocystineae bacterium | reverse complement strand
GGGGCGACGATCATCGGGCCGAAGGACTACTTGAGCTCGTCGTAGCCCCCGAGCTCCTCGCTCATCTGCGTGAGCTCATCGAGTCCGGCCTTGCGCTCGCGGTCGCGCTGCCTCTTGAATGAGAGCACATCCTCGATGCGGACGCGCCGATGTTTTTCGGCCTCGTTCATCCGCGCACGAGCAGTCCGTTCGCTTCGGTCCATCGCAGGAAGCTAGCGCCATCACACGGAAATCGCGCGCCCCCGACGTGAACCAAGCGATCGACGAGCTCGGCTGCCGCAGATTCGTCCATCACTCGCTCTTGAACACCCGAGGCTATCAGCGCCAGGCTGCGTCTCACGCGAACTCCTCGCTCTCTCGCCGCGGTCACCCCAACCTGGTCGTCAAGCACGGCGATACCGCCGTTTACCTCGACGCAGGCAAGGGTGCTGGCCTCCCCGACGTCCCGGGTGCTCACGCCGAGAATTTGCGTATAGCTCGCGAAGGCGATGAGCTCCTCGAGCGAGTCAACGGCCACCTCCTTTAGCCATCGCAGCACCTCGACATCCCCGAGGCGCGGACGCCGGTCTGTGCCGCGACGTAGCTCGTCGAGCACGGCTCGCGTCACGAGGCGGCGGTGGCGCTCAGTTAGAGCCTCGAGCAGGGATAGCCGCTCTGCGCGGGCGAAGGAGCTCAGCGTCGATGTATCGAAGACGAGCGTGCAGGCTGTCTTGGCATCACCATCCCCCTCGGCCATCCCGCGCTACTCCAACGGCCCGAGCTCCGCGCTCATCGCCTCGAGAGGAATTGCGGCGCTGTCGTCATCGAGGTCCGCTGGGATGACCGTGCCATGAAGCAGCTCGAGCGCGCGAGCACGTGCGAGCTTCTGCCGCCTCAGCCCCTTGATGACCGCTGCGCTATATCCACTCGGGATCGTAGGTGCTCGCGGCTCGGCCGAGATTCGCAGCCCCCGCTCGAGGAAGTCTGCCGACCGCGGGACGCGTCGGTCGAGCTCCTGCCGCCCCAGCTCGTCGACCAGGCCGAGGTTCTTCAGATGGCCGCAGAGCGCGCTCCAGCTCACGCCGTACTCTGCGGCCAGATGGACCGCCGCATTCCAGCGATCGACGTGGCCCTCAAGCTCCTGCCACCGCGACTGGACCGATGCGCGCGGCAGCAAGAAATGCACTGCAAACGCGTTAATGAGCCGCTCACGATCGCTCGGGGATGCCGACGTAATCCACTCTGACGAATAGGCGTCTTGCAGGACGTGGTGACCGAGCTCGTGTGCGATCGTGAACCTCCGCCGACCGACCTCGCTGGCGCCCTGCACGAGCGCGACGCCCCCACGCGAGAGCGCCACATACGATCCCTCGAGACGATCTCGCGGAAACGTCAACACAAACGTGTACAGCCCCAGAGGCTCCACCACGTCCACGAGGTCGTCGCGGATCGGCCCGCCAGGACGGTTGACCCATGTACGCGCGGCTGCGGCGAGCTCCTCGGCTGCCGCCAGATCATCGACCTCGCCCGGCAGCCTCCGGCGGTCCTGCGGCACAAGAAGCTGCCGCTCGATCAGCTGTTCAACGTCAGACGCAATGGTCTCCAGCAGGACATCTGCCTCTTGCTCCCCATCCTCCCGCTCCTCGCGGCGGCTGATCGCGGCCGGCGGACGCGATTCGAGAAACCACGTGACCGGCCGCTCGAGCATCTCAGCGATGCGCGCGAGCTCGAGCGAGTCGACCTGCCTGGTCCCCTTTTCAATCTTGGAGATGCTCGTGCGGTCGAGACCGACACCGCTCGCGAGCTCCTCCTGGGTCAACCCGACCGCCTTTCTGGCCGCGAGCAGGCGGGCTGCGAGCTCCTGCATCGACTGGATCATAATGTGCGAAATTAGCACATTCTCAGTGCTGCGCAAAAAACACCAATCATTCCGGAAGTCTCATCAGAGAATCATCGCTCTCGTCGTTGGAGTGGCGAGCTATAGCGCAGCCAGTTCATCGAACTCCGGCTAGTCGAGTAGCCCCGGCCGGTTGCCCGACCGGGGCCCTCACCAGATCCGGACAAGGAGATTTCCACCATCCGGCTCTTCCGCCGAGGGCGGCTCATGGAGTCAGGCGCCAGAGCGGCACGCGGACGGAGGCTCGCGGCAGCGGGAAGTTCCGCAGTAGGTCCGCGAATTGCCTCCAGTTCTTGTAACCGTTCTGGCTTCGTCGGCAGAGCCACTTTCGCCATATATTACTTCGCAGGTTCGACGGACGCGCCGCAGGCACGACACGTTTCCGTTGACCCCGAAGTAGTTGAAGTGACCTGTGACTCGCCTGCAGAGCGCCGCGTGCTGCTCTTTGACCGAGCGGTGTCGATGGCGGCGACACCAGTCGGCGACGGTCCGGGTGAACCGCCGGATGCGCGCGGATCGTGTCTTGACCTTCGGCGCCCAGAGGCCACGGCGCGTCCTCCCCCAGTAGTGTGTAAAACCCAGGAAGTCGAACGTCGCCGGACCCTTCCCGCGCCTGTCCGAGGGGTATGAGACAGCAGTCGGGTCTTTTCCGGGTGCAGTCTCAGCCCAAAGCGCTCGAAACGCTTTGTCAGGACTGCCATCACGCGCCGGGCGTCGTCCTCCCGTTCGTGTCGGAGCGCTGCAGCGGCAGCCGAGCCGCCGGTCTCCGGCGTGGGACGAGGCTGTCGAGCGCGGGGTCGCCTCGCTCGAGGGCGACAGCGCCAAGGATCGGGTGCGGGCTCGCGTAAAGGCGCTTCTTATTGCAGTCGCGCCGCACGACGAAGCCGTAACGGCGGCTGCCGCCACGAGCCGGCTCGATGCGCTCCTTTCGTGGGCGAACGCAGCACTGGAGCGCCACCCGAGCCTCGAGCCGCTTATCGGCGCCGTGCAGACATGCCGGGATCTCATCGCCGAGCTCGGCGCAGGCGCGCTCACGCGCACCGAGCTTCGGCGGCTTGCCGATGTCGCCGCGGGCGGAAGGCGCCATCGAGTTTCACCGCAGGCGGGTCTCGCGAGTGTGCCCCACCCCGGCGCGGTCTTGGGGCCCGCCGAGACGATCATCTGGTGGAACTTCACGCGGTATTCGGCACCTTCTGCCCCGCGCCTGCGGCTTTCGCCGAGCGAGCGGGCCGAGCTCGAAGCGCAAGGCCTGCCCATTCCCGATTTCGGCGCGCTGATGGCCGGCGAGGCCCGTCGCTGGCGCCGGCCGTTTTCGTACGCGACGCATGCGCTCGTCCTGGTCTGCCCCGAGATCGACGAGACCTTCGAGCGGTCGTTTCCGCATCCGCTTTGGGACGAGCTTAGGGCCACGCTCGCGCCGGGGCACCATCCGTCCGAGCTCGAGGTGAAAAGGCTCGAGCTGCCCGAGGCTCCGAGGCGCCGCCGGGTCGAAAGCCGAGCGCTGCCCGAGCCGGCGACGGAGATCGGCACAAAGTCTCCGCTCGCGCTGCGCGATGTCGAGTCGCCGGGGAGTCTCGAAAAGCTCCTCGGCTGCTCGCTGGCGTGGGCGCTTCGCTATCATGCGCGGCTTTCGCCCGGCCTTGCCGACGGGCCGAGCGAGCCGTCACCGCTTTTGTCGGGGACGCTGGCGCATCATGTGCTCGAGCAGGTCTTCGCAGGCGGCGCCCGCGGCCCCGCGGAGTCTGCTGAACAAGCCGGGCGCCTGGTCGAGGCGGAGATCGACAAGGCGTGCGAGAGCCTGCGGCTGCCGATCCACCAGGGCGAGCGCGCGACGCTCCGCCGGGTCGTCGTCGACTCGGCCCGGGAGCTCGCGCGCATCATCGAAGAGCTCGGCGCTGCCGTCGTCGGGGTCGAGCAGAAGGTCGAGCGCACGCTGCCACAGCCCAAGCTCGCGGGGTATGCCGACATGGTCTTGCGCGATCCCGACCTCGTCCTCGACCTCAAATGGGGCAAGGGCCGCTACAGCGAGCTTCTCGGCTGCGGCGCGGCGCTTCAGCTCGCCGCCTACGCCGAACTCCTCAAAAGCGATCGAGGTCGGCCTGGCGTGGCGTATTTTTCCCTGAGCCGCCAGCAGCTCATCGCCGAGCCCGGCACGCCTCTCGAAGGGGCCGAGGTGCCCGGCCGCGCGCGGGCAATCGACATGTGGTGCGGCGCCATGGCGACGCTCGCGACCCGGCAGGCCGAGCTATCTCGGGGCGAGCTCGTCGCCCCAGGCGCCCATAGCGAGGACGGCGATCCGCCCGAAGTGGGTCTTTCCGACGAGGGCGTGCTCACGGTCCCCCCGCCGTGCAAGTACTGCGAGTTCGCCGCGCTCTGCGGGCGAGGAGGCGGACAGTGAGCGTCCGGATCATCACAGCGAGCGCGGGCTCGGGGAAGACGACCCGCCTCTCCAAGGAGCTCGACGAAACGCTTTCCCGCGGCACCGCCCGCCCCGAGGCCGTGATCGCCACGACCTTCACCAAGCAGGCGGCGGCCGAGCTCACCGAGCGGGCGAGAACGCGCCTTCTCGAACAGGGCCGCGCGCTCGAGGCGCACAAGCTTGTGGCCGCGCGCATCGGCACCGTCAACTCGGTATGCGGCTCGCCCGTCACCGACTACGCGTTCGAGCTCGGCCTGTCGCCGGCCGTCCGCGTCCTGGACGAACATGCCGCCGAGCTCGAGCTTTGGATTGACCCGCGCGCCACCCTCGCAGCGGCCACCGGCAAGCCCGTCATCGAGACCTGGATTCACCTACCCCTCGTCGGCGCCGCCCTGCCCGTCCACCTGAGCTGAGCGACTGCCATGCCGGCAGCCCTCTATCCGACCGACGAGCCCGAGCGACCAAGAGCCCGCCGAAAGGAGACCTTGGCGCCGGCTCAAACCCAGCTCGGCGCTCGCATGTGCTCTCACTTGCCAATGGGAAAGCGAGCTTGGTGCCAGCTTGGTATTAGCCGCGGAGCACTAGAGCTCGCCCGCGGTGCGCTGGTAGTAGATTCGCACAGGTGGCACGGGCCAGCTTCGAACGGCTTCCCCCGTCCTCAGGGCCTGTTCAGGCCCGTCGAAATGGCCCTCCGCGAGCTGAACCGCCAATCTCGAAGATGCGCTCGGCGAGGCTCGCGCACGTTTCACCCCGGAGGCTGAAGAAGACCTCGGGGCGCTCGTCGCGAAATCCCACCGCCCTGGTTGTGGACGTTGCTCGATGCCCGCTACCCGGTCCGACGCCCTCGGCCACGCCGTCGCCCGCCACCTTCAGGGCGGCGAAGCCGGCGATCGCATCGCCGCAGCCCCCATCCGCCGCTACGCCGCCGAGCTCCTGAAAAGAGCCGGCCGCCTCATAGGCGAAGACGACCCCACATTCTGGGAGGACGCCGCCTTCGAAGCCGCCGTCTCGGGCCTCTCCCACATCGCCGAGCGCCCCGAGGGCTGCCGCGAGCGCTTTGCCCTCGCCGCCGGCGCACAGCGGGCGAGGATCAGCTTCCAGCCGTTCGCGCGCTCGCCGCCGCCGAGACGATGTGCGCGAGCTCCGCCGGATCGACGCGCTCGTCGGAGACGCTCTGCCGCTGCGCGAACTCGCCCGCCAGCGCGATGCGCTCCGCCGGCGGCTTCGCACGCGTACGCGAACGTTTCGCGCTTCGTGTACTCGATGTCGAGCAGCCATTCGCGGGTGCGCGTCTGCTTCAGTCCGACCGTCCCCGCTTCCCGTCCCGCTTTTTCCGCAGGCAGGCTTATCGGGATTGCGCCGCTCGGGCGAGCGCTTCGAGGGCTTCGAGTGCTTGTTTTCGCTCATCGGGATCGAGCAGCCTGGCGCGCTTCCGCTCGGCCAGCGAGCGAATCTTTCCGTATGCGTTGGCAACCCATTTCGGAGGTTTGCCAAAGAGCTCCAGAAACCGGTCCTCGTTGAGCTCCGCGAGCAGAAGGTCGATCGCTCTAGCTAGATCGCCCGTTTTGCCGCCAATCACTGCTTCGAAGATGGGGTCTTGGAGGCACCACTTTGCAGGCTTGTGCGCGCCACCGGTCGGGTTTTCGAGCTGGCAAGCTCGAAGGTGCGCGCGCTTTATATTCCGCACAAAGCTCGCGACCTCGCCAAGCTTCTCCGCGGGCCTGCTTGCATGCGTCAAAAGCCCGACCGGCTTACCGAGCTCGGTAACGAGCCTGATCGGCTCGATGAGGTCGGTGTCGTTCGAGATCACGACGGCCACGTCGAAGTTTCCTTTGCATCCGTCGAAGACCAGGTGGCTCGCGAGGTTCACGTCAGAGCCCTTTTCTTCGCTCCAGAGCACCTCTACGAACTTGGGACCGGCTTCGGGGATCGGGTGCTCGGGCAGCCTCCTCGTACGCGCCACGAAATTGCCGAGATGAATCTTCACGAGCTCGGAGGACGCGAGCGCCGCCAGGTACGCCTGCTGCTTCGCCGGCGAGTCGGCCTTCACCTTCGAGCTCACACGCGCGGTGTAGTAGTTGAGGCGCGTGATCTCGTTCTTGGCGCTGAGAGACTTCCGGGCCAAGGCCACCAGATCCAACCAGCGGAACGGCGTGCCCTTGAGGGCGCCGTAATAGAGGTTGAATCCGTCCACATAGACGCGGGTGCGCAGCTTCACCCCTGCGACTCTAACGAACCGCGCTCCCGAAAAGAACAAAGGCCGCGACGGAGCGCGACCCTTGGGCCGGCAGCACGCTACCGGCGAGTATCTGCAAATATTGGTGCCACGGCGGCCCGCCGGAGTCAAGTCCCGCCGATCGGGGGATCCCTAAGTGATCATGATTACTTATATAGCCGACGTGACTCCCGGCGAACTCCAGTGAGCGGGCGCGCGGACGAAGGTCGGCGCCCAATGAAGCGTCGTCAATGCACGGAAGCTCCTCCTCTCCAACGGTGGTGGGCCTACTCGCGTTCAGCTGTGACACCGGGAACGGAGAGCTGCTGCCGCGGCGACTACGGAGTTTCCCGGAGGATTCCAGCCTAATCCGGAGCCCGTGCCCGCGGACGTCAGAGGCGTCGGAGACGATGTGGCGCCGCGGCGATGGAGCCGGCCTGGGATCATTTCAAGCGCGGCATGAAGCTGGACGTCTTTACACACGTTACGGTCGAAAAGGCCGAGCTTTACCGAGACATCATGGGTGTGTTCTCGGCTGCCAAGGCGCACTTTCTCGTGCATCTGCGGCCCGAAGACGTGCACGAGCGCCTGGTCGAGCGAGGGCGAGATGTCTCGTTGGACGCGATCCAGACTGCCCTCGCGCAGCTCGTCGACTGGAACAACCTTCGGCAAGATCCGGATACCAGCCGGGTAACCAGCATCGAAGAGTTCTACCGAGCGCGTTACATTTATCAGATTACGCGCGAGGGCGAGGCGGCCGAGCGGGCGCTCGAGATGTTCGATGCCGAGCTCGGTCGCCGCGGCGCGCTCCAGGCCGTAGCGCTCGAGGATATCCGCACGCAGCTCCGCTCGCTGGTAGAGCTCGCTGCGCACGGGCGGCCGGATCCGGGGAAGGTGCGAAGCGCGCTCCGCGCGCTGACCTCAGTGTTCACCGACTTGGCCGACAACGCCCGGGCGTTCATGGCGGGGCTGGCGCGGACGCTCGAGCTGCGGGGAGCCGATCGCGACGCGTTCATCGCGTACAAGGATCAGCTGATCGGATACATCGAGCGCTTCCTCGGTGACCTCGTGGCCATCTCGCCCGAGATCGCATCGCTCATCGAGGACCTGGAGACGCCGCAAAAGGGCGCGGCAGGCGATGAGGAGGCCGCGCCACTCGAGCGCGATCGCAGGCCGGTTGTCCGGCTCCTCGCGATCACGGCGGCGCGCGAAGCCGAGGATATGTCTCCCGAGCAGGTCGCGGAGTGCGACGAGGCGCCCGTCGAGCGAGCGATGGCCACATGGCTCGCGCACTGGCGGGGCCTGCGCGCGTGGTTCGTCGGCGACGACAGGCACCGTTCCCAGGCGTCGCTTTTGCGCGCCCGCGCGCGCAAGGCGATCTCCGACTTGCTCGACGCCGTGGTCCGGTGGGGCGAGCGGCAGCTCGGCAGAAGCGATCGCGCGGCCGACTTTCGCGCGCTGGCCCGGTGGATGCTCGAGTGCCCGTCGGACGAGGACGCGCACCGCCTGTGGAGGAGCGCGTTCGGGATGACGGCGGCGCGCCATCTCACCGTGGACGAGGTGACGCTCGAATCCTGGCGCGTCGATCCGATTCCCGCGTCGCGCGCATGGCCCGAGGCACGCCCTATCCATATCCGTCCGAGGCTGCGGGCCACGGGCAGTTTTCAAAAGCGCGGAGCGCTGCCCAAGATGCACCGCCGGCATCGGGAAAAGGCGGTCTTGGCCCAGCAGATCGCCGACGAATCGGCGAGGCTCCGCGCGGCGCGCTCGCGCCTGGCCACGGGACAGCCGATTAGACTGTCGGACCTCGGCCAGCTCGACGACGACGCGTTCCGTCTGCTCCTGGAGCTTCTCGGCGCCGCCCTCGGCGAAGCGACAGGCGACGACGCGCCGATGGTCGCGATCACCGCCGATGGCAGCCTCGAGGTCTCGCTCGAGTCCATGGGCCCGGACGCCGAGGCGCAGATCGATACGCCTGTCGGCGTCTTCCGGGGCCGCGACTATGCGGTGCGCATCACCGACCTGGAGGACGAGCCGCCGCCTCGCGGCGAAGAGGCAAAGAGCGCCACCCGCGTTTCGCGTGCTCGCGCCAGCGAAGGTGAGTCCGCATGAGCGCGAGCCGCGACAGCCAGGGCGATGACCTCCCCGACATCGTCGAGCGAAGCCGGCGCGACGAGCGGTCCCGGTGGCGCTCACCCTGCCGTTTTTGCTCGACGGCCGGCTCAGTCCTGCCCGCATCGAGCCCGACGGCGACGCGAAAAAGCGGATGGAATGGAACCTTTTGCTCGGGGGCAAATACGACGACCGGCAGGGTTATACCTGGCTCGAGCTCGGCCGGATGACCGAGACCAGGCCCGAGTACGTCACGATCGGCTGTGGCCTTCGGGCGGTCGCCGGGAGGCCCGTGCGCAGCTGGTTTTTCATCACCTCGCACCGGGTGGGCGAGTCGCTCTTTCTCGTATCGTCGGACCGCACGCTCGGCAAAGAAGGCCTGGAGGCCGCCCTCGGCGATCGCGGGCAGGTCTACGATCAGGCGTCGACCTATCGACGCGCCATCGATGAGCGGCTGTTTCAGCTCGGCGCCGATCGCTACGAAGCGCTGATCGGGCTCCTTCTGCAGCTCCGGCAGCCGCAGCTTTCCAAGCGCCCCAACCCCGAGATGCTGTCGCGGGCGCTCACCCAGGCGCTCCAGCCGCTCGATCAGGCCGTCCTGGCCGATGTCGCCGAGGCGTTTCGCAACCTCGAGGCCGAGCGAACCGCGCTCGAGGCGCTCATCGAAGCGGGGCAGTCGGTCAGCCAGTTTCTTCAGCACTACCGCCACTATGCGGCGATCGCGTGCAAGCGGCGCGGGCGCGATGTCCGAACCACCCACAGTCGTTACGAGGAGGTGCGAGCGACGATCGGAAAAGACCGGGCCGAGCGACAGCGCGCCGCAAATGAGCGCGGGCGGGTCGAGGGCGACCTCGAACGAAACGCCCGCCGGCTCGACGAGCTTCAGGGCGAGGAGCTGGCGCTTCATCGCAGTCGCGCGATGGATTCCGCCAAAGCGCTGCACAACGCCGCGGACGCCGCGACGAACAAGCGCGAGCTCGCGAACCAGCGGGCCCAGCTCGTCGATGATGCCAAGGCGCGCGCGAAGTCGCTGACGAACGAGCTGCGAGCCAGCGAAAACGATGCCGAGGAGCGCGTAAGCGAGCTGGCGGAGCTTATCTCGGAGCTCGAGCAAAAGGCGGAGGCGGCGGCGATGGCCGCGTGGCACGGGCGGGCGCTGGCGGAGCTTTCGCCGCTCGAGGACGGAGGGCGCGCGCCCGAGGAGATCGGAAGCAGGTTCGTCACACTCTGCGAGCACCGCGCCCGGGGCGTTCGGCACGTCGAGAGCAAGCTGCGCGAGGTCGCCGAGGCCGAGCGCGCCGCGTCTCGGGCACAAGACCGCTGGAAGGACGCCAGCGAGGAGGCCGAACGGCTCGCGACCGAACACGGCGAGGCGCGCGAGGTGACCGAAGCGCGGGGGATGGCGCTCGTGGAAGCATATGCGCGCTACTTTCTCGATCTCGAAGCGATCCAAGTCGACGACCCCGATTCCGTCACGGCAGAGCTCCAGCACTGGTGCACGCGCTCGAGGGCGAAAATCCGGCTGTGCTGGCGCTGCAGGCAGCGCGCACCGAGCGAGAGCAAAAGCTCGCCCGTGACGACGCCGCAGTCGATGGAAAGCTCGCCGAGCTGCGCGCCGAGCGCGACCTGCTCGAGGCCGAGAAGGCTTCGCTCGAGGCCGGCGTTCACAGCCCGCCGCCGGCACCGGCCAGCCGAGGGGAGGGGATCCGCGACGGCCGGCCCGGCGCTCCGCTTTGGCAGCTCGTCGATTTCCGCGATGAGGTGCCCGCCGGCCAGCGCGGCAAGATCGAGGCGGCGCTCGAGGCTTCCGGGCTCCTGGACGCGTGGGTCCTGCCCGAGGGCGACCTTCTCGATCCCGAGACCTGGGATACCCTGCTCGCGCCCCCCGAGGGACGCGCGACACCGGAGGCCGTGAGCGGGACGCTCGCCGAGGTTTTGCAGATCTCGGGCGAGCGCGCCAGCGCCGAAGCAAAGCGAGTAGACGACGCGATCATCCATAGGATCCTGCTGTCGGTGAGTTGGCGGCCGAGCGTCGATGACGACCGGGTGTCCTCGGACTCGTCCTCGGCCTCGGGCGCGGCCGCTTCCTCTTCCTCGTCCTCTTCCTCGTCCTCTTCCTCGTCCTCGGGCTCGGGCGCGGCTCCGGCAGCACGAATCGACCCGCGGGGCCGGTGGCGGCTAGGTCCCACCCGCGGCGCGTGGCACAAGGCCGAGCCGCAGCACATCGGCCACAGCGCGCGCGAAGCCGAGCGCAAGCGGCGACTCGCGGACATCGCCGAGAGCCTCGCCGCCGCGCTCAGCAGAGAACGCGAGCTCATCGCAGACAGGGAGCGCATTCGCGAAGCGCGCGCGCGGATCGAAACGGAGTATCGCGCACGCCCCAGCGATCGCGCGATCTACGACGCCCACGCGCGCGAGGCCGCCTGCGCGCGGGCGTGCCGCAACCACGACGAGCGCGTCGAGGAGATGGCCAGGGCCCTGCGCGCGGCCGAGGAGCGCGCGGCCGAGACCCGCCGCGCGCGCGACGAGGCGACCGCCGACCTCGCGCTCCCCGCGGACGCAGAAGAGCTCGCCCGCATCAGCGATGCGCTCGCCCACTACCGCGTCGGGGCGACCCGCCTGCCGCGCCAGGTGCGCGACGTGCGCAGCGCGACGAGCAAGCAAGCGAACCTCGAAGCGCGCCTCGCCAAAACGCAAAAGGAGCTGTCCGAGCGCGATCGCGACCGGGACTCGGCCAAGCGCGACGCCGACAGCGCCGAGCGCGAGTGGCTCGTCCTCAAAGAGGGGCGTCGGCGCAGAGGTCGAAGAGCTTCAGCTAAAGCTTTCTGACCTCAAGTCGCTGCGGATCGAGCTCGGCGATCGCCAGGAAGGGTTGCACCAGGAGCGCGACCGGCTCGTCGCCTTCGCCGCGAAGCTCGACGCGACGATCGAAGCGGCCGAGCGAGATCTGCACGAGCAGTCCGAGAAGCGCCGCGCGGCGATCGAGCATTTTCGCGCCTTCGTCGGCGAGGGGCTGCTTCGCGTCGCGGCGCCCGAGGTCGCGGCGCCGGCCACCGACGCTCCTTGGGCGCCGGAGCCCACCGTCCGCCTCGCCCGGGCCGTCGATCAAGCGCTCGTGAAAATCGACGACGGCGACGGCGCGTGGACGCGCCACCAGCGCGAGCTACACAATCATTTTACGACCCTCGCCGCCGCCCTGTCTCGCCACGGACACGATGCATCCGTGGAGCTGCGGGACGACTTGATGCTTATCCGCATCGTCTTTCAGTCGCGCCGCTGCGACCCCGATGAGCTCGCCGAGCGGATCGACGGGCAGGTCCAAGAGCGGCAGTCCGTGCTCGACCACAAAGAGCGCGAGCTCCTCGAGACCTATCTGATCGACGAGGTCGCCGCGCACCTTCAGCAGATGATCTCGGCGGCCGATCGGCAGGTCGCCGACATGAACGAGGAGATCGAAAGCCGCCCCACGAGCACGGGGATGCGCCTGCGGATCTTGTGGCGCCCTGTCGACGAGGGCGAGCAGATCGACGGCGTCACCGCGCCGGCCGGGCTCGCCGAGGTGCGAAAGCGGCTGCTTCGCCAGGTGACAGACGCCTGGTCGCCCGCCGATCGCAGGCTCGTCGGAGAGTTCTTGCAGCGGCGGATCCAGGCCGCTCGCGACGCCGACGAAGGCGGCTCCCTCGTCGAGATCCTCGAGCGCGCTCTCGACTACCGCGTGTGGCATCGCTTCGTGGTGCAAAGGTGGCAGGGGGGCCGCTGGCAATCCGCCTACGGGCCGGCCTCGGGGGGCGAGCGCGCGCTCGCCATCACGATCCCGCTCTTTGCCGCCGCGGCGAGCCATTACAGGAGCGCCCCCCACGCCGCGCCGCGGATGATCATGCTCGACGAGGTCTTCGCCGGCATCGACGATCGGGCGCGCGCCTCGTGCATGGGGCTTTTGGCCGAGTTCGATCTCGACGTGATGATGACGTCCGAGCGCGAATGGGGCTGCTACAGCGAGGTGCCAGGGCTTGCCATCGCCAACCTCGTTCGACGCGATGATCTCGATGCCGTCTTCGTCACCCGCTGGAGCTGGGATGGTCGAAGGCGGCAGCGCGAGACGTCCGAGCTACCCCCTGTCGAGCCCGAAGCTGACACATCCTCGGCCGGAGAGGGCCAGGAGGAGCTCTTCTGAGCCGATGCCGCCGCCGCAAATACCATCGCCGGATACGTCATCAATCGACCGGCAGCGACTCGAGCGACTGCTGGGCCGCCCCGAGACCGAGCGCCTGCTCGCCGCCCTCCGGCGACGACTCGAGCGCGGCGGCGGTGATGCCATCACCCTCTCGGATGTCACAGCCGCCGAACGCCACGCCGTCGAGACCCTGCTCGGGCGCGGCGCCCGCACGGGAACCAGCCTCCGCCTTCGCCTCGCCGATCTAGAAGCTACGCTCAAGCGTGCCGAGATCGCGCCGAGCCTGCGCAGCT
>SLNH01000447.1 GCA_007133195.1 Nannocystineae bacterium | reverse complement strand
GCTTGCACCGGGCGCTCGCCCGGCCCGCCGGAGAGCCCGTGCGCGCGATCGCCGAGGTCAAGCGGGCGTCGCCGTCGGCGGGCCCGATCCGGCCCGGCGCCGATCCCAGCGCGATCGCGCGAGAGTACGAAGCCGCGGGCGCAGCGGCGATTTCGATCCTCACCGACGAGGCGTATTTCGATGGGTCGCTTTCGTTTTTGACGGCGGCTCGCGAGGCGGTCGAGGTGCCGCTTTTGCGCAAAGACTTTCTAATCGATCCGTACCAGGTGGCCGAGGCGCGCGCGGCGGGCGCCGATGCCGTGCTCCTCATCGCGGCGGCGCTGTCCGACGCTCAGATGCACGAGCTTTTGGAGGCAGCGATCAGGTTCGACACGGACGCCTTGGTCGAGGTCCACGACGCCGCCGAGGGCGAGCGGGCGGCGCGCGCGGGCGCCCGCATCGTGGGCATCAACCACCGAGACCTCACCACCTTCGCCGTGGACACGGGCCTCACCGCCAGGCTCGCCCCCGCGCTGCCGGCCGGCGCCGTGGTGGTCGCCGAGTCGGGCATCGCGTCGGCGGACGACGTGCGCGCCATGGGTCGCGCCGGCGCCGATGCCGTCCTGGTCGGCGAGCGGCTGATGCGGGCCGCATCGCCCGGGCAGGCCCTCGCCGAGCTCCTCGGCGGGGAGCCCGCATCGTGACCGGGGTGATCGTCAAGATCTGCGGGGTCACCGATCCCGACGGCGCGGCGGCCTGCGCGCGCGCGGGGGCCGACTGGATCGGGCTCAATTTTTGGCCCGGATCGAAGCGCGCGGTGGAGCGCGACAAGGCCCGCGCCATCGCCGCGGCGATCCGGGCGGCGCCTCGCCCCACCGAGTGGGGCGGCGGCCGCGCGGAGGTGGTCGGGGTGTTCGTAAACGAGGATCCCGAGGTCGTTGCGGCGATCGACGAGGAGGTCGGCCTGGACCGCATTCAACTCAGCGGCGACGAGCCGGCGCCGGAGGCCAAGGCCCTCGGCCGGCGGGCGATCGCGGCGCTTCGGCCCACCTGTGCCGGCGACCTCGAGCCCGCCTGGGCGCTGCCCGCGGAGGTGACGGTGCTCGTCGATGCGCCGGCGCCGGGTTACGGCGGATCCGGACAGCTCGCCGACTGGCGGCTGGCCGAGGCGCTCGCGGCGAGCGGGCGGCGGGTGATGCTCGCCGGGGGGCTTCGGCCGGACAACGTGGCGGACGCCGTCGGCGCCGTTTGTCCCTTTGGGGTGGACGTCGCCAGCGGCGTCGAGTCCGCCCCGGGCGAAAAGGACCCCGCGCTCGTCCGGGCGTTCGTACGGGCGGCGAAAGCGGCAGGCCCAAAGCGGTGACGCCGAGCGCGGTGACGCCTAAGAGCGATCAGGCCGAGAGCGATGACCATGACGACAGAGAACGCAAAGCCAGGGCAGAGCCCGTCTACATCCTCCCCGGGATCGGGCTCGATTTCGAGCGGGCGGTTCGGTGACTTCGGCGGCCAATACGTCGCCGAAACGCTGATGCCGGCTGCCGAGGAGCTCGCCGCCGCCTACGCCGAAGCCGCGGGCGATCCGGCGTTTTGGGCCGAGCTTTCGCAGCGCCTGCAAAGCTACGTCGGTCGCCCCACGCCGCTTTCGTTTGCTCCCACGCTGTCGGATGAGCTCGGCGCCCGCATCTATTTGAAGCGCGAGGATCTGCTCCACACCGGGGCGCACAAGATCAATAACTGCCTGGGCCAGGCGCTTCTCGCCGCGCGGATGGGAAAAACGCGTATCATCGCCGAGACCGGCGCGGGCCAGCACGGGGTGGCCACGGCCACGGTGGCGGCGCTGTTATCGATGCCGTGTGTCGTGTACATGGGCGCGGAGGACGCGCGGCGGCAGGCGCTCAACGTGTTTCGGATGAAGCTGCTCGGCGCCGAGGTGCGCACGGTCGCCGCCGGCTCGCAGACCCTCAAGGACGCGATGAACGAGGCGATCCGCGACTGGGTCACGAACGTCGCCGGCACCCATTACCTGCTCGGATCCGTGGCGGGTCCGCATCCCTACCCGACCATGGTCCGGGACTTTCAGTCGGTCATCGGCCGCGAGGCCCGCGAGCAGATCCGCGAGGCCGAAAATCGGGCTCCTGACGCCCTGGTCGCGTGCGTGGGCGGCGGCTCGAACGCCGCCGGGCTGTTTTCGCCGTTCATCGGGGACAGCGGCGTCCGGCTCGTGGGCGTGGAAGCGGCGGGGGAGGGGCTGGATTCCCGCCACGCCGCGACGCTGTCCCGCGGCCGGCCCGGGGTCCTTCACGGCTCGAAGTCGTACGTGCTCTGTGACGACGACGGGCAGGTCGCCGAGGCGCACTCGATAAGCGCGGGTCTCGACTATCCGGGCGTCGGCCCCGAGCACGCCCACTGGCGAGACACCGGGCGGGTCCGCTACGTGAGCCGCACCGACGACGAAGCGCTCGCCGCCCTCCAGCAGCTCGCTCGGGCCGAGGGGATCGTGTGCGCGCTCGAGACCGCCCACGCCGTCGCCGCGCTCCCCGAGGTCGCCGGCGAGGTGGGGCCCGATGGGCTGGTGATCGTCAGCATCTCCGGCCGGGGCGATAAGGACATGGAAACGGTATCCAAAGCCCTCGAGGTGGCCTCGTGACCCGGCTTCGAGATCGATTCGACGCGCGCCGGGCCGAGGGCAAGTCGGCCCTCGTCATCTACATCACCGAAGGCGATCCCAGTCCCGCGGCGACCGCCGACATCGTGCGCGCCGCCGCCGACGCGGGCGCAGACGCCGTGGAGCTCGGCGTGCCGTTTTCCGATCCGAGCGCCGACGGGCCCGTGATTCAGGCGGCGATGCAGCGTGCGCTCGGCAATGGCGGCAGTCTCAAGTCTGCGCTTGCCACCGCCCGGGCCGTGCGCGCCGCGGGGTGTGAAGTCCCGCTCGTGCTGTTCGGCTACTACAACCCGATTTTCGTCTACGGCACCGGTCGGCTCGCCGCCGACGCGCGCGACGCGGGGATCGACGCGCTACTCACGGTGGACGTGCCGCTCGGCGAGCTCGGCGAGTTGGCGGCGCCGTCGGCGCGCGCGGGATTGGGTGTGGTGCCGCTCGTCGCGCCCACATCCGGCGACGACCGCGTCGCCCAGGCGGCGGCCTTGGACCCGCCGTTCGTGTATTACATCTCGATGACCGGCATCACCGGCGCGGCGTTTTCCGGATCCGCCGGCGGCGCCGAGCGCGTGGCGAAGGTCCGCGAGGCAGTGCGCGCGCCGGTGGCGGTGGGGTTTGGCATCAAGACCGGCGACGACGCCCGCGCCGTCGCCGCCTACGCCGACGGGGTGGTGGTCGGCTCGGCCGTGGTATCGCGCATCCAAGCCGCCGGCGCCCAGGGCGCCCCCGCAGCCGTCGGCGAATTCGTAGCCGACCTGCGCCGCGCCCTCGACGCCCCACCCCGGAGTTAAGTTCCTAACGACGCCCCACCCCGGGGTTAAGTTTTTTAGACGCCCCACCCCGGGGTTAAGTTCTTT
>SLNH01000345.1 GCA_007133195.1 Nannocystineae bacterium | reverse complement strand
GAGCCGCTCACGCTCCGAGGTGGTCGTCCCGGGTCGCGCGCCCGCGTCGCGCTGCGCCTGCCTGACCCACTTCCGCAGGGTCTGCGGTGTGCACCCAATCTTCTTCGCTACCGACCGGATGCCCGCCCACTCCGTGCCGTGGGCCTCCTCCTGCTCGCTGACCAGCCGGACGGCCCGGCTGCGGACCTCCGGCGAAAACTTGCTCCGTCTTCCCATGGCTGCATCCTCTCAACAGTTGCAGCCTCCGGAAAATTCGGGGCGGTTCACCCTTTCTATCAAACTAACCTTCGTGGCCCCCGCCCCGCCCGAAGCGCGACGTGCGATGCGAACCCCGCGCGGCACCAGGTATCTCGGCGGGATCGAGGAGCCCGCGCCGGCGCCAACCGACGCGCAGGAGCCAGGATTGCGGCGCGGCGACCGGCGGATCCAAGGCCGGCGAAGGAATGTCCGCCCCGCGCTTCCAGCCGTCGAAGTAGCGCGCGGACGAGTAAGGATCGAAGCCGAGATCCAGCTTTTCGCCGTGGTGCCGCGCGTTCAAGAGCACGTAGGCCAGGGCGTTTCGCACCTCGGCGGGGGTTTTGAGCGCGCGGTGGTGATAGCGGTCAGCGAAAACGCGACCCGAGCGGCCGAGCGGCGCATTGAGAAGGCGCGCGAGCCGGCTGGAAAAGCCATTCATTCCCGAAGCGAGGCGCCGCGAGCTCGTCGCCTCGCACAAAAGATGTATGTGATCGCGCTGGACAGAGAACTGACAGATCCGGAACCCGGCGCGCTCGCAGCCGGCGTAAAACGCGCGGCGTAGAGCCTGCCAAAGCTTCGGCCTGCGGAGCTTCGCCACCTCGCGGCGAACCCGGAGGGTGACGTGGATCGGCGTGTGCCGGGTTACGCGCGACCGTCGCGCGCGGCGCGTGTGCGGCACACGAGGCGAGCGCCGCTTTCTCCCGGCGCCGGGGCGCGCGCCACCATGCGTGGAAAACTCGAATGGAAGTTGCGCTCGCGTTTTCCGTCCCAGCCTCGAATTGCGCGCTTCGGCCATGAAACTTGAATTTCGCACCTTTCTATGCATTGCGCAAGGCGAAAGCTGAGGTTTGGGCTGAGCTCAGTAATCGCTCAGGATTGCGCCGGGGGCCGGAACCCAGGCGTTTTGATCCAGATCCCGAACGCCAGCGACGCTACGGGCTCGCCCGGGCGCTCCGAGTGGACATCGGGTCGCCGTTTGCGAGACACCCCCGAGCCTCCTCGCGAAGCCGGTGCCTCGGGCCCGTGGCGCCCAGCACAGCAGCTTTCGCCGAACACGGCCCCGCGGGCGCTCGCCAGCCACAGGGGATGACGGCGGCGCGCGGGGCGTCTAGGCTTGGGCCGTGACCGACGCACCGCGCACCGATCGCACGATCTCTCCTTACGGGTCCTGGCAATCGCCCATCACCGCGGACCTCGTGGCTGACGCCATGATCGGCCTGGGCCAAACCGCGATCGACGGAGACGCGGTGTACTGGACGGAGCTCCGGCCGTCCGAAGGCGGACGAACGGCGCTCGTCGCCCGCTTTGGGAGCGGCGAGGTGCGAGACGTCCTTCCCGAGGACACGAACGTACGCACGCGCGTTCACGAGTACGGGGGAGGCGCGTTTGCCGTGCAGGACGGACGCGTGTACTTCGCCCATGACGCCGACCAGCGCGTTTACGCCTGTGAAGCTGGCGAGCTCCCGCGCCCGATCACGCCCGAGGGGCGGGCGCATCGCTACGCGGATTTCGCGGTGCATCCCGAGGGGAATGCAATTGCCTGCGTCCGCGAAGATCACAGCGGTGCCGGGCAAAAAGCCGAGCCGAAAAACGAGATCGTCTTGCTCGATCCGGCGACCGGCGGCGCCGGCGAGGTCATCGCGTCCGGAGCCGACTTCTACGCGGCCCCCAGGTGGTCGCCTGCGGGTGACGAGCTGGCCTACGTCACGTGGAATCATCCGCGCATGCCCTGGGACGGCACGGAGCTGTGGGTGGCGCCGCGCGCAGGCGGCGCGCCGCGCTACGTGGCGGGCGGTGACGCGGAGTCGATTTTTCAGCCCGCCTGGTCGCCAGGTGGGACGCTCCATTTCATCTCGGATCGGAGCGGGTGGTGGAACCTTTACGCGTGGGCCGGCGGCGAGATCTCCCCCGTGATTCAGATGGAAGCGGAGCTCGGCAAGCCGCACTGGCTGTTCGGCACGACCACGTATGGTTTTTCTCCAGACGGCCGCGTCGTGTTCAGCTTTCGCGAAAAGGGGCGCTGGCGCCTCGCCACCGCGATGCCCGGCGGCGAGCCCACCCCGTTCGACCTGCCCTACACCGAGATCGACGGACTGTCCGTGCGCGGCGACCGCGCGGCGCTCGTCGGGGGCGCGCCGAAGGCGCCCGCCGAGGTCGTCTCGGTCGATCTCGAAACCGGCGCCCGCACCCACTGCCGCCGGGCCACGAGCGTTGAGATACCCGGCGCGTACCTCTCCGAGCCCGAGCCGATCTCGTTTCCGACGACGGGCGGCGCCACGGCCCACGCCCTGTACTATCCGCCGAAGAGCCGCGACTTCTTTGCGCCCGAGTCGGAAAGGCCCCCGCTCTTGGTCCTCAGTCACGGCGGTCCCACCGGCGCGACCTCGTCGGCGCTTCGGTTCGGGATTCAATTTTGGACGAGTCGGGGCTTCGCCGTGGTGGACGTCGATTACCGGGGCTCGACGGGGTACGGCCGCGCCTATCGCGACGCGCTACGCGGCCGGTGGGGCGTGGCCGACGTCGACGATTGCGTACACGCAGCCCGATTTTTGGCCGATACCGACCGCGCCGACGGATCTCGGCTCGCGATCCGCGGCGGCAGCGCCGGCGGCTACACGACGCTGCAGGCGCTCACCACGACCGACGTCTTCGCGGCCGGCGCGAGTCACTTCGGGGTGAGCGACCTCGCGGCGCTGGCCGCGCACACGCACAAATTCGAGTCGCGCTATCTCGACTCGCTCGTCGGCCCCTATCCCGAGGCGGAGGCGACGTATCGCGAGCGCTCGCCGATCCACAACGCCGAGCGGCTCTCGTCTCCCGTGATCTTCCTCCAGGGGCTCGAGGATCGGATCGTTCCCCCGGCGCAGTCCGAGCGCATGGCGGACGTGTTGCGCGAAAAGGGCATCCCCGTCGCCTACGTCGCCTTCGCGGGCGAGCAGCACGGGTTTCGCCGGGCCGAGAACATCCGCCGCGCCCTCGAGGCCGAGCTCGATTTCTACGGCCGGATTCTTGGCTTTACGCCCGCGGGCGACCTCGAGCCGGCGCCCATCGAGAACCTGTAGCGCGCGGCGCCGCCGCCTAGTCCGGACGGTACGTGAACCGGAGCTCGTAGTCGCAAAGGTGGAACACATCGCCCTCGTCGATGCGCTTGTTGTCGATGCGCATGCCGCGGTAGTCGATGCCGTTCGTCGAGCCCAGATCCTTGATGTAATACGTCCCGTTTCGCTTGATCACCGCCGCGTGCCGGCGCGAGATGTTGCCGTCTTTGATCGGCAGATCGGCCGTCTTCGAGCCGCGCCCGATGACGAATTGCTCGTGCGAGATCGGATAGCGCTGGTTGTTGTAGATCAGGTACAAGACGGGCGCGCCCTGCTCCTGCAGCGGCGGCGCGCCTACGGGCGGCTGCGACGCGGGAGACTGCCGCGGCGCCGGCGGCGCCTGGGCCGGGACGGACGCCTGCGGCGGCGCGCTCGGCTGGTGACCGGGAACGGGCGGATGATGGCCCTGCCCCGGGTAACCGCCCCCATAGCCGCCGGCGCCCGCCGGCCTGGGCATCGTGGTCGGGGCTGGACGACGAGGCTGCTGTGTGCCCGCAGGCGGTGGCGGAGGAACCGAGCGCCGCGCGCTAGGAGGCGCTGCCGGCGCGCCCGCGGGCGGCACCTGGGGATTGGCCGGATACCCGGGAGTGCCCTGAGCGGCCTGCTGCGGGCCCGGCGCCGCCTGATAGTTCTTTGACCGCGCGTAATAGCGCATCGCCTCGTTGATGAGGTAGTCGATGGAGCAGTCGAAGTCGCTCGCCATCTGCTCGAACGTCTCCCAAAGGACGTCTCGGCAGTAAAAGTGGCGCATCGTCTTCTTACTCTGGTCCATCGCCTATCTCGCTCCGTCGGCGCTCTTCAGCTCGCGCCGAGTATCGCGCTCATACATTTATTTCGCCACTTTCTCGAGCGCTTGCGCAACCTCCGTAGCGCGCTCGCTAAGCTTCGGATCCCGCGCGGCCCGCTCGCTCGGCCCGTCGTCCCAGCCGAGAAGGAGCGCGCGATCGGCCGCGAGCTCGCGTACCCGGCCCGCGTCAGCCTCCGCCTCCTCCTCGATGGCTAGCATGCCCAAAAGCTCCACGCCGCTCACCCGCGCCACCCAGCTGTCGGCGCCGAGAAGCTCGCGAGCCGCCTTGCCTACGCGGTCCCGCGAATCTGCCTCAAGCGCCTCTTTCCACACATAACGCTCAAGGATCCCGCGACGATAGCGCACATCCTCGGGGAGGCGCGCCAGCGTGGCAGACAGCGCGTCAGCGCCGCCGCAGCGAACCGCGCGTTGGGCGACCATCCACCGGAAGGCGTCCTCGTCGTGATCGAGGGCGAGCAGCGCCGCGAGGGGCTCGATGCACTCAGGGGAGCCCGCAGCCCCGAGCAGCCGCACGGCGCTGTTGACCACCTGGGCCGGGGCCGCCTCGGCGCGCGCGAGTGACGCCAGCCGGTCTAGGTGCGGATGGAGCGCTTGGCGGGGCGGCGGCTCGAGCTCGTCTGGAGGCTCCAGATAGGCCCGCTCGAGCGCGCGCATCGCGCGAGCCGGCAGCGAGTCGTCGCCGGTCGCGCCGCTCGTGACCAGATCCAGCAAAAATGCGACCGCGTCCTCGCTCCCCGTCGCCACCAAGCCCGCGAGCAAGCGATCGCCGATCTCGAGCCGGGTCCCCTCTTCTCGGGCGGACTGCGCGATCAGGTGACGTGCCTCCGCGAGCAGCGCCGGCGCCGCCTGGACCCCGATCGCGCGCACGATCCGCTGGCCCGAAATCCGGCCCGCTTGCGCGCGTCCCTCGTAGTAGCCGCCGGCGAGCCAATCGGTGAGAAACTCGTCGATCTCGGCCTTCGTCTCCGGTCCGGCGTACGCGCGCAACTCGAAGAGCGCGTCTTTCGCCTCCTTTTGCGTGCTACTCGGCCGCTGCATCCGCTCCTCGAGCGCGGCGTCTTCGAACAGGCGCGGCGCGAGCTCGCCCACGACCGCGCGCTGGGCGCCCTCCTCCATCTCGCCTATCGACGCGAGCACGGCGCCGGCCCCGCGCACGAGGAGCAGATTCCGCGCGGCGTGCGCGCGCAGCGCCGCGTCGAGATCCGGATCCGAGGCGGCCTCCTGCAGCCGCTCGGGTCCCCCTTGGGTTTCGAGCCAACCGTCGATGCGCTCGTGAGTCACGTCGCGACACGCGACGAGCGCCACGAGCGCGAGCACAGAGGCGCACAGCGTGTTGACATACCGCGACGGCGGCGGTTGCATGGAGGTTGGTTCGCGTCGCAACTCCCGATCCTGACACAGAAATCGGCATTCGGAGTGTACGCCCCGGGAGAGTCGCCCGTCAAACGCGCGCTCCCGCAGGCCCGCGGCCGCGCCGGGGCTGCTACCCTGCGGGCCGTGGCCCGGGCCGTACTCCTTTGGGCAGGTTTCGCCGTCGGCCTCGCCGCGGCGCCCGAGGCCTTCGCGTCCCCGGTCGAGCGCGCGAGCCTGGGCGATGAGGTGTTCGCCGGGCCGACGCACCCGCACGCCACGTCGATTTACACGAGCCCCGCCGCGCTCGGCCTAGGTCTGTCGGGGCACGAGCTGTACGCGGGGGGCATGGCCTTCGCCGATCGGCTGAGCATCGATCGGTTCGATGATCGCGGCGGCGACGCCGGCGAGGCGCAGGGCATCGCCCAAGCGCGCGGGCACGCGCTGAGCGGAGGCGGGACCCTCGCCTACGCCTACACCGGACCTCGGATCAGCGGCGGACTCGCCCTGCACACCCCGCAGGCGACCTCGTTTTTGAGCGGCGAAGATCCGCTGAGCTATCACAGCTTCGGCGGCTTTCACTACCAGGCGATGATCTCTGGCGCCGGCGCGATCCGCATCACCGACGACATCCTGTTCGGGGCCGGCCTGTCTCTCGCCTACAGCTGGTTTTCGCTCGACTACGACCGCGACACCGCGCTCGCCGGTGGGCGGGACACGGAACGCGGTGTAGACGGCGAGTGCGACGGAGAGCGCTGCGGGCTCGAAAACCCGGCGGCGGCCCAGCGGCACGAGCTCTCGCTCAGGACCGGCGGCGTCGGCGATGTGTTCGACACCAGAAATGTGGCCCTCACCGTCTCGGCGCTCTACCAGCTCGCCGAGGGCTGGTGGCTCGGAGCCAGCTTCGTCCAGCCCCCCGGCGGCTTCGGCCCCGTGACGCTCGCCGGCGACGCGCGCGTCGAGCCCGCACCCCGAGACGACGACGCCGAAACCGCCTCGGGCGCCGCCGAGCTCCGCTATCACTTGCCGCAGACGACTCGCCTCGGGCTGCGTGGCCCCATCCTCCCCGATTACGAGCTCGTCGTCGGGCTCCAGTGGCATCACGCATCCAGCCACGACCGGCTGGACTTTCGCTACGTGGGCGAGTCCTTCGAGCGCGCGGGCGCGCCGGCATGGCAGCCCCGTTACCGGGGCCTTCGCGACGCGATCCGCGTGAGCGCCGGCGTCGAGGGGGACGTTGGGCGCGCCACCCGCGTCGGAGGGCGCGCGCGGCTGGACAGCGGGACAACCGGTGACCGCGCTCTATCGCCGATCCAGGTCGACGGGCCGAACGCGAGCCTGGCGACCGGGATAGAATTTCGGCTAAACGATCAGATCTTGATCATGGCCAACTACGAGCTCGGCTGGCACCCCGCGCGCACCTCCGACCCGAGCGCCTTCGACCCGAGCGCAAAGCTCGACTGCGTGGACGGCGGCTACGACTTAGGCGCGTGCAGCGCCGCGCGAGACGGTCGCGCTCTGCCCAGCGCTGCCGGCCGCTACCGTCGGCTGCGGCACGCGGCGCAGCTAGCGCTCCGCTACGAATCACTGTGATGTGAGCCGTGACCATCCTCGTTTACGGCGCCACAGGCACCACCGGGCGGCTCGTCACCCACGCGCTGCTTTTACGCGGCGAACGGGTCACCGTGGCCGGCCGCGATCTCGAGCGCACGCGCGCCTTCGGTCGCGAGGTGGACGCCCCGGCTCGCGCTGCCCATCCGACCGACGCCGAGGCGCTCGCGCGCATGTGCGAGGGCGCCGACGTGGTGCTCTCCTGCGCCGGGCCGTTTTCCGAGCTGGGGGAGCCGGTCCTTCGCGCGGCTTTGACCGCGGGCGCGAGCTTTGCCGACATTTCGGGCGAGCAGCACTACGCGCGCGACATCTACCAGCGCTACGAGTCTCGCGCAAGGCGCGAAGGGCTCGCCGTCGTCACGGGGCTGTCGTTCGAGCCCGCGCTGGCCGATTGGGCCGCCGGGCAGGCGGCCGCGGCCTTGGGCGGTGGTGCGGTGGACGAGGTGTCCATCGCGCACGCCTATTCGCGCACGCCGCTGTCGCCGGGGATGGTCTCGTCCATCCGCGCCGCGCTCCGCGCGCCGGCGTGGACGTGGTCGCGAGGACGCTGGGAACCGGCTGCCCTGGTCGCCGAGCGCGCGCTCGTGAGCTTTCCCGCGCCGCTCGGCGAGCGCCTCGCCATCTCCGCCCCGCTTCCCGCAGCAATCACGATCCCTCGCCACATCGAAACGGCGGCGGTCAAGACGCTCGTGGCTGCGGGGCCCGCGTCGCCGGGCCGCAAACTCGCCCTGTCGCTCGCCAAGGCGGCGGCGCCGGCCCTGTCCGCGCTCGCGGCCAGCGCGGCGGCAAGCGAGGTCGAGGCGCTCGGGCCCAGCCGCCCGACCCGCCGCGAGCTCGAGCGCTCGCGCGTGGCCGTGGTGGCGGAGGTGAAGCGAGGCTTTTCGCGCAGCCGAGTCGCCCTCGCGGGCGCCGATCCCTACCGACTCACCGCCGCGGTCGCGGCCATCGCGGCGCCCGCGTTACGCGGTCGCCAGGGCGCCCTCGCGCCCGCGGAGCTGATCGCGCCGGCGGAGGCCCTAGGCCAGCTGTGCGAGCGAGGCGACATCGAGGTCGACCGAGGCCTGTGAGCGAGCGAGCGATGCCGCTCGCGGAGGCCCAGCTTGCAACGGAGAGGCGAGTGCACTATACGCAGCGGATGGGGTTCGCCCTGGAAGTCGCGCGCCCCTTTGGGCGCGACAAGGAAGTCAAACGCTACCGGCTGGATTCCGGACTCGGCCTGATCCTCCTCGTCGATCCGGCTGCGCCCATCGTGACCTACCAAACGTGGTTCCGCGTGGGGTCACGCCACGAGATGCCGGGGAAAACGGGCATCGCGCACCTGTTCGAGCACCTGATGTTCAACCAGACGAGCTCACTGTCCCCCGGGGAGTTCGACGTGCTGATCGAGCGCACCGGCGGCGACAACAACGCCGCCACCTGGGTGGACTGGACGTTTTATCGAGACACCGTGCCGAGCCGCGATCTCGAGCTGGCCGTGCGGCTCGAGTCCGACCGCATGCAAAACCTCATGCTCGAACGCGAACAGCTCGAGTCCGAGCGCGAGGTCGTGATTCACGAGCGGATGCTGCGCGTCGAAGACGATCTCGACGGCTTCCTCGACGAAAAGCTCATGAAGCTCGCCTACCAGGTGCACCCCTACCACTGGCCCACCATCGGCTGGATGGAGGATATCCGCGACCTGTCGCTCTCGGACATCCACGCGTTCTACCGAACCTATTACGCCCCCAACAACGCCACCATCGTGATCGTCGGCGATGTGGACGAAGCCGAAACCTTGGGCCTCGTCGAGCGCTACTACGGCGCCATCTCGCCCTCGGAGATCCCGCCCGAGCTCGGCCAGGAGGAGCCGGACCAGACCGCCGAGCGGCGAGCCTCGTTTCAAAAGCCCATCCCCGCGCCGCGGCTGTTTTACGGCTACAAGGCGCCGCCGCAGGGCCACGCGGACTGGGCCGCCATGGACTTCATCGCCGAGCTTTTGGCCGGCTCGCCCTCCTCGCGCCTCTACCGGCGCCTCGTCGTGGAAAAGGAGCTGGCGACCTCCGTAGACAGCGGGGTCCTCCCGTTCCGCGACCCCGGGCTGTTCAGGCTCGAGATCAACCTGGTCCGCGGCATCTCCGCACAGCAGGTCGAGCAGGAGCTCGAGGCCGCGATCGACAGGCTCAAGAGCGGCGACGTCCCGGACAGCGAGCTCGAAAAGGTCAAAAGCGGCATCGAAACCGACTTTTGGAGCCAGCTCGAGCACTGCGACGGCAAGGCCGAGGCGCTCGGCCACTACGAAACGACGCTCGGTGACTTTCGAGCCCTGTTCGAGATGGCCGACCGCCTTCACGCCGTGACCGCCGCCGACATCGCCCGCGTCGCCAAGAGCTACCTCGTCCCTGACAAGCGCACCGTGGTGATGGTCGAGCCCTCGGGAGAGGCCGCGCCTTGAGCCTTATGGACGGACCGAAGGGCAGCCGCGTGATCGTCGAGCCCGCCGGCGACACGCCGCTCGTGTGGATTACCGTCACCGCGCTGGGCGGCGCCGCTGCCGATCCCCCGGGCAAGGAAGGGATGATGCGGCACATGGCCGAGCTCGCGCGCCGCGGCACGCGCGAGCGCGACCGGAACGCGATCGAGGACGCCGTCGATAGGCTCGGCGCCTCGCTCGACGTGGGCGCCCAGCGGGACTCGGTCAGCTTTTCCGCGACGGTGTTGGGGCGACACGTCGATGAGCTCATCACGCTTTTGGCCGATATCTTGGCCGGAGCCGCGATGCGCGAGCAGGAGCACGAAAAGCTCCTCCGCGAGACGCGAAACAGCCTCGACGATGTGCGCGACGACGACTCGCTCCTGGCCACCCGCTACTTCGATCGCTCCTGCGTGCCCGGGCACCCCTACGGCCGCACGGCGCGCGGCACCGAAACCTCGCTCACGGCCCTGGACGTCGAGGAGATTCGAGACGCGTTCCGCGCGCAGTGCGCCCCTCAAAACCTCATCATCGGCTTTGGGGGCGACATCGACAGCGATCGCGGGCTCGCCTTGGCCGAGCGCCTGGTCGCCGGGCTGCCCGCCGCGCCGGCCCCGCCGCTCCCCGACATCGAGCCTCCCCCGGCGCCGAAGAAGCGGCGCATCTACGTCGTGGACAAACCCGAGCGCACCCAAACTCAAATCACGCTCGGCCACCTCGGGCCCCGCTACGGCACCGACGACGCCGTCGCGCTCACCGCGGTGGAGACCGCGTTCGGGGGCACCTTCACGTCCAGACTGATGCAGGAGATTCGGGTCCGGCGCGGCTGGTCGTACGGCGCGAGCTGCCGGCTGTATCGCGCCCGCGGACCGCACTGGTTTCGGATCTCGCTCGCGCCCGCCGCCGAGGTGACCGCCGACGCGCTCGAGCTCACGCTCTCGCTGTACGAAGACCTCGCGGCCGAGGGCCTGCGCGAGGACGAGCTCGCCTTCGCCAAGAGCTACCTCGAAGGGAGCATCCCGTTCGTGCTCGCCACCCCGCGCCAGCGGCTCAGCGTCGCGGTCTCCAACCAGATTTTCGGCCTCCCGGGAGACTACATCCACATCGAGGCCGAAAAGCTGGCAAAGCTCGACTTGGACCAAACGCACGCCGCCCTGTCCCGATGGGCGGCCCCCGACCGCGCGTGCATCGTGCTGGTGGCTACCGCCGACTCGATGGTCCCGCGACTGGAGGCGCGCGGGTTCGGTCCCATCGAGGTCGTCCCTTACGACGCGTATTGAGCCCGGCGGCTGGCTGCCGCCGAAGGGGCGGCGCTACATGCGGTAGCTCATGAGCAGGTTGAGCGCGCGCTCGTCGGTGTTGCTGTCGTCGGCGACGAGCCTGGGGAAGCTGAACGCGCCGCCGACGCGAAAGCGCTCGTCGATGTGAAAATGGACGACGGCGCTCAAAGGCACGGTCCACGTGTCGGCGAGCTCGTCCAGCTCGGCCTGAAGCCCTGCCTGCGCGCCAACGGCCACGGACGAGGTCGCCAGATAGTAAGCCGCGACGGGCACGTTCAAGAGATCGGCCGCCTCGTCGCGGTCAGCGAGCTCGATCAGCACGTTCGGCTGAAAGACGATTTGTATCGCGTCGGACGACAGCACGCCCACCGCCCCGGCCTTGGCCGCGAGCAAAAACGGATCGCTCAGGCTCGCGCTGTGCACCCCCGCGTCGATCGCCAGCGCCAGGTCGTCATCGAGCACCGCAAACTGCGCGCCGAGCCCCACATTGTCATACAGGTCGGCGCAGCCGCCCTCGCCGTCGCCGCTCACGCAAAGGCCGTTGCCATGGCCGCCGAAAAACCCTGTCTGGCCGAAGCCGCTGTGGAAGAGCTCTATCGTGAGATCGTCGCGCACGCCGTAGCGGAGGTCTGGCGCGATGGCCAGTGGTTCCGCGACGCGCCGCGCGCCCATGTTCACCTCGAACACGCCCTTCACGTCCAACGCCCCCTCGGGGAGGGTCGCCAGCAAACCGAAATCGGCCGCCGGTGGGGGCACAGCAGGCGCGGCGGGATCGTCCGATTCTGGGTCGCGGGCGTCGCGCTCCGAGTCGCGGTCATCCTCGACCACGACCGCGCCCGGACCGGCATCTTCGCCGTCGTCTGGCTCCTCGGCTCGATCGTCCTCGCCGGCTGCCTCGTCTCCGTCTGCGCCGTCCGCGTGCTCGTCTGCGGCGGCGACGCGCGCCGTGGGCAGGGCGAGGGACAGCGCGAGCGCACCCCGCGCCAAATAACGAGTCCAGACCTTCATCATGCTGCTCCTTGTAAGCGTCCGCCGGGGCGTCCTGAGCGCCGCAGCGCGAGTCAGTCGAACGGGCCCCACACGGGGCGTGCGCCCGGTCGGTTACGCCTGGGCGACAGAGTGGCGTTAGCTTAACGCAGATGTTCGGCAGCCTGGTGCGACGGCGCGGCGCCGCGATCGCGGCGGGCCGCGCCCGGCCTGTCGTGTCATGGCGAGAAACGGCGAGAAATGGCGCTCAGCTCGCCGGCCGCGTGGTCGGGAGCAGGGGCGCCCGCTCCTCGACCCGAGCGCTCGCAAGGCTGCCCGCGGCCTTTACGTCCGCCACGAGCGCGTGTGGACAAAGGCGCGGAAGCGGCGGAAAGCGGTCGCGACAAAACGCTCGCCGGGCCTCGAGATCGGGGCCCCGCACCCACCCGGGAGCCCGCGCCGCCCCCGGCGCGGCCTGAATCCACGCGTCGAGCTGTTCGCCGTCTCGCGCGATCGCGCCGAGGGCATGCCACCGGGTGAGGTGGGAGAGCCTGGAAAACGCCTGCCCGGCCCGCGCCGACAGTTCGGGCGGGGCGAGCGGCACGGTTCGGGATCGCTCCGACCAGCGGGGAAACGGCTGGGAATCGAACTCACCGAGGAGCGCCCGCGGCTGGGACCCGGCGCGCCAGTACCAGCGCGCGATACACTCGGCGACGAGCGCGGCGAGGTCATAAGGCTCGCGCACCTGGATCGTCACCACGGGGGCGCCGAGGCTCGTGGCCACCGCCCGGAGCATGTCCGCCATGCCCTCGTCGATCCCCCACTGGGCCTCGGGGCCGAGCACCGGGGTCGGGGGTGCCGATCGGGGGCCGTCGCCGAGCCGGGCGGCCTGCGCTCGCCATCCGGCGACGAGCGCGCGCTCGACCCGGGCCGCCGCCTCGCTGCCCGCGCCTGGCCCCGCGAGCTGCACGCCGTGGCGATCGCCGAGCTGGATCGTCGGCCACCGGAGCCGGCAATCGACGATCACCACCGCGCCGCCGGAATCGAGCCGCTCGCACAGGGCCTGAAAGTAGGCCCCCGGTAGCTCGGAGAGCACGACCCGAAGCCGCGACCCCTGGGGCGGCGTGTCGACGACGTGCTTGAGCTCGATTCCTGGCTCAGGCGGCAACACCTCGGAGGCGAGCTCGCGCGACCACACCGCCGCCCGCGCCGGGTCCGCGTCGACCCTGCCCGGCGGCGCGATCGACAAGGGAAACGAGTGGGGCAAAAACGGAGCGCCGAGCGCCGCCGCCAAGTATGCCAGCGGCCCGCAGCCCGGGCCGAACACCACCGCCGGATAGCTCCGTTGCGGATACTGCGAAACGGCCCAGGCGGCCACCGACTCGGCGCAAAGCTCGGGCATCCGCGCTCTG
>SLNH01000093.1 GCA_007133195.1 Nannocystineae bacterium | reverse complement strand
ACCCTGAGCGCGCGGCTGCCCGGCGAGGCGGGCGCGGTCGGTGGCGTGTACACCGTGTTCGTAGAGCGCACTGAATCGGTCGGGCTCGCCGGCATGCTGTCCCGCGTTCAGCGCAGCGACCTGTCGATGGGCGAGTTTCCGTGGATCCGGGTCGCCGCCGGGCTCATCGTGCTCGTGCTCGCCGGCTTGGTCCTGCTCGCCATCGAAGGCGATCGGCCGCTCAGGAGGCTCAACGACGAAGCGGTCGCCCTCGCCAAAGGTGAACGCGAGCGCTTCGAGGAGGACAGGCACGGCGGAAAATTCGGCTCGATCGCCCGCTCGGTGAACATCTCGGTGGACAAGCTCAAACGGGACGCCAAGGCCGCGCAGCGCGACCTCGACGAGCTGCTCGGCCCCGCGCCGGACGCCGGCGCCGGTTCCGCACCGGGCGCCGCTTCGCCGGGGGCGCCCTCACCCGCCGCCCCGGGCCTCGCCCCCGAAGCGCCGCCGCCGTCGAGCTTTTCGTTCAGCGATCAGAAGTCGCCGAGCCCCGCCGCGCCCGACCCGCTCGGCCTGTCCGATCCGGCCCCCGCCAAGCCGGCCAAGCCGGCGCCGCCCGCCGGGGCCGCGACCAAGCCGCCTCCGTCGCCTCCCGCGGCCCCGCCCGCGGGCAAGGCCGGATCGGCGCCGCCCCCCGTTCCTCCGAAGGCGGCACAAGGAAAATCGAGGGCCAAAAGCGCGCCGGCGGCGCCCGACAAGCCTCCTCCCTCGGTGCCGTCCTCCGGCGCGTCGCCCGCCGCTGGCATCGACGACGATATTCTCGGCGTGACCGGCGGCGACGAGGAGGACAGCGACAGCCACGTGACGCGCGCCCAAGAGCCGGCGAAGAGCACCTTCGACGAGGCGGCCACCCAGGTCGCCGAGCCGGGGCAAGGCGGGAGCGCGTCCGATGCCGAAGAGGCCTATTTCAGGCAAATTTTCGACGAATTTTTGGCCTTGAAGAAATCTTGTGGGGAGGAGACGAAAAACCTCACCTACGAGGCGTTCGCCCGCAAGCTCCGCTCGAACCGAGACACGCTGATGGCGAAGCACAACTGTTCGTCGGTGCGGTTTCAGGTCTACGAAAAGGACGGCAGAGCCGCCCTCAAAGCGTCGCCGTCCCGGGATTGAGCCTCCGCCCGTAAGGGTCGGCGCGCGCGGGCACGGTCTCCCTCACGCGACGCGCGGCGGCGCGCTCTCCCTCACGTGACGCGCGGGTGTGCTAGCTTTCGCGCCCATGACTACTGCCCGAATGGCCGCGCGCGCCGCGCTCGTGCCGGCCGCGCTCGGTGCCGCCGTCATGGCCACGACGGCGTGCGGCGCGACCGCCGGCGATGGCGCGGAGGAGACGACCGCCGCTGAGCGAAGCCACAAAGACACCGCGCCCGGAGACGGGCGGGGCGACGAGGCCGCGATGAAAGCTCCCGAGTCCCCAACCGATCCCTTCCTTTGGCTCGAGGAGGTCGAGGGCGAGCGCGCGCTCGACTGGGTCAAGGAGCAAAATCGCACGGCGACCGGCGCGCTCGAGGCGCACCCGCTGTTCGAGCGCATGCACGAGCGCAACCTCGACATCCTCACGTCGGACGCGCGCATCCCCTATCCCACCATTCGCGGCGGAAAGCTCTACAACTTCTGGCGCGACGACGACCACGTGCGCGGGCTGTGGCGCCGAACCACGAGGGACAGCTACCGCGCAGCCAGCCCGGAGTGGGAGACGCTCCTCGACCTCGACGCGCTCGCCGACGAGGAGGACGAAAATTGGGTGTGGGGCGGCGCGAGGTGTCGGCACCCGGACTACGACCGCTGCCTCGTGTCGCTGTCGATCGGCGGCGCCGACGCGGCGGTCACGCGCGAGTTCGATCTCGAGCGGCGCGCGTTCGTCGAGGATGGATTTTATCTACCCGAGTCCAAAAGCCGCGTGGCGTGGCGCGACCGCGACAGCGTGTTCCTCGCGCCCGCTTTGAGCGAAGACGAAATGACGGACTCCGGCTACCCGCGGACGGTGAGACTGTGGGAGCGCGGCGGCGATCCCGAAGACGCAAAGCTCGTGTTCGAAGGTGAGCGGTCCGACGTGTCCGTGGGAGCCATGCGGATTTGGGATAAAGACGACCCCTACGATCTGATCTATCAGGCATCGGACTTCTTTTCGCGCCACTATTACCTCTACGAGGGTGGCGAAACGGTCAGGCTCGCCGTGCCCGAAGACGCCAACCTGGTCGGGATCCTGGACGGTCAGGTGCTCCTCGAGCTCCGTTCGGATTGGGACACCGGCGAGCGGACCATTCCCCGCGGCAGCCTCGCCGCCGCGTCCGTGGACTCGCTCGCCTCTGGCGACGCGGCGCCCGATCCCGTCTTCGTGCCCGGCGAGCGCGCCTCCATCGCCGGCGTCACCACCACGGAGAACACCGTGCTCCTGCACGTATTGGACGACGTGGTGAGCCGCCTCGTGCGCTTTACGCGCGACGAGGGCTCGTGGCGAGAGCACGAGCTCGATGCGCCAGACCTCGGCACGATCACGATCGTGACCGCCGACGACGACTCCGACGCGTTTTATTACAACTACGCGAGCTTTCTCACCCCGAGCCAGCTAATAGAGGCCGACGCGGCCCGCGATCACCACGACGCGCTCCGCGAGGAGCCCGCGTGGTTCGATCCGAGCGGCCTCGAGGTGTCCCAGCACGAAGCCGTATCGGCTGACGGCACGAAGATCCCCTACTTCGTCGTGGCTCCCGAGGACCGCGAAGCCCGGCCGCTGCCCACGCTCCTCACCGGCTACGGTGGCTTTCAAGTGTCGCGCACGCCGAGCTACGCCGGCGTCCTCGGCGCCTCGTGGCTCGAGGGCGGCGGTGCCTACGTGCTGGCCAACATCCGCGGCGGCGGAGAGTTCGGCCCCGAGTGGCACGAGGCCGCCCGCCGCGAAAACCGCCAGCGCGCGTTCGACGACTTCATCGCCGTGGCCGAAGACCTCATCGAACAGGGCGTCACCACCCCCGAGCGCCTGGGCATCCGCGGCGGCAGCAACGGCGGCCTACTAGTGGGCGCGACCCTCGTCCAGCGGCCCGAGCTGTTCGGCGCGGCCGTCGTGCAGGTCCCGCTGCTCGACATGCGCCGCTACCACAAGCTCTTGGCCGGCGCGAGCTGGATGGCCGAGTACGGCGATCCCGACGATCCCGACGACTGGTCGTTCATTCGCGAGTACTCGCCCTATCACAATATCGATCGCGACGCGGACTACCCGCAGGTGCTCATCACGACGTCCACGCGCGACGATCGCGTCCACCCCGGCCACGCGCGCAAGATGACCGCTCGCCTGCTCGACGAAGGCCACGACGTCCTTTACTACGAAAACATCGAAGGCGGCCACGGCGGCGCCGCCGACCTCAAGCAGGAAGCCTACATCTCGGCTCTCGTCTACGCGTATCTCCACGAGCGGCTAAACCCAGACGCCGCCGGAGACGAAGGCGAGCCGCGCGCCTCGCGCGAGGAGTAGCGCCGCCGGAGCAAAGCGGCCCTGCGGCTCGTCCCGTGCGGTGCTCCCGGGTCCGCGAGCACCGCGCACACGCGCGGGAGTCGTCGTCGGTCTGCCGGCCAAACCGCCCCGCAGCCGCGGGCTCGTTATCCATCCGTGAAGGCTCGGCAAAGCGCCTTCTCGGTTGGGCTGGCACGGACAAAACTCCCGTATTAGGTAGGGGATCATGGCGACATTCGTGATCGTGCACGGCGGCTGGGGAGGTGGCTGGGAATGGACGCCCGTCGCCCGCTTGCTTCGGGATCGCGGACACGACGTGTTCACCCCCACCCTCACGGGGTTGGGGGAGCGCGCTCACCTAGGCGGAGACATCCACCTCGCCGACCATGTCGAAGATGTGCTCGCGGTCTTTACCTTCGAGGAGATCCGAGACGTCATCCTGTGTGGCCACAGCTCGAGCGGTATGGTGATCACCGGAGCCGCCGATCGCATACCGGAGCTCCTCAAGGGGCTCGTCTACGTCGACGCGGTCACCCCCGCCGACGGACAAGCGCTCAGTGATCTCATGCCCGGCGAGTTCGTCGAGCTGTTGGAAGCGTCGGCACGGGAGAGGAGCGATGGCAAAATCGCCTATCCGGCGGAGTTGTTTTTGCCCGAGGGATCGATCCCTGCCGAGCTTCGCGATCCGTACGTGCGACGCACGCGCCCCCAGCCGCTGAGCACGCTCACTGAGCCGATTCGCCTGACAGGAGCCGCGGCCAAGGTCCCGAGCGCCTTCATCAGGTGCGTGGCAGAGCTGGACCCGGAAGCCGACCTTCTCGGACCATCCGCCGCTTGGGCCAAGGAGCAGGGCTGGTTTTATCGCGAGCTCGACACGTTGCACGATCCGCAGCTCCTGGCCCCGGTGGCCACGGCACAGACCCTTCACGAGCTAGCCGGCGAATTCAGCTCGTAATCACCGTGCAGTAGCCGAGACGGCGCGTGGTATCCCGCTCCAAGCCGCGGAGCGCGCCTGTACCGAGGACGCCGGGTCCCGAAGGGGCTCGGGCGATGCGGAGGTCGCGCCCTCGCTCGCCCAGTCGTAAACCTGGACCCAGGCGCGCTCGATCTCTTCCGCACTGCGCTCTGGCATCGCGAGCCACGGATCCAGACGGCGGCCACCGGGATCGTCATCTGCGTAGGTTTTGCGCTGCTGGTGCGGCTGTTGTTTTGCAGGTCGATCAATCTCCCCGAGGCCGCGGTGTTCGCCCTTTTCACCTTCGGGCAGATCTTTATCCTTAGCGGCTTCCTCAGCATCCCGGTCGCGCTCGGCGTGGGCAGCTGCCAGATGATGATATGGACGATCCTGCTCCCCTACCTCGGCGTGGCGATCTACGCCGGCGTCGGCTACTTCGGCCGTCCTATCACGACCGCGATCAAGGTGACGGTAGCGCTCGTCGTCAGCTACGGGCTCTTTCTCTCCATCGCGGGCGTCGCGATACTGCGCTACGTCCTCGCTACCGTCGACTGAAGCAGGTGAGACCTCGCCTGGGACGGCGGTCGCCCCCGATCGTGAGCTTCTCAGCTACGTTCGCACAAAAGGGGTGTGCTCGACGGCGAAGGCGTCGAGGGATTTGACTCCCCCTGCGCGGGCAAATGCGACGATACGCAGCTTCCCGCGATCACCGCCCTCGACGGACGACATCGAGATCGTGGACAGCGATCCAGACTCGGGGCTCGAGAGACGGCCGCGACCCCGAAAACGCCGCTTTCTTCAGCATGACGATGCTGAACTACACCCAAGGAGGCAAGAGCTACGCCCTCCGCGACGCGGCGCGATGGTGCGAGCGCGCCGGCCTCATCGACTTCGAAGCGATGTCGGTAGACACCTTCACGCTCGCCTTCGCCCGCCGCCCGAGCTGAGCCACGAAGCGGCCGCCGCGACTCCTACCGCCGGTCGTAGGCAGACGGCAGGTTTTCGGCCCTGCACCGGATTTCCTGGTCGGGCATCGCGCGAGGATAGAGCGCTACCCGGTAGTACTCGCCGAGCCACGCCCGCAGCGAGCCGTCGCCAGACGTATACTCGTTGGCGAGATTCAGGGGGAATTCCTCCCACTCCGCGAACTCCGCGTCGATCGACTCGGACTCGGCCTCCATGTCTCCCCCGACGTAGAGTCGGGACGCCCCCGGCTCGATCACGCCGGCGAGGTGAAGAGGCTGGTTCGTGATGAAGTCTCCCGGATCGGTCTTGATGCTCTCGCCCCGGACCCGGAGGGAGATGCGGTCCCAGTCGTCGCTGCCCTCCTCCTGTCCCAGGATGAAGTTCTGCTCATCCCTCGACGTACCCTCGCTCATCGCGACGATGCGAGCCGGCGAGGTATGATCGTATTCGCGCGCGACCTGGTAAACCCACACCTCCACCGTGAGCGCCCGGGCCCGATCGATGTCGCGGACGAGTTCCTCGATAACGGCGCCCCGTTCCGAGGTGATGAGCGTCTCGCGCTCCACCGACAGTCCGGGGCCGAGCGTGGAGACGTGCCCCGAGTCTCGGACATGCAGTTCGATCGGGAGAGAGCCTTCGGCGGGCCCGAGCACTTCGACGGGTTCGTCGCGGCGTTCAGGGAAAGCGTAGAAAACGGCGGGGTCGTCACCCTCGCACTCGACCGCCAGGGGATCGCTCGGAACGCCCAGGCACGCCGCCCCGGCAAGCGCCGCCAAACAGGCCGGGGCGAAGCGGGAACGGCAGAGGCGTGCATGCACCGCCTTCATTTTACCGACCGAAACGCGCCGTGTCACTTCGCCCGCTGTGTATCGAGCCCCCACGGCGAATCCGGCGCCACTCGCTTCCGATCTCGACGGCGATCACCTTCCACGGTAGCGCGCCGCTTACGGCCGCATCCGCCTCCGGCTTCGGCGGGGCGCCCTCACCCAAAGCTTCGCCGAGCTCTTGCTTCTCGGTTTCAGTGAGCTTCGGCCAGATCCAGTCCACCACGCGGCGGCGGAGCGGTTCGCGCCATACTGACAGGGCGCGGAGCGTGGCGCTTCGAACCTCGTCTACGCCGTCGAGGAGCTCCTCCACGAACACCCGAATGCCGTAGAGCTCATCGTTGTTCCCCACCCCGCGTCTATCCACGTAGGAGAGAAGGTCCGCGATGAGCTTGAGCTTATTCGCGCGGATTTTGACAAGGTCGGTAACGTGGGTCGCGACGCGACTCTTCCCGTAGCGGAGCGCGACCTCGACCATGCGGCGAAACCGCTCGCCTTCCTCCAAATCGGGCTCGAACTCCTCATACTGGTCCATGAGAGCGACGAACCAATCGAGCACCTCGCGCGGCGGCTCGAAGCCAAGCGGCTCCAGAATCTCGACCCCAGGCGGCGCGATCGGAAACTCGTCGAAGCCCTCCATCGCGTCAACCAGGTCGCGAAGACCATTTGCCACCCTCTCCGCGGATCCGGACTGCAAATCTGCGCGTATCTCTTCCTCGGGTCTCCACATGGCGCCCTCCGTCGTGCCGTGCCACTACGGAAAATCGGGTTTATTTTTGGATGTACCGTCTGGGTTCCAAACGTGAGGATGGGTCGGAACTAAGTCCGATCACGATTCCTACGACCCTTTCGTCCTGTGCGCAGCGAGTGCGTGGAGGTCGATGGCGAGTGGCTCGATGGCAGAGCGCGGGCTGATGTCGTCATTGATATGGCTGATCATTGCGCCGGCGCGCGGAGAGCGTCTGGGGCTGCGAGCGCGGTCTGGTGTTTGAGGTCGGTCACCAACGCGGCCTCAGCCGCATCCACGTCGTCAAGGCGGCCCGTGAATCTCCTTGTCACCTCAGAGGAGTTTGTCGCCGTGACGTCGCCCACACAGACGACCCCCTCACCCTTCTGCCACAGATAGAGGCGCCCCGAGCGCATGCCGGCATCGAAAACGAAGTCGGAGTCGGGAGTCTCGCGCGGCAGCAGCTGAGGCTCCACTCGTGAGCGCTCTGCGAAGATGACTACCTGCTCCGGTGCCGGCTCCGAGAGCCCTTGGGCTCGGCGAAGGGTCGCTTTGAGCTCTTGCGTCCGAGTGAGAGAGTTCATGCGATCCTCGATGGTCTCGAGCCTGTCGTGGCGCGCACCCACGCGGTTGGCTCGCGCGCGGCTCAAATCCCCCCCCGGCGCCTCCCCGAACTCGAAGGTCAAGCGGCCGTCCGGATCAGGGACCGGCAGCTCCACCGGGCACGGTGCCGCCCCTGGCTCGAGATTTTCGGCTTCGACGAGCGCGGTCTGCAACTCGGTGTCGTGCTCGGCAAGTAGCGTGCTCACTTCTTCGACCTCCGCCGCGATGGCCTCGCGCAGCTCCTCCGCGGAAGGGCCGGATGAGCAGCCCGCTAAGACCATCACGACGAGCGGCGCGCGCGCCATCGGACTCCGCCCGGACGCGACCGCAATCCTTCCATAAGGCGAATCAAGCCCCATACTTGTTTCTATCACGAAGCGGCATCGGGCGGTCGGCGAGCCGCTAGGCACAAGGCGGCCGGTTCACGGCTCGGCCGCGGCGCCGGTGCGCGCCCGCGCCGACGCCGGGGGCTCAGCTTCGTTGACAAAACGAGCGCGTTGCTCGCGCTCGCCGGCTTTGACGAGGTGGTATTTCGAGTACGAGCCGCGCGCCGCCGCCGCGGCCTACGCCGCGCGCCGCATCACGACGAGCTCCTCGTCGTCGCTCACTTCGGCGGGGGGACGAGAAATATCAGCGTCGTCCGCGTCGGGCGATCTGGCATCGAGCGAGCCCCGGCGCTCACAGACTCAGTGCAACTGGGCGCCGCTGTCGTGGCTTTGCACGTCTCCCTCGGCGTCGGCCGTCTCGACGCGCGCCGGGGCGGCGCCGTCGGGCAACGGCGCAGCGAAGTAACCAGTGCCCTCATCCTGGACCAAGGAGCGCACGCGCAGCGTTCCCCCCTCGGCGAACACGATCTGGATCCGGTCGACTCGCGGATCGAACACACCCACGACGAAGCGTTCGTCACGACCGTGGACGGCCACTGTGTCGAACAATACCGGTCGGTCGGCGGTGACCTCGCCCAGACAGGTGAAGCTCGCCTCATCAGGCGCCTGCGGGAGGTCGCCGAGCACGCGGATTCCGAGGCACGGGGCATCCTCGTCTCGCGCGGCGACGAGGCGCCACCTCACGTCATCGTCGCGCTGGCTGTAGATGTCGCGCTCGTCTTCGCGCACGCCTGCGGCCCGCGCGGCGGCGTCGGCGGCGCGCCGAGCAGAGCGCGCGCTTTCGAGCCACGGGGTTAGGCCAGAGCTGCGGTGCGTGGGTCCGACCGTGAGCTCGAGACTATGACTGCGCGGCCGCTCCTCCTCGGAGATCTCTCCGATGCGCTGGATGAGCGCTTCGGTGTCCTTTCTGTGCTCGGCCACCCGCTCGAGGACGCTTGCATGCCACGCCTTCATGACCCGTATCTCGCGCTTGGGGCGATAAAGACCCATCGGCGGCCACGAGCCTTGGTGGGTGTGGGGCTGAGACTCGGAGAGCAGCGCGGCGTCCACATCGAACTCGTTGGCAATGAACTCCACCGTGCAGTAGCTCTCCCTGGCGATAATGGAGAAGAGCTCCTCCTCTCGAGGGAGTGTCGCGTCGATCTCCGGCGGAAGACGCACCCCGCGGGAAAGGGCCCAGTTCGCGATCTGTTCGCTCTGTCCCGTCCCGATCACCGCACCGAGGAACGAGCCGCTCCGGCGCAAGACCTCGGCGAGCTGGGCGAGCGCTGTTACCTGCGGCGCTTCGGGATCGTCGCCGGCGCTGGCGAGCGCCACGTGCCCCAGCGTGTGCAGCGAGACGTAGATCGGGTCGCCCAGATCGGTGCACCCAAGGCCGTCGTCGTGCTCGGCCGCGGGCTCGCTCCACTGGATCAGCGCCTCGATCGCGTCATCCGCATCCGCCGGCAGCGCGTCTCGGTCGAGGCTCTCAGCTGCCTCTGCTCTCCTCACCGCTTCGCTGTCGCGGTTCAAGCTCATGACCGGGTCCCGAAGGGGCTCCAATGATGCGGAGGTCGCGCCCTCGCTCGCCCAGTCGTAAACCTGTGCCCAGGCGCGCTCGATCTCTTCCGCACTGCGCTCTGGCATCGCGAGCCACGGATGGAGCCAAACGAGGTACGCCACAGCCGCGATAGCGGTTCCAGCCACCACGACCACGGCGGCGACCCATGCCCGCGAAACCTTCGCGAAAACCCTCATCTCGTCGATCCTCAGCCCTTGCGTACGCCGGCGCCACGCGAGCTATCCGACCGCGCGCATACGCAAGATTACAGTAGAGATCGGGTGAGGTGGTCCCTTAAGGCGGGGTAGTTCACAGGCCCGCGGGGCGAGGAAGACCGCCTTACGCGAGCGCGTGCGCCTCCTCGACGGCCACATCGTGGCACCAACACGCGATTCTGCCCCCTTCCCTTGCTGGTCTCCGCTCCCGTCCGCGATATGGCAGCGCGCCGCCCGCGCGGAATGCACCGGCGTGAGCGGAACGATGCCGCCGCCGGGGCGACGTGGCGGCAAAACAGCGTCTATGCCGGCGCTCGAACGTTCGACGAACGCGAACCTACACAGCCCGGGCAGGATCACACCAACACAAGCGGCGGCGATCCGAGGACAGGCTGTCGCGCCGCGAGGACCGCGCACGGCCGCGTGACCGTCGTGGACGAGTGGGCGCAAAAAAATCCCCGAAGTCGCGAAGACTCCGGGGAAAGCTGGTGCCCAGAGACGGAATTGAACCGCCGACACGCGGATTTCCAGTCCGCACTAAATCCTTTAATTTTCGCCGCTTATCCGCTGCCTGCACCGGACGGTGAATTGCGGCTTGGGCGGAGCCGTTTATTCGGGTGTCCCCGGTAAACAGGCCGGGCGGCGGGATCGTCACCTACCTCACCCGCTAGCTCGCACGCATATTGCGCATTGGCCGTGCGGGCTGTCCGCTCACGGCTCGTCCGGTGATGGCGATAGCAAGCGTAGGCATGAGTAGCTCAGCGATCAAGCGACCAGGAGATCAGGAGATCAGGGGGACCTGGCGCAGCGAAACCCGAGGCGGTCGCTCCTGTAGGACGGGTGGTAGACGTCGAGAAGGGAGAGCCCTCGTGGAATTGTGCCTTGGCGCGCGGCGCGCGCCGAGGAAACGCGGCGCTACTCGCAGTTACCTTCGGCGAATGAGCCGATGAATGGGTGCTCTCCCTCCTCCGGCTCGCTGCCGATCAAGCACTGGCCCTCGGCCACGACGACCTCGCCGCCTTCGTCGCTCGCGACTGACAGCTCGCCCGACACAACGCGGATGCCGCCCTCGAACTCATCCTCGGAATCGACCGCCTGAATCGTCGGCACCGGGCCGGTGACTGCGAAGCGAAGAACGTCGTCGAGCATGAACTCGGGCACGTCGTCGCCGGCATCGGCGAGCGGCTGCATGCCGAAACCGAGCGAGAGATCGAACGCGGGATCGAAGCCGAAGGTCGGATGCTCGCCGTCCTCGGGAAGCACAGTGAGGGTGAAGGCGCGACCGGCCCCGGGGTTGAGATCGACCGCGAGAAGAACGTGGCCGTCGAGAGCGACCGTCGACGTGTCATCGCCGAAACTGATGTTCTCGATCTGCAGCGTCTGGGAGCCCTCCTCGAGCGTGACCTCGCCGCTCAGACCCAGCCAATCGAGTTTAAACTCACCACTGGCGTTGCTTTCCTCCTCCATTTCGGCCCACGGGCGCTGAAGCTGAAAGCGGCCCACCTCGATGCTCGCCGTCACCGACTCCTCGGGGCCGTTCACCTCGAGGGCCAGCGTCGGGTCGTTCGCGCCGAGCGAGAGGCTGATGCCATCGCCCTCGACCGCAAGCTCCTCACGCACTGTCGCCTCAATGCCGACGTGCTCGTCGCCGTGCACGATCAGAGAGGCGGCGACCACGCCCTCGAGGACATCCGGGACGTCGTCGAGCGCGTCGCCCGCCACGTCGACGAGAAACACCGCGGCGTCGTAGAGCGCGCCGAGATCGGTGACACCGGAGAGAGAGTTCGGTCGAAGCTCGAGGGTGATCGGCTCGAAGCGATCCGCGCCGACCACGAGCGAGATATCGATGCCGTCCTCACCGACGAGCACGGTACGGAGACGCAGCTCGAGCTCGTCTACTTGCTCGACGCAATCGGCGGGCGGCGCACCGGTCTCATCGACCGGGCAAAACATCTCGACTGAAGGCAGGTAGTAGCCTTCGCCGTCGTAGTTGTCATCGGTGAACACGACCTCGGTGAAAAACTCGGAGAGATCCTCACCGCTTATCTCGTCGTCGAAGAAATCGCTGCCGTGGCCATCGCGCAGCAGCCGGAGGAAGCTGCCGACGACGGCGACATCTCCGCCGAGGCCGAAGTGGTCCACCAGGGCCTCGACACTCTCATCGACCGCGCCAAGCGTCTCGCTACTCGCGACGAGATCGATCGACACCATCGCGTTGTCGACTAACGCCGGGACGTTGGCGGTGATGCGGCTTTGCGCCGCTTCGGTGTAGCCCTCCGAATAACTTCCGGCATCACCCTCCAAATCACGCCCGGCGTCGCTTTCGATCACATCTTCGATCCCGAGGACTTGCTGACAGCTGGATGCGAGCAGCACGAACGCGAATACAACTGTCAATCGTTTCCCCATGACGCGCTTTCTCCCTAAAACATCACATAGAGCGCAATGCCGATCTGCTCCTTTGTGGCCACCGGCAAGAGCCGGGCCGCTGCCCAGCCCGCGGTCCCTCGGGCTCCCGACCGAGACGGCGCATTGGTCCGAACGATCACCACAGTTACCGTCCCGACGATGCCGGCGCCCACGAGTACGTTGCCGAGGTCTTGGCGCGGTCGGCCAGCTCGACGCCGCGTGCGCTGCATTTCTTGTTGACGTTGCAAGGCTCTTGCGAGCTATTCCATCGCGAGCAAGGGCGGAGCCCGAAATCGAGGCCGCAGGAGACGATCGCGTCGCCGGTCGCAGTCGCCGCGATACCGAACGCTCGTATCCCGCTTACGATGTCCATTCCCGATCGCTCCGCGCCGGCCCTTCCCCACCGGTCGACCACCTCATCGGGCATTCCCCGGTCGTCTTCGTGTCTTCGCTGGATAAGGAGTGTAGGTATGAGCGCTTCGCACAATTAGTGACCAGGAGAATAGAATCTCAAAGGGGGCATGGGGCACCGAAACCCGAAATCGTCTCCGGCCCAACCTGCGCCGATGCGCATAGATGCCCGCAGCTCGCGCGCATCGCTATAAAGCCACTTTCCGCCCCGGCCGGTAGGAAAAAGGAAAGCGGTTTCGGTGGATCGGCCGGGTAGCAGACGCGGGCAGGAGCAGGCGCAGTCGGGAAGGCATCCGGTAGAGAGGTGTGCGGGCCGAGTGCTCGGCAGGTGGAAATGTGGTTAAGGTTACACGGTTTTGGCCGGCCGAAGCAGCGCAGCGCGAACGAATCCCAGCCCCGCGAGAGCGGGGGAATTGAGGCGGGCAGGCGGCAGGCGGAAGGTCAGGCCGGCTCGAAGGCCCAGGCGGCTTGCGGCGGGGCGCGGGCCGAGGCGATGGGCGGGATGTCGGTGGGGAGGCCGGCGTGTATGAGCAGGCGGCTGAGGCTTCTGGGCTCGGTGACGAAGGCGAGGATCTTCATCGGGCCGGCGCAGCGAGGGCAGGACTCGACGTCGATGCGAACATGGCTGTAAGCGTGCATGGCGGAGTGGACGAGCGTAGCGAGTCCACGAAGCTGCACGATTACAGACCTGT
>SLNH01000220.1 GCA_007133195.1 Nannocystineae bacterium | reverse complement strand
CGTCACCGTCAAGGCCCAAGGTCCGGTGTTTCCCCGCCGGCAGTGGCGGGGCTGTGTGGTGGGGCCCGAGGCGTTCGCCGTCCACGCGCCCGGGAGCGCTGGCGGCGGGAACATGGCATGCCGCGCGGCCTCGGCTCGGCCGGCGCGCGCGGTTTCGCGATGTCTACCCCGCAAAGCGACCGCGCGGTTTGCGCGGGGCGAGCGGCGCGGCGGCTCGTCAGTCCGTGGGGGAGGGCGACGAAATCCGAGTTGTGACTTCGCTCAAAAGCTCGGTGGCCAGCGCGACGATCTGCTTTTCGCTGTAGCCCTGCGCCGTCATTTCCTTGACGAGCGATTTGGCCAGGATGCGCGTGGCGCGCTTGGGGTCGGCGGGATTTGGCTCGAATGTCATCGCTTGTCGGGGTTCAGTAGCCATAGGTTGGGTTCCATTCGCGTGGGGGAGCGGGTGGGGCGGTGAACCATTCGCCATTCACGCATAAGTCGTGCCAAAACCTCGGCGTCGCGATTGCAGACAGTTAGCACGGCCCGTGGGAAGCCCTGCACGCGGCAGGTCTGCGAAATCGTCCGACCCCTGCGAAGAGGATTGCGCGATACCAGCCCAGTGGGGGCCCGCCACGGCGGTGAATCTCGCGCGCCGGCCGACCGTTTATCCGCGCGCGCCCCGACCGTGACGGCCCGTTAGCCGCCGTCCCAGTCGCTCAGATACCGGAGGAACATGCTCAGGTACTCGGCTTGCTCGCTCGCGAGCGGCAAAAACGCGGTGCCGATCTGGTAGTCGCGCTCGCCGAGCGGCGTGCACCACACCACGCGGGCGGGGACGGCGAGCGGCTCGGAGAACGTGGCTTCGTCGAACACGAGGGAGATCTCGAGCTCTACCGCGGTGCCGGGCGCGATGGGCTGCTGGGCGATCGCCGCCAGCCCGCCTCGCGAGACATCCTTCGTACGTCCGTCGATCTGGCCATCCGGGCCCCGAATGGCGATCGAGGCTTCAGTCGCGAAGCGGGGATGCATACGACTCGAAGCGGGAGGAGTCACGACGCGGGCAGGCTCCGAGCGCTGTTGCGCTCCGAACTCGAGTATCGAGCAGTGCGGCTCGCTACGCAAGTACGCGCCAACGCTGGAGCTCGGCGCGCGGCAACGCGGCGGCGGCACGCGGGTCGCACCGCTCCGTCGGCGTTGCGCTGGGCCACTAGGATGGATGTTGAGCTGAACGGATGTTCCGGTTAACATCGAGCCACGACAGCGCGTCGCGCCGGCTTGTCGGCACAGGTGCCTCGAAGCCAACGTGACTGGGCGCTCGAGGCGCGGGGCGGCGAGGTTTTGAATCCGAGGCCGGCGCTGGGAGGTTTTATGACGAAGCGCGAGGCGTCACGACGAGCCGATCCCACTCTGCCAGGCGAGCCGGCACAGCTGTCCGACAACGCGCTCACCGTGCTCAGGCACCGCTACCTCCGCCCGCGGCCGAGCGGCGAGCTCGAGCCCCCCGATGACATGTTTGGGCGCGTGGCCCGCGCGATCGCGGGCGTCGATGCGCGCTACGGGGCGTCCGAGGATGAGGTCGCCGCCACCGCCGAGCGGTTTCGGGCGCGCATGCGCGCGCTCGAGTTTCTGCCGAATTCGCCGACCCTCATGAACGCGGGTCGACCGAACGGTCAGCTCGCCGCCTGCTTCGTGGTGCCGGTCGAGGACGACACGGCCGCGATCTTCGAGGCCATGAAATCGGCCGCTCTCATCCAAAAGACGGGGGGCGGGACCGGGTTTTCGTTCTCCCGGCTGCGGCCGAGCGGCGACCTCATCGCGAGCACGGGCGGGCGGGCGAGCGGACCGGTGGCGTTTATGCAGATCTTCGACACCGCCACCGAGGCGATCAAGCAGGGCGGCGCGCGCCGCGGCGCGAACATGGGTGTGCTCCGCGTCGATCATCCCGACATCCTCGCCTTCGTCGCGGCCAAGCTCGATCCCGCGCGGATGCAAAACTTCAACCTGTCCGTCGCGGTCACCGGCGCGTTCATGGACGCGGCCGAGCGCGGCGATCGGTTCGCCCTGCGGCACCCGCACACGAGGGAGCCCGTGGGGGAGCTCGACGCGCGCCGCGTGCTCGACGCCATCGCGAACGCGGCGTGGGCCACGGGAGATCCGGGCTTGATTTTCGTCGACCGCATCAACGAGCTGCAGCCGACGCCGGCCCTTGGCGACATCGAGGCGACGAATCCGTGCGGGGAGCAGCCGCTGTTACCGTTCGAACCGTGCACGCTCGGCAGCATCAACCTCGCCAAGTTCGTGGCGCCGCCTTCGCGGGGCGGCCCGGCGGTGGACTGGGAGCGGCTCCGCGACGTGATCACCGAGGGCGTGCACTTTCTCGACAATGTCGTGGAGAAAAACGCCTATCCCCTCCCCGAGATCGGGCGGGCGGCCGCGGCGACGCGCAAAATCGGCCTCGGCGTCATGGGCTTCGCCGATCTTCTGATCGAGCTCGGCATTCCCTACGACGACGAGGCCGCCGTGGCCGTGGCCGGCGAGATCGCCGATGTCTTGGACCGAGAGTCCGTCGCGGCCTCGCGCCGCCTGGCCGAAACGCGCGGCCCGTTCCCCGAATTCTTTGGTTCGCGCTGGGCCGGGGCTGGCGAGCCGATGCGAAACGCGACCACGACCACGATCGCGCCGACCGGCACGATCAGCATCATCGCCGGATGTTCGAGCGGCATCGAGCCGCTTTACGCGGTGGCCTTCGAGCGCCGCGTGCTCGGCGGCGAGGTGCTCGCGGAGATCCACCCCGAATTCCGCCGCCGGCTCGAGGAGCGCGGCCTGTGGTCCGACGCGCTCGCTTCGCGCCTCGCCGAGCGCGGGCGCGCGCGCGGCCTCGAAGCGGTGCCAGACGACCTAGGGCGCCTGTTTCCGGCTGCCCACGACGTGGCGCCCGAGGATCACATCCACATCCAGGCGGCGTTTCAGCGCGCGATCCACGCGGGCGTGTCGAAGACGATCAACGTGCCGAGCGACGCGTCGCCGGCCGCGATAGCGGCGGCCTACGACCAGGCCTACCGCGAGGGCTGTAAGGGCGTGACGGTCTACCGGGATCGCAGCGTAGAAAACCAGGTCCTGGGATATGGCCGAGCCGAACAGCTGGCGCCGGACCCGGAGCGCTGCCCCGAGTGCGGCGCCCCAGAGACCGTGGGGCGCCGGTGTAAGCTGTGTACGCGGTGCGGCTTCTCGGTGTGTGGTTAAAACCAAACGCGAATCTGCGGCGCGATACGGCGTAGCTACTCACTCACGGGCAAAAGCCCGCTCGTTCGTCGCGCCTCGTCTCGCTTGCCTCTTCACGTTTTTACTCGGTCTTCGAACCGGTCGCCGCTCTGCTCGGTCTTCGAGCCGGTCGCCGCTCTACTCGGTCTTCAAACCGGTCGCCGCTCTACTCGGTCTTCGAACCGGTCGAGACACTAGCGGCGGCGCCGACGCCTTTGCGGTTTGGGGGCGACAGCAGCCTGCTCGAGCTCCTCGAGGCG
>SLNH01000336.1 GCA_007133195.1 Nannocystineae bacterium | reverse complement strand
CGCGAGCTCGAGCGCCCCGGCGGCATCACCGGCGACGGCGAGTTGCTCCGCCGCTCGACCCTGCAGTCGGCGCGCCTCGCGGGGCGGCGCGAGCGGGGCGGCGCGGGAAAACGCCTCGCCGGCCCGGCGCCGCCGTCCCAGGTGAGCCAAGCTTTCGGCTAGCTCGATGTGCGCCGAAAGCCGCTCCTCGAGGCCCTCGCCCCCGAGCTCGATCGCGCTCTCGAACAGCTCCGCCGCCCTGGCGAACGCGAGCTCCTCGCGGGCCTTTCGCGCGGCGAAAAGCGCGCGGCGGGCGGCGCTGTCCAGCGCGCCGGCGCGGGCGAGACCCGATGCCACGGCCGCCGCCTCGGCGTCGCCGTACAGATCGAGTTGCTCGGCGGCGCGCAGGTGTCGAGCCTGGCGCTCGGCTTCGCTCAGGCCGGCGAGCGCCCCGTCGCGCACGGCGCGGTCGGCGATGCGGAGCGCCGCGCGGTCGTTGACCTCGCACGCCTCCACGAGCCCGCGCGCGAGCAGATCGGCTGCGGCGTCCTCGGCGTCCTCCCCGAGGCCGGCCGCGCGCGCGACGACGGCGCGCGGGAGGCTCAAATCACAGGCGGCCAAAATCTCGACCACGGCTCGGGCGGGCGGCGACAGGAGCGAAAGCCGCGAACGCGCCACGTCCACCGAATCACCCGTGTCGGGGACCTCGGCGCCTTCGCCCATGGCGCGAGCCAGCGCTTCGATCTCGCCGGGAAAGCCCCCCGCGCGCTGGGCCACCGCCCCGGCCCGCCCCGGATCGGCGCCCGCCGCGACCAGCCGCTCATGAGCCAATGTTTCGGCCTCATCGGCGGCCAGCGCGCCAACCTCCATGCGACGCGGGGCGAGCTCGCCGCCGAGCGCCGGCAAGCGGGCGTCGGCGAGGGTGGGCGCGGTGGCCAACACCGCGAGCGCCGGAGGCGAGCGCGGCGGCCAAATCACGTGGGACAAGAACACGTCTGCATCCTCGTCGCGCCCGTCGATGTCGTCGATGATCAAGGCGACCGGCCGGCGCGCGGCGAGGCGCCGCAGAAGCTCCGCCACGGCGGCGAGCCCGCGATCGCGGAGCTCCGCGGACTCGGCGCGCCGCGGGGCCTTGCGCCGCCGCTCGGCGATGTCGCGAACGCGACGGAGCGCCGGCAGCATGCGCGCGGCCACGGCGATGTCGTCAGTCAAAAGCCGCGCCCGCTCGCTCGCAGGCAAAGATTGCAGGGCCGCGGCGATCGACGCCACCACGCCATCCACGCCGCGAAACGAACCGTGAACCCCCGCGTGCGCGTCGCCGTAAATCGCGACGCCGTCGCCGCTCGCCTCCACGCCCCGAGCGAACCGGCGAACGAGCGCGCTGCGCCCGCTCCCCCTGGGCCCGGTGACGACGGTGACCGAGGGTATACCCTCGCGGGCGCGGCCGAGAGCGCGTTCCAAGGCCCCGAGCTCGCGCGCACGACCGACCCATGTCGAGTCGCTTTGGCCTACGACCACCGGGCCATCGTACACTGCGCCGGGGGCGATATGCGAGCCCCCACTCGGCACGCCGTCGCGTGGCCCGGCTCGCGCCGGACCGAAGGAAACCCCACCGGCCGCTCTTTCAGCCCCGGTGCTGGGGAGGTAGGCTGCCTCAGCTCGCAAGCCGCGCCGAGCCCTCGCATATCGGCGGCGCGGAGGGAGGGACCATATCTATGAAAATGCTACTCGCCGATACATGGGTGGATCGCGAACGTTCGATCGAGGTGCGCGATCCCTATGACGGATCCGTGATCGATACCGTACCCGCGGCCGCGGCCGAAGACATCGAAGCTTCGCTCGCCGCAGCCGCGCGCGGCGCCGAGGTCGCACGCTCCATGACCTCCTATCAGCGGGCGACCGTGCTTCGCGACACCGCAGACTCCGTGGAAAAGCGAGCCGAGGAGTTCGCCCGCACGATCGCGCGGGAGGGCTCGAAGACGATCCGCGAGGCGCGCAAGGAGGTTCGCCGGTGCGTGAACGTCCTAAACGTCTCCGCCGACGCGTCCAAACAGCTGGTCGGCGAGACGATCCGATTCGACTCGTTCCCCGGAGGCGAAAACCGCATCGGCTACTATGAGCGCGGTCCCATCGGGGTGGTCGCCGCGATCACGCCGTTCAACGATCCGCTGAATCTCGTCGCGCACAAACTCGGCCCCGCCGTCGCCGCCGGCAACGCGGTGATCCTCAAGCCCGCCACGTCCACGCCGCTGTCGGCGCTCAAGCTCGTTGAAACGTTCGTCGAGCACGGCCTGCCGCCGCTCGTGATTCAGGCGATCACAGGAGAGGCCCGCGACATGGGTGATCAGCTGATCGCCGACGACCGCGTGCGCATGATCTCGTTCACCGGCGGCGTGGACACCGGCAAGATGATCACGCAAAGGGCGGGGCTCAAAAAATTGGGCATGGAGCTCGGCTCGAATTCACCCGTGATCGTTTGGAGCGATAGCAACGTAGCGTGGGCGGCCGAGACCTGCGTGTCGGGCGCCTTCGCTGCGGCCGGGCAAAACTGCATCGGCGTGCAGCGCCTGTACATCCACGACAGCGTCTACGACGAGTTCCGAGACCGCTTCGTGTCGCTCACGTCGCGCTATCAGGTCGGCGACAAGCTCTCCGAGGCCACCGACATGGGTCCGCTCATCGACGAGCGCGCCGCCGAGCGCGTCGAGCGGCAGATCCGCGACGCCGAGCGCGCCGGGGCCACGGTGCTCACGGGCGGCACGCGCGAGGGCACCCTGATTCCCCCGACCGTGCTGGAAAACGTTCCGACGAGCGCCGAGATCCACCATCAGGAGGTGTTCGGCCCCACGGTCAACCTCTACCGGGTCAGCGATCTGGACGACGCCATCGCGCAGGCCAACAGCCTCCCGTTCGGCGTGCACGCCGGGGTGTTCACGCAAGACGTGGACACCGCGTTTTACGCCGCGCGCGAGCTCGACTGCGGGGGCGTGATGATAAACGACTCCACCGACTACCGGCTCGACGCGATGCCGTTCGGCGGCGTGAAGGACTCGGGGCTCGGCCGCGAAGGCGTGCGGTTTTCGCTCTACGAGATGACCGAGCCGAAGGTGGTTTGCTTCCACCTGGCCAAGCCCAAGGGGTGAGACGCCGGACGCAGCCGGCGGCGATGACAGCGGCGTTCGGCCTCGCCGCGTCATGCGCCGGCTTGCGCCCAGCCTGATGCCTTGTCGACGAGGAGCGCGTCGATCTCTCGCAAATCGCCGTCTTCGAGCTCGACGTTCGCGGACGGCAGCGAGTTTTTCATCGCGGTATTGTCGTTCGCGCTCAACCGAATCCCGTCGCTTCGGGACTCGAACCCGCCGGTGGTGGTCCTCGTGGCGTACAGGACGGCCCCGTGGGTGCCCTGCTGAATCCAAATGAATGCATTTCGCCCGTAGCCGAGGCCGCCGGGATGAAACCAGTACCGCCAGACCCCGACCGGCCACCTGAGATCGAAATCCTGTCGGTAGCCGTTCCTCCACACGACGAGCCAATAATCGGAATAAAGCTCCACGGCTCCCACGCCCCAACCTCGCCGGACCAGCCGACGATTTACCCGCGTAAGCACCGACTTGAAAATGAGCAGGGGAGCGAGGGCGATCGGCACCGCGAGCATGACCGCGCCCGCCTTATCGAGGAGATAGGCGGACCCCGCGATCACCGGGAGGGCCACCGCGAAGACGAGCGCGCCGACGACGAGCGCAACGAGGAGCGCCTTGATCTCCCCCATCGCCCCCCACCACGTGCGAACTTCCGCTACGTTCCAGCTGGCCTCGTTCATATGTTCGGCTCCGCTCATCGTCTACCTGCTCCTCAACCCAGCCGTGCTGCGCCGGGCGCGCGCCCGGCATCCGCGGTCAGTTCAGGAATCTGCCACGGCCGCACCACGACCAAGCGCGACTCGAGCCACGTCCGGAGGAACCAAGGGCAGATTTCCAGCGAGAGCGTCCAGTTTACGCTGTTGTGCTCGACCTCGAAGCTGGGGGGCGCGTCTTCGGGGATCGAGATGTCGGTTTCGAACTCGACGGCCTCGTTTCGAGACACCCATCGCTTCGTGGCGAGGTTTTCGTCCGACGCGTGGATCTCGTCCTCGCGCGGGTAATGGTCTTCTCCGCCTGAATGGAAAGTCTTGTGGCCTTTCAAGCGCAGCGTGACCGCGTTTAGGCGAAGCGGCACGACAGGCACGAAACGCACGCGCACGGGCATGCCCGCGCCGGGGTGGACGTGCCAAGACACGGGGATGATGTCGACACGGCCGCCCAGAAGAACGCGCGTAAGCCGAACGTGAAGTCCGACGAAAAACATTACGACCCCGATGAGCCCAGCTCCGATCCCCATCAGTCCCGCGGCCGGGCTTTCCTCATGAAGGCCGTAGAAAAACAGTGCCACGCCGGCGGCGACGGTTAGGCCACCGGCCCACAGGCTCCCCCGACCGGGCTCATGCGTCCGATGGCCGGCGCGCCCGCCGAGCTCGTCGTCAGCCTCGTTTTCGATCGGCGCGCCGGGATAAACCGCGAGCTGGCACCCCGAGGTGATGTCGTGGCCCCGCGGAACGACGAGGCTCACCTTGAGGTAGTGAGCGAGGTTGATAGCGTGACCGCGGTAGGACACCGGATACGGCGGGATGTCTACCTGGAAGGAAAACGACATGTACTGGCCCGCCGGGAGACCGCCCGCCTCGATGTGGTGGTCCTGCTGCGAGAGCACCTCCACGTCGCTCGCCCCCTCGCCATCCACCCGCCAAAAATGCTCGAGCATGACGGTTCGGCAGGCGAGCGGCTGATGGCACCACACCCACACGGTGACCGGCACCCGGTCACCGCCGCGGCATGCACCCTCGTTAGGGACGTCGATCCAAATCGATGCGCCATACATGCGCGGCGTCCTCCCCCCGATTCGCGGACGCCATTGTCACCCGCGCGGGTGAACCGCTGCAACCCGCGCAGCGAGTCGGTATGACGATCGGCTGCAAGACTGGCCGGCCCGGCGCAGACCCCGCCCAAGAGCATGGCGGCGGCCGAGTCGTGAGTGCACGGCCCGCGGCCGGGCGATAGCCCTCGTGGTAACATTTCGAAGGCGTGGGCCGATCACTCGTCGGTGCGAGCGTGTTCGAAACAGGGGTGCCGAGAGAGCCGTCATGCTTGGGTGTGGTCGTGGTGCTAGCGGCCTGCGCTCTCGCGTGCGGACCGCCTAAGGGAGAGTCGTCCGCTGGCTCCTCAGGAGAAGTCGATAACGGCGGCTACAGTCTCCGCTCCGACAAGGACGCGGAGCCGCAGGACAAGGACGATGCGATGAAAAAGCCGACGCACGACCAGATCGTCAGTGCCGTCGCCCGATCCCAGGATCGCGAGCTGGAGCTCTTTGTCGAGGGCCCGGATTCCTACGTGGTGCGGAAGACCGAGATCGATGGCGCGCGGGAGCACCAGGTCTTCCGCGTGCTGCTCGGGGAGGCCGCGCACCCGATGAGTTTTTTCATCGCGACTCGAAGCGACCGCGACCCGTTCGTGCTCAGCCAGAACCTACGCGCCGTGCGGGATTTCCTCCGGGACGAGCCGGCGCTTTGGACCGCCGAAGGCCTGCCGCAGCGCTTCTTCGAGCTCTATCGGCACCAAGGAGTTCACTCGCGCGTCCTCGACCTGCCGGAGCCCTCGGCCGATAAGCAGGACGACGGGTATTGGCTCCGCCTGGGTGTCGAGATAGATGGAGACAAGGAGCTCTGGCTCGTCGACCTGCCGCCGCGCGGGGAGCCAGAACTCCACGTGCGTGAGCTTTCGCCATGAAGACGAAGCGAAAGCGAGCCGGGAGCTCGGCGCACGACAAACCAGCCGAAAGCGCGACCGCGCTCGCCCCGGGCAAGCGGACGCGGGTGCAAGCCCACCCAAAGGCGTCGCGTCCGGAACCCAACAGCCCCGAGCCAGATGAGGAATCGGATGAAGACGAAGAAAGAACGGTGGGGGACCGCGTTCCAGACGAGGTCCGCGACCGGCTCATCGAGGAAGCAAGGCGCTCGGATCGCGTAAGTTCGTTACTCGACGAGATCGAAGAGGAAGATGGCGACGACTTTGCGGTCAAATGGTCCGGCCAAGGCAACTTTCACCGAAGCGGCGAGATTCACCTCGATCGCAACCGCGACTTCGACCGGTGGGTGCCGAGCTTCATGCACGAGTTAAGCCACCTCGCGGACTACCACGCCGACCGCGAGCCCGACGTGGCGTCCGAGGAGTCGCGCGAGGACTTCGTGAATGCGAAGATGGAAAACGAGATCCGGGCCCAAGCGATCACCTACGTAGGCCTCATCGAACGCGAGCGCGAAAACCCCGACGAGGACGTCTCTTCGCCGGCGGGCTATGACGAGTTCCGGGAACACCTCGACGACGAGGAAGACGATACGGACTCGCTTTCAGCCGACCGTATCGAGGAACTCGCGAAGGACTGGCTCGAGAACAAATACAAGGACGATTGGACGACCTCGAACACGAACGAGAACTATTACGACTACTGGGGCAACTACTGGGACGATGTCAACGAAGACGATTGATCGGCGACCGATGGCCCAGGCGTCAACCCGCCCGCCCGGCGAGTTCGGGCCAGCGGAAGCAGTCGACGACATGATCGTTGACCATCCCGGTCGCCTGCATATGGGCGTACATGATGGTCGGGCCGACGAAGCGAAACCCCCGCGCCTTGAGATCGCGGCTGATCGCCTCCGATAGGGGCGTCTTCGCCGGAATCTCGGCCTGGCGGCGGAAGCGATTGACGATCGGCTCGCCGTCGGTGAAGCCCCAGATGTAGCGGTCGAAGCTGCCGAAGCGCTCTTGCACCGCCAAAAACGCGCGGGCATTGCCGATCGCCGCCTCGAGCTTTCGGCGGTTGCGGACGATCGACGCGTCGGCGAGCAGGCGGCGTACGTCGCGCTCGTCAAAGCGCGCCACCGCATTCGGATCGAAACCGGCAAACGCGCGGCGGTAGCCCTCGCGCTTGCGCAAGATCGTGAGCCACGATAGGCCCGCCTGCGCCCCTTCGAGCACCAGGAACTCGAACAGCAGCCGGTCGTCATGCACCGGCACCCCCCACTCCTCGTCGTGATAGCGACAGTAAAGGGGGTCGGTGCCGCACCAGGCGCACCGCGTTCGCGGGCCGGATCGCGTCCCCATTAAGGGATGGTGAGGGTAGAAGGAGTCGAACCTTCAACCGACGGATTAAGAGTCCGTTGCTCTGCCAATTGAGCTATACCCCCCGAAAGCGCGGCGTTGGCTCGCAGCGCCTCGTCCGGGCGCGCGCCCGGAGCGGAAAGGACCTTGCCCGAGCCCTGGTCGAAGGTCAAGCGAGGTGATGCGCAAAGCCGGCGCGACGAGCCCGCTGGCGGCGGCCGGCGATCGCCGGCAATCGCCTCCGGCCGCTGATTGCGGACGGGCCGGAGGTGCTCGGCGTCGGCGGGCCCGGGGCGACTCGAACGCCCGACCTGCGGATTCGAAGTCCGACGCTCTATCCATCTGAGCTACGGGCCCAAAACTCCCGCGAAGCGGGGGAGCGTTCATAGCTTTCCCCCGCGCAGACTGTCAAGGGGCGTGGCTCTCGCTTCATGTAAGCAAAAACCCGACAGATCCTCACATCGAGCGTGTTCGTCGCCTCCCTGCGTCCCTCACGCTGCCTCCCGCGGCGTGTAGGTCCCATTACGGACCTTCTCGCCGACCTGCGCGATGGTGGTCGGATGAGCAGAGGCTGGTTCACGTGCGCCTCGTCGTGGCCGCCCATGCGCTGGTGAATGGCGTTACACTAGGCTTTTGCGCCCGCCCCTATCCCGCGGAGTCCCTATGCGCTCTCGGCATCGGCGAACGAACATCCTTTGGGCCGTGGTCATCTTTGCGCTTACCGCGTGCAGCGGCGCCGGAAGCTGCGGCGGCTGCGACATGGAGCCGCTCCCCGAGGGCGGATTGCCCGGCAGTCAAACCATCGAGGGCGCGGCGCAGGTCCGGGTGACGCCGGCGGGGTTCGAGAAGGTGAGCGAGCTCGTTCCCCCCGTGGTGAACGAGCTTTTCGCCGACGGCATCTGCATCCCGCGCGCGGCCGGTAGCTTCCTCGGGGCGTCCTACGAGGCTTGCCACGAAAACGACTGCATCGACGCGAACGACAACCCGGGCTGCCAGATCGACATCGAGCTCAACGAAGCCGGGGTGATCGCCGAGGACGAGCATACCCTGCGCCTGGGCGTCGACTTCGACGGGGAGGCGGACATTCCGGCCCGCTACGGCGTTGCGAGCTGCACGTTCGAGCTCGAAGGCGAAGAGGTATTCCTGTCGGCGGACATCGAGGTGGACATCGACGAGCGGACCGGAGACTTGCGGTTCGGCCTGGCCGGAATCCCCGACATCGACCTCGACGGACTCGATATCGGCGGCTGCAGCTTCGTCTCTGGCTTCGCTAGCCTCATCAAGGACCACGTCGCCGAGCGCATCGTCGACTTCTTCTCGCCCTACGTCGACGACTTCATCCAGGGCCTGCTCCCCGATCCGCTGGGCATCGAGGGAGTCTTGGACGTCACCCCCCTCATCACGCAGTTTCGCCCGCAGAGCGAGGTCAAGCTCGAGCTCAGAGCCGAGCCGGGCGGCCACGCCCACCTCGAAAACGACGGTCTGAACCTGGGCCTCATCGCCGGCATCAATACCGATTACGAGCCCGAAGACCGAAGCTTTCACGGCTCCACGACCCCGTCGCCGTGCGTGCCCCCGATCGAGCGCCCCGACTTCGCCGCCGAGCCCTACGAGCTGGCGCGACTAAACCGCGGCTCGTTCGAGCTCCCCCCCGCCGGCGAGTTCGCGGGCGAAAACGACCCGGACGGCCAAGACGTGGTCATGGGCGTGTCTGAAACCGCGCTCCACCTAGCCGGCTATCACGCCTTTGCTTCGGGCGCGCTGTGCCTCGGCCTCGACAGCAGCGCGCTTCCGCAGCTGAACCTGGGCACCCTTGGCGTCCTCGTCCCCTCTCTCGCCGAGCTCGGCACGGGAACCGGCGATGATCCCATGCTCGTGGTCATCCGGCCCCAAGAGCCCATCGACGCCACCGTGGAAGACGGTTCGGGCGACACGAACGTCACCCTGCACCTTCGCGACCTCGAGATCGACCTCTATGCGTTCTTGTTCGAGCGCTGGGTCCGAGCGTTCACCCTCGGCATCGATCTGGACCTCGGCCTCGGCGTCGAGCTCACCGTCGACGACGCGGGCGCGCCGGCGCTTTTGCCGACGCTGGCCGGGCTCGACGCGCAGAGCGTGAGCATCCAGATCAGAAACCCCGAGTTCGTGCGGGAGGATCCGCAAGGCCTCGAGGACGTCATCCCAGCCCTTTTGGACCTCGTGGTCCCCCACCTAAGCTCGGGCCTCGGCACGTTCGAGCTCCCGAGGATCGCGGGCTTCACCCTCACCGATCTCGAGGTGGGCCGGATCGAGACGGACGAGGACGCGTTTTTGTCCATCGCGGGCGCGTTCGGCGAGCCGGAGATCATCGGCGACCTCGCCCAAAGCAGGCCCGCGCTGGCAAAGCTCGCCGACGAATTCGGCGACGAGGGCGCCCCCGAGCGCGCAGAGACCCGCGCCGAAATCGAGCGCGTCACCGCACCGGCGCCAGCCGAGATGCAGGCCCTGCCCTCCGGCGCGGCGCAGGGTGGCGACCGCGCCGAGGTGGTCATCGATGTGGACACCCATGACGCGTCGGGCCGACCGCTCGAGCACAGCTGGCGCATCGAGGGCGGCATCTGGCGCCCGTTTTCCGACGCCGCGCCCCTCGTGCTTCGCGACCGCGCGTTCGCGTTCCAGGGACACTACGAGATCGAGGTCAAGGCGCGCGCTGTCGGCGACTACCGCACCACCGACCCCACACCCGTGGCGCTGCCCGTCATCATCGACTCGGTCCCGCCGATCATTCACCCCGATCGGGCCAGGGCCGAGGGTGAATCGCTCATCGTCCCCGCGACTGACGCGGTGTCGCCTAGCGAGCGGATCGAGCGCGCGCTCGGCCCGCCCGGCGCGGACGCGGCGAGCACCGCGTTCGACACCGGCGCCCTGGATCTGGACGATGCCCGCGACCTCGCCGATAGCCAAAACCAGGTCGAGGTGTTCGCTCGCGACGAGGCTGGAAACGAGAGCTCCAAGACGCTCGACCTGGATCGGGTCGGCGTGAGCGCGCGCGGCTGTCACGCCGCGGCCGGGGGCGGCGGTTTTGGCGGCGGCGCCGCCGCCCTGCTCCTCGTCTTGGTCGGGCTCGCAGGCTGGCGCTGCCGGCGCGCGCTGTTTCGCGGCGGGGCGCTGTGCGCCGCCATCGTCGCCATCGGCTTTAGCTCCGCCGGCTGCGGCGGCTCGAGTGAAAGCTGCGCGAGCGACGGCGACTGCGAGGAGATTTGCGAAGGCGCTCAGAACGCCATGTGCATCGAAGGCGGTTGCGAATGCGACGCCCTGTCAGTCGGCGATATCGGCCAACACTCGGCCGTCGCCGTCGACGCGCTCGGCAACGCCTGGGTGTCGGCCTACAACGAGACCTACGGCGACCTCATGGTCGCCGAAATGGAGTCGGCGGGCCGCGTGGACCGCGAACGCTGGGAGTTCGTGGACGGCGTGCCCGATGGCCCGGTGGTCGCCGAGGACAGCCCGATCCGCGACGGCATCGCAGACAGCGGCCCCGACGTCGGCCTGTACACCGACATCGCGACCGGCGACGACGGCGCGGTGTACGTGAGCTACCTCGACCGGGACCAGGGCGCACTCAAGCTCGCGGTTTCCCAAGACGGCGACTGGGACACCCACGTGGTCGATCACGGCGAAGGCGACGGCTCGGCCGCCGGCTACGAGCTCGCCGGCATGTACACCGCGCTCACGCTCGACCCGAACGGCTCGCCCGGGATAGCCTACCTCGCCGTGCGCAGCGAGGGCGAAACGGACGTGGCCACCGAGGTGCGGTTCGCGCAGGCGACCACGCATGCGCCTACGAGCGCGAGCGCGTGGGACATTCATGTGGCGGATCGCGTCGACCTCGCATCGGCCGAAGAGAACGACGATCCGTTCCCCATCCCCGACGGCGTAGGCCTTTACCTCACCGCCGATCGCTACAGCGACGGTCGCCCGGTCCTCGCCTACTACGATCGCCTCCAGGGCGCGCTCAAGTCGGCGGAGTGGAGCACCGCCTCGAGCGGCTTCTCGGACCCGACCGTGCTCGATGATGGAGACGGCCTCGACGTGGGGCGATACCCATCCATCGCGATCGACGACAGCGACGAGCTTCACGTCACCTACGTGAGCGACACCCGCTCCGAGCTTCTGTACTGGACCAGCATTCGCGGGGAGCGGGAAGTCGTAGACGACGGCCACCGCATACGCGAGGTCGACGAAAACGGGGTCCCCAGATTCGAGTTTCACTTCGTCGGCGACGACAGCAGCCTCGTGATCACCGATCGAGGCCCGGTCGTGACGTACCAAGACGCGACGGAACACGCGCTCCTCGTCGCGGAGCGAACGGACGACGGTGAGTGGGAGCGCCGCACCCTCGCCGGCAACGAGGAAGAGTTTGCCGGAGGCTACGGCTTTTTCGCGTCTTCGGCGCTCGCAGGCGGCTCGCTCACCGTCTCCAACTGGGTCATCGACCAGCCAAGCCGCGACAGTTGGGTCGAGCTCCACAGGCGACAGATCGCCGACCTGGACGAACCCGAGTCGCCCTGATCACCATCCCCCTCCGCGCGGCCTCGGCCGCCCACCCACCAGAGCACATCGTGATGACGACTGCTGCCAACACCCATCCTCGGCCCCGCCGCACCGCCCGCGCGCCCGCTCGCGCCGTCGTCGCGGGCCTCGGCGCCGCGACGCTCTTCGGCGGCGGTTGCGCGGGCGAAATCGTGTCCTCCGAGCCCGATGCCGACGAGACGAGCGACGCCGCCGCGCATCCAGACGACGACCTCGAGTGCCACGACTGGCTCGAGGCAGCGGGGGCCGAATTTTCGCCCGCGGGCGCCACCCCCGGCGTGGACGACCCGGTCGAGGTCTTCACGCCCATCTCTGGCATCGGTTACCGCGCCTCGTGGCTGGAGGAACCGCGCGACAGCCTGTTCATGGACTGCGAGCTCGCCCGCTCCCTCGTCGTCGCCGCGCCGTACCTACAGGAGCGGGACATCGTCGAGGTCGCGGACATGGGCGTGTACAACTACCGCTGCATCGGCGGCGGCACGCCGGGTGAGGATTGCCCGGAGGACGAAGCGTCGCAGCACGCGTACGCCATGGCCATCGACATCGCCGGCTTCACCACCTCGGGCGGCGAGTTCTTGTCCGTCGAAGACGACTGGATCATCGATCCCGATGACGTCCCCACGTGCGAAGCCGAGGCCCAAGGCGACAAGAACGCGCTTTTGCACGAGCTCATGTGCGAGCTGAAGGGCGACGGGGTGTGGAATATCGTTCTCACCCCGAACTACAACGCCGCGCATCGCGATCACTTCCACGTCGATCTCACCGAGGGCGGCGACTTCATCCGAAGCCGCCCCGAGCACGGCTGGCCGGCGCACTGAGCTTCGTGAACCGACCTCGGCTTCGCCGTGCGCGCCTTCGCGCGCTGGCGAGCGGCCGCGCCTGCGTTACGCTCGAGCCAGCGACTTCCCCCTGCCGCCCGGCGGGGGCACCGGAGCCCAATGACAAAGAATATCTTCATCCTCGGCCTCGACGAGCAAAACCGGCACCATCTGCGCACCCTCCGGGGCGCCGAAGGTTACAACTTCCACAACCTTCTCACCGCGGCCGAGGTCCTCGAGCGCGATTACTACCCGCTCGACGAGTACCTCGCGAAGGCGAACTACGAGCTGGACAGCTATCCGGGCTCCGTCGACGCGGTGTGCGGCTACTGGGACTTTCCCGTGAGTAACCTCGTCCCGATGCTGTGCCAGCCGCGCGGACTGCCCTCGGCGTCGCTCGAGGCCGTGATCAAGTGCGAGCACAAGTACTGGAGCCGCATCGAGCAGCGGAAGGTCGCGCCCGAGGCGGTGCCGCCGTTTGCGCGGTTCGATCCCTACGACGATGACGCCCTGGACAAGCTCGGGCTCGACTTTCCATTTTGGATCAAACCCATCAAGTCGTTCTCCTCGGTGCTCGGATTTCGAATCAACACCCCGCGCGAGTTTCACCGGGCGCAAGACATCATCCGGGCGAACATCGGCCGGCTCGCCACGCCGTTTTTCAACAACGTGCTTCG
>SLNH01000410.1 GCA_007133195.1 Nannocystineae bacterium | reverse complement strand
CTCACCATCGAGGAGATCGGCGAATGAACCCGCGAGACACCGAGCACCTCACGCCGAGCGCCATCGTGGCGGAGCTCGACCGGTATATCGTGGGGCAAAACAGCGCCAAGCGGGCGGTGGCCGTGGCGCTTCGAAACCGGTGGCGCCGGCAGCACGTCGAAGGCGATCTCAAGGACGAAATTTCGCCGAAAAACATCGTGATGATCGGGCCCACCGGGGTGGGGAAGACCGAGATCGCGCGGCGCCTGGCCAAGCTCGTGGCCGCCCCGTTCGTGAAGGTGGAGGCCTCCAAGTTCACCGAAGTCGGCTACGTGGGGCGCGACGTCGAGTCCATCGTGCGCGATCTCATGGAGGGGGCCATCAAGCTCGTGCGCGAGGAGGAGACGCGGCGCGTGCGTCCCAAGGCGCGCGAAGCGGCGGAGGAGCGCCTGCTCGATCTGTTGCTCCCCAAGCCGGCGCGGTCGTTCTCCGAGCGCCCGCCGAGCCCGCGCGGCGGGCAGACCCAGCCCGAAATCCCGCAGGCGCACGTGCACGGTCACGGCTCCCCGCAACCGCAGGGACAGACGGCCGACGACTCGCGCACCCGGGAGAAGCTGCGCGATCTGCTCCACCGCGGGAAGCTCGACGATCGCGAGGTCGAGGTCGAAATCACCGAGGAGCAGAGCCCGTTTTTGCAGATTTTCGGCGGTTCGGGCGTCGAGGAAATGGGGCTGTCGGGCCTTCGCGACATGCTCGGGAACCTCGGGCGGCGCACCCGCAAGCGGAAGATGAAGATCCCCCAAGCGCTCGAGGTGCTCACCGACCAGGAGGCGGACAAGCTCGTCGACGCCGAGGCGGTCACGCGCGAGGCGATAAGCCGCACCGAAAACGCGGGCATCGTGTTCCTCGACGAGATCGACAAGGTCACCGCCGGCGGGGAAGGCCGCCAGGGCCCCGACGTCTCGCGCGAGGGCGTGCAGCGCGACCTTTTGCCCATCGTCGAAGGCTCGACGGTGACGACGAAGTACGGGACCGTGCGCACGGATCACATCCTGTTCGTCGCGGCGGGCGCGTTCCACAGCGCGAAGCCCTCGGACCTCATTCCCGAGCTCCAGGGGCGATTCCCGATCCGCGTGGAGCTGGAGGCGCTGACCGACAGCGACTTCGTCCGCATCTTGAAGGAGCCGAGAAACGCGCTCACCAAGCAGTACGCCGCGCTCCTCAGCACGGAGTCGGTGAGCGTCGATTTCACGGACGACGCGGTCGAGGAGATCGCCAGGATCGCGGCGCAGGTGAACTCGCGAAGTCACAACATCGGCGCCAGGCGCCTTCACACGGTGCTCGAGCGCCTCCTCGACGAGCTTCTGTTTTCGGCTCCCGACATCGGCGCGCAGACGATCTCGATCACGCGGGACTACGTGCGCGAGCGGCTCGCGGACCTCGTCGCCGACGAAGACCTGTCGAGCTACATCCTTTAGCGTGTGGCGCCGCACCGAGCGACACGCGCGGACCTTGTGTTCGGCGCGGCGCCGGAGCTAAAAGTCGAGGACCAGGCCGGCGGTGGCCGAGATGCTCTCGTAGCGAACCTCGTTTAGCGAGCGCCCGTAGCGGCCCATGAACACGAATCCGCCGCTGTCGAAGGCGTGGAGCTCGAGGCCCGCCGCAGCCGTGGCGACCGGCTCGTAATCGACCGTGCGCTCCGCCTCGGCGCCCTGTTCGCCGCGCTCCTCGTAGTCGAGCATCACCCCACCGCCGGCGGCGACCCAGGTGCGGACCGCGCCGCGCCCGAGCCGAAACCGCGGGGCGAGGGTCACGGTGCCGATGTGGCTCTCGCGAAGCGGCGGCGCCCCCTGTGCGTCGTCGCCCGCCGGGGGGAGCGGTGCGTATTCGGCGCCCAGTTGGGCGCCGAGACCGCTGTTGCTGGTGAGGGCGAACCGAAGTCCCGCGGTGAGCCCCATATCCCGGACCTCGGCGAGCTCCGCGCGCGGCACCATCAGGCCGCCGGTAAACGCAACGGAAAACGGACCTGCGGCGCGGTCGCCTGCATCGGGGGCGGCGGCGTCGGCCAAGGCGGCGTCGGTCGGACCCGCAGATCCATCGCTGGACCCAGCGCGGGGCGCGGGATCGCTAGACTCGGAATCGCCGGTCGGGTCGGCGCTAGCCGGGTCGCCAGTCGGGTCGTCACTAGGCGGGGGTACCCCAGACGGGTCGCGTGGCGGGGTGTCTGCCCCGCGCGGGTCTTCGCGCTCGCCGGACGGGGCTTCGACCGAGCTCGCCGAATGATCGCCTCGGCCAGCGGTGGCCTCGTCTGCGCGCGCGAGCGCGGGCGCAAAACACGCGAGCAGCAGAAGCAGCGCGACGAGGTGCCAGGGCCCGAGCATGACCTCCAGTACGACGATTCGGCCGAGGACTCATTCACGTCCGATTTCGCTTCGTGCGCGAAATCGGGGCGACAGTGTGGGGGCGGGGATTTCACCCGGGAGGGGCTGTCGGCTACTATGCCCCGCCGTGAAGGAAGTGATCGACAAAGCGCGAATCCTGATCGAGGCGCTTCCCTACATCAAGGAATTTCGGCGCCGCACCGTCGTGGTGAAGATCGGCGGCGCCGCGATCGACGACCTCGAGCTCAGGCAGCGCTTCGCCGAGGATGTGGTGCTCCTCACGTGGGTCGGCATCAACGTGGTGGTCGTCCACGGCGGCGGCAAGCAGGTAAGCCATATGCTAACGAGGCTCGGGCTCGAGCCGTCGTTCGTCGGCGGGGTGCGCGTGACCGACGGCCCCACGCTGGAGGTCGCCGAGATGGTCCTCGGCGGCTCGCTGAACAAGGAGCTCGTGCGCCTCATCGGAAGCCTGGGAGGCCGCGCGGCGGGGCTCACGGGCAAAGACGGGGGACTCGTGCGCGCCAAGCGGCTCGAAAACGAGCCCGACCTGGGGCTGGTGGGGGAGATCGTGAGCGTGGATCGAAGCGTCATCGATCGCCTCCACCCGGAGTTCATCCCCATCATCGCTCCGCTGGCGCCGGGGGAGCAGGGCGAGACCCTGAACGTGAACGCCGATCCGTTCGCCGCCGGGCTGGCCGCGGCGCTGTCGGCCGAGAAGCTCGTGCTCCTCACGGATGTGAGCGGCGTAGCCGACGAACGCGGCGAGTTGATCCCGAGCCTCACCCGGGAGATGGCGCGCGATCTCATCGAGCGCGGCGCCCTCGGCGGCGGTATGCTCCCGAAAGTGAAGCACGCGCTCAGGGCGCTGGAGGCGGGGGTGCGGAAGGTGCACATCATCGACGGCCGGCTCGAGCACGCGCTTTTGCTCGAGATCTTCACCAAGGCCGGCGTAGGAACGCAGGTCGTAGGCAGCGACGCGGAGCAGGAATGAGTGAAAAAACCGATCACATGGGTCTGCTCGGGTTGGCCGACCGCGTGCTGATCCGCAACTACCGGCAGCAGCCGGCGGTGATGACGCGCGGCGAGGGCATGTATCTGTGGGATACGCTGGGCAACCGCTATCTCGACATGTCGGCCGGGATCGCGGTGAGCTGCCTCGGCCACGGGCACGAGGGACTGTCGCGCGCGATCGCGGAGCAGTCGGCGCGTTTGATCCACGCCTCGAACATGTATTTCATCGAGCGGCAGCTCCGCGCCGCCGAGGCGCTGGTCTCGCGGTGCTTCGCCGATCGCGCGTACTTTTGTAACTCGGGCACCGAAGCCAACGAAGCGGCCCTCAAGCTCGCACGACGCTACCAGGCGCGCGTGCGGGGCGCGCCCGAGCGCGTTCGGTTCGTCTCGACCGCGGGCTCGTTTCACGGCCGCACGTTCGGGGCGCTGTCCGTCACTGGCCAGGAAAAGCACCGCGAGGGATTCGGGACACTCGTCGAGCCGGTCGAGACCGTGCCGTTCGGTGACGCCGAGGCGCTCGAGGCGGCGCTCACGGGCGGCGACGTGTGCGCGGTGGTCGTGGAGCCGATCCAGGCGGAGGGCGGGATCGTCGTGCCACCGGCCGATTATCTGGCTGCGGTCCGGCGCGCGACGCGCGAGGCCGGGGCGCTTCTCATCTTCGACGAGGTTCAGACCGGGATCGGCCGGACGGGGCGGTGGTTCGCCTACCAGCACGAGGAGGTGGAGCCCGACGTGATGACCCTGGCCAAGGCGCTGGGTGGCGGGGTACCGATCGGCGCCGTGGTCGCCACGGAGGACGCGGCGCGCGGGCTGGAGGGCGACGACGCCTCGCCGGTGCCGCACGCCTCGACGTTCGGCGGCGGCGCGCTCGCCTGCGCCGCGGCGCTCGCCGTGATGTCCACGATCGAGGACGAGGGGCTCATCGAAAACGCCAGCCAGGTCGGCAATTACCTGGCGCGCGCGCTCGGCGAGCTGTCGTCGGCCCATCCCGAGATCTGCGCCGGGGTCCGCGGGCGGGGGCTCTTGCAGGGGCTCGTGCTGCGCCAGTCGCCGGCCGGGGTGGTCGCCCGGTGCCGCGAGCACGGCCTGCTCGTCTCGGCGGCCGGCAAGGATGTTCTCCGGCTCACCCCGCCCATCAACCTCCGGCGCGCGCACGTCGACGAAGCCGTCGAGATCCTGAGTCGCGTATTGTCGAGCCACGGCCCGTCATGAAAAAGCGCGACCTCCTCACCCTGTACGACCTCGAGCGCGCCGAGATCGAAGCCATCCTCGAGCGCGGGATCGCGCTCAAGTCGATGCGCGCCAGCGGCGAGCGCGTCCACACGCTACCGGGCGCGGTTCTCGGCATGATCTTCGAGAAGGCTTCGACGCGCACCCGCGTCTCCTTCGAGGTGGGCATGGTGGAGCTCGGCGGTCACGCCGTGTACATCGCGCCCGAGGGAAGCCAGATTGGGCGGGGCGAGCCCATCGCCGACACCGCGCGCGTTTTGGGCGGCTATTGTCACGGGCTGTTGATTCGGACCTTCGACCAAAGCCGCGCCGAGGCCCTCGCGGCGAGCGCGCCGGTCCCGGTGATAAACGGGCTCACGGATCAGTTTCACCCGTGCCAGCTCCTCGCCGATCTCATGACCGTCCGCGAGCTGCGCGGTACGCTCGGAGGGCTCCGCTACGCCTGGATCGGCGACGGCAACAACATGGCCCACTCGTGGCTAAACGCCGCGGCCCTGCTCGGCCTCGAGCTCGTGATCGCGTGTCCCGAGGGCTACGATCCGGATCCGGAGATCACGGCGCAGGCCCGGCGCATCATGCAGGAGCGCGGCCAAGGGAGCGTCGAGATCGTCCGCGATCCGGTCGAGGCGGCGCGGGGCAGCGATGTGCTGTCGACCGACGTGTGGGCGAGCATGGGCCAGGAGTCGGCGGCGCGCGCGCGGGCCGAGGCGTTTGCCGGTTATTGCCTGTCGGAGTCGCTGGTTCGGGAGGCCTCCGCGGACCCCATCGTGTTGCACTGCCTGCCGGCTCACCGGGGCGAGGAGATCGCGGAGGAGGTGCTCGAGGGGCCGCACTCCGCCGTGTGGCGCCAAGCCGAGAACCGCCTGCACGCCCAGAAAGCGGTGCTCGAGCGCCTCCTCGCCTGAGCCGGGCCCGCCGACTCGGCGCACCGAGCGGCGGCGGCGGCCGATCCGGGGTGGATCTGGCCGCGGGGGCTGTGCTCCCCGTGAGGTCGGCGTGATACCATGACGGCGCCGGCGCCGGACGGCGCGGCGCAGCCGTTCGTAATTCCAGCCCGTGTCCTCGATTCCCGCCACGATCCCGGAGCTCGGCAACACGAGCCAGGCGCTGCGAGCGAACCCACACTTCGACGCGCAGGCGCTCGCCACGCTTACGACGCGGGACTACTACGTGCTGTCCCGGATCGACGGCTCGACGTCCGTGCACGATCTCATCTTGATGATCGGCTTCGAGCCGGACGAAACCATCGCGATCTTGCACAAGCTTCGCCAGCTCGGAGCGGTGCTTTTGCCCGGCGAGCCGGCGCGCGATCCTGCGGCGCCCGTTTTGCCCGAGCTCGGTGGCGACGGCGCGCCCACGGTCGCATCCCCCGCGGTGACCGGTCCATGGGCCATGAAAGGGCCGAGCACCGACGATGTGGGGCCCTTTGCACCAGCGCCTGGGTCGGGCAAACCTGGGGCTAGCGACGGTGTCGTCGCGCTCGGCGAGGAGGAGACCCGTGCCCTCGCCGAAAACGTGGACATCCCGCAGGCCGAGCGGCGGCGAATCGTCGAGATGCGCCGCGTGATCGCGCGCGGCGACTTTGGCGCGATCCTCGGCGTGGGGCCCGCGGCGACGAAGCGGGACCTGAAGCGCGCTTATTTTCGCCTGTCCAAAGAGTTTCATCCCGATCGCTACTACGGGGTGGAGGCCGGGAGTTTCGGTCCCTGGCTCTCGGAGATCTTCGAAGGGATCAACCGCGCCTACGAGGCGCTGTCGACGGCTCGCCGCGGCCCCGGCGCCGGGGCGACCGAACCGGATGGCGGCGCGGCGAGCGCGGATGAGCGGCGAGCGCGCCGCGAGTCGTGATACAGCCGGGCGAGGGCGTTCATGGGATCGGAGAAAGTCATAGGCATCGACTTGGGTACGACGAACTCCTGCGTGGCGGTCGTGGAGGACGGCCGGCCCGTCGTGGTCCCTAACCGCGGCGGGTACAAGACCACCCCGTCGATGGTGGCGATCGCCGACAGCGGCAAGCGGCTGGTCGGGCACATCGCCAAGCGCCAGGCGGTGACGAATCCCACCAATACGGTGTTCGCCTCGAAGCGGCTCATCGGCCGCAAATGGAACACCCCGGTCGTTCGGTCGTGCCAGGAGTCGCTCCCCTACAAGCTCGTGGAGGGGCCGCACGGCGACGTCCGCATCGTGTTACACGGCAAGGTGTTCTCCGTGCCGGAGATCGCCGCCTTTATCCTCCAGGAGACGAAGATCATCGCCGACGGGCATTTGGGCGACGACGTGAAGAAGGCCGTGGTCACCGTCCCGGCGTATTTCAACGACGGCCAGCGGCAAGCCACGAAAGACGCGGGGCGCGTCGCAGGCCTCGACGTGATTCGCATCATCAACGAGCCCACAGCGGCCGCGCTCGCCTATGGCTTCGGGCGGGACATCGAGCGCACCGTCGCGGTCTATGATCTCGGCGGCGGCACGTTCGACGTCTCGATTCTCGAGATCGGTGGCGGCGTGTTCGAGGTGCTGTCCACCGCGGGGGACACGTTTCTCGGCGGGGAGGACTTCGACCACCGGATCATCGACTGGCTCGCCGACGGTTTTCAACACCAGCACGGCATCGATCTGCGACGCGATCGCATGGCGCTGCAACGACTCAAAGACGTGGCCGAGAAGGCCAAGTGTGAGCTGTCCGCCGTGCGCGAGACCGAGATCAACCTACCCTTCATCATCACGAGCGGGCACGACGAGGCGCTGCACCTTCAGGCCTCCCTCACGCGCGAGACGCTCGAGGAGATGGCCTCGGATCTCATCGACCGCACCCTCGAGATCTGCGCGCGCACGATACAGGACGCGGAGATCGAAGGCGACGGCGTGGACGACGTGCTCCTCGTCGGCGGGATGACCCGCATGCCCGCGCTCCAGCGCCGGGTGGCGGAGTTTTTCGGCCTGGAGCCCAGCAAGGGCGTGCACCCCGACGAGGTCGTGGCGATGGGAGCGTCGATTCAGGGCGCGGCGCTGGTGTCGGACAAAAAAGATGTTTTGCTGCTCGACGTCACGCCCCACTCGCTGGGCATCATGATCGTGGGCGGATACTTTCACACGCTCATCGAACAGAACTCCACGGTCCCCACCTCGAAGTCGCACGTGTTCACCACGGTCAAGGACGACCAGACTTCCGTCAAGATCCTCGTCTTTCAGGGCGAGCACGAGCGGGCCGAACAAAACGAGATGCTCGGCGAGTTCTTGCTCACCGGGCTCCGGCGGGCGCCCAAGGGGGAGGTCGAGGTGGAGGTGACGTTTCAGATCAGCGCCGACGGGATCGTGAGCGTCAAGGCCAAGGACCTGGAGACCGGCCTCGAGCAGTCGATCACCGTGACCGCGACGAGCGGCCTCACCGAGGACGAGATCGTGCAGATGGTCGAGGACAGCCAGGAGTACATGGTCGAGCTGCAAGCGGGGCGCGAATTCGAGCAGCAGCGCCACGAGGCGGAGCGCATGCTCGCCGAGATCGAGGGCCTGTTCCCCGAGGTCACCGAAATCATCAGCGGCTCGAGTTTTGGCCACGACGCGGTCAAGAAGGCCAGGGGTGTGTGCGAGCGCGCCCGGCGCGCGATCGCGAAGAAGGACCTCACCGAGCTCGAGGAGACCGCCGAGGCGCTCGGTCGCACGGTGAACATGTTCCGCGGCGTGGTGGCGAAGACGCGCGCATGACCGCGAGCTCGCCCCGTCCGCTCTTCACTTCGTTAGGAGTCGTCGTCTTATGGAGAAATTGAAAAAGCTCGTCCTCGCGTATTCGGGCGGGCTCGACACCTCGGTGGCTATTCGCTGGCTCAAGGAGACCTACGGCTGCGACATCGTCGCGTTTTGCGCCGACGTCGGCCAAGAAGAGGACCTGAGCGCGGCGAGCGAGAAGGCGCGCGCCGTCGGCGCGGCGAAGGCCGAGGTGCGCGACATGCGCGAGGAGTTCGTCCGCGATTTCGTCTACCCGGCCGTGCGAGCCGGCGCCGTGTACGAGAGCGAGTACCTGCTCGGCACCTCGCTCGCCCGCCCCTGCATCACGAAGGGGCTCATGGAGGTCGTGCAGAAGGAGGGCGCCGACGCCATCGCGCACGGCGCCACGGGCAAAGGGAACGATCAGGTCCGGTTCGAGCTCGCCGCCTACCACTTCGAACCGGGGATCCGGATCGTGGCGCCGTGGCGCGAGTGGTCGTTTCAGGGGCGCCAGGAGCTCATGGACTATACGGCGGCGCACAGCATCCCCATCGAAGCGAGCGCCGAGAAGCCCTACTCGATCGACAGAAACCTCCTTCACACCTCGTTCGAGGGCGGGGTTCTCGAAGATCCGTGGCGAGAGCCCGACGCGGGCATGTTTCAGCTCACCCGGGATCCCCAGGCCGCGCCCGACACGCCGCGCTACGTGGACATCGGGCTCGAGGGCGGGGATCCGGTGACCCTCGACGGCGAGCGGCTCGGCCCTGTTTCGATGCTGAGCGAGCTGAACCGGATCGCGGGCGAGCACGGCGTCGGCCGGATCGACATCGTGGAAAACCGGTTCGTCGGCATGAAATCGCGCGGCGTGTACGAGACGCCAGGCGGCACGCTCATGCACCACGCGCGGCGAGCGGTCGAGTCGCTGGCCCTCGATCGCGAGGTGCTGCGGCTTCGCGACGACCTCATGCCGCGCTACGCGACGCTCGTGTACAACGGATTTTGGTTCGCGCCCGAGCGGGAGAGCCTCCAGGTGCTGTTCGACGACATGGCCAAGCGAATCACCGGGACCGCCCGACTCAAGCTCTACAAAGGGAGCGTGACCATCGCGGGCCGGCACGCCGAGCACTCGCTGTATCGTCCCGACATCGCCACCTTCGAGGCAGACGAGGTCTACGATCAGCGCGACGCCGAGGGGTTCATCAAGCTAAACGCTCTGCGCCTGCGCATCCGCAGCGAGAGCGAGCGCGGCTCATAGGCGAGCCCGCCGCCGCCAAGCGCGGGCACCCGCGCGACCGACTCAGGCGAATACGATTGGGCGCCGCCCCGCACCGAACGGCGGGGCGGCGGGTCTCGGCCCCCTAGCGCCTGAGGGGACATGGAGATCAAGTGGGGCACGCCCGCGGCGAGATGGCTGCTCCTGGCGACCATCTTGGGCTCGGGGCTCGCGTTTTTGGACGCGACGAGCAGCAACGTCTCATCATCCTCGGCTGCGAGTAGCGCGCGCTACAGAAGGGTCCCGCCCGAGGGCAGCTCATCGCTTCGCTCGCCGCGGGCGGCCGCGTCTGGATCCGCCCGGCCGTTCTCGGCGGCGCCCGGCGGGCGGTCTGCGTCTCGCCGCTCGAGGTCGTCGGGCGCCTCGGGGCCGTGGCGCGGCGGGGCGTCCGCCTCGTCGTCGTCGCGCGCCTCGTCGTCGGCACGAGCGCCATCCGTGCCGCGGGCGGCGCGCGCACCGGGCCCGCTTTGCAGCGCGCGGGAGAGCTTTCGCACGTGCGCTGCCCACGCAGCGGCGTCTCGGTGGTGGAGGGGCTCGCGCTCTGCGGCGTCGTCGAATCGGTCTGCGGCGCCAGCGAGGCCCTCTGCGGTGCGGGCGATGTCCTCGCGCGCGCGCAGGTATTCGATGTCCCCGCGAAGGCGCCCGATCTTGGGGCGGAGGGCGGCGCCGGCGGCGCCGCGGGTAAGCAGCATCGCCTGCTCGAGCTGTTCCGACGCGCGGCCGAGCGGCGCGCCCTCGCCAAGCTCGCCCTCGGCGCCGAGCACCACGGCCTCGGCGCGATCGACCAGCGCGCCGGCGAACTGCTCGGCGAGCTCCGCTTTTCGCTCGACCTCGCGATCGCTGCAGTCGGCGTCTTTGGGGATCTGGATTGGCTCCCACGCCGGCCCGCTCAAAGACGATCGTCCCCACGGCAGCCAGCGGCCGCGCTCGGCTCGGATCGACTCCGGCTCGCACACCATGTAGTAGCCCCGGCTGTTCGCCCAGCTCGCGGCAACGAGGGCGCCGAGGAGACCGAGCGCCGCCAGGGTGCCCAGCGTGTACGCGATGGCTCGGGCGCTCGGGCGGCGGCGGGGCGGAGCCATTTTTGCCCGGGGCGCTCGCTCATCGCGCCCACCACCGCGCCGCGGGGCGCCGGCGAGCGTCGGCAGGTCTTCAGCCCACGGCGGCACAGAGGGGAGGCCCCGCTCGTCGTCGTCGTCGGGCTCATCGTCGCCAGGCTCATCGTCGCCGTCATCGTCGTCGTCGCCTGCCTGGTCGCCTGCCTGGTCGCCTGCCTGGTCGCCTGCCTGGTCGCCTGCCTGGTCGCCTGCCTCAAAGGCCCCGTCGTCGGCACCGCCGGGGTCGACGGCATCGTCGCTGCCGCTGTGGCCGCCGCCCTCGCCGGCCGCTGAGTCCGCCTCGCGTGCGGCGTCATGAGCGCCGCCACTGCGGCCGTCCTCGGTCGCCGCCCCGGCCGCGCCGTGCTCGTCCCCGTGCCCGGCGTCGAGTTCTCCGCTGGATACGCCCGAACCGGCGGGCGCGCCGTGCGCCTCATCACCGGCGTCGCCGCCGGATCCGGACTGCGCAGCCTCGGCGCCGGTAGGCCCGGGTGACGCCGCGGGCGGGTGATGCTCGTCGCCTGCGGATCGGTCACCGCGATCGCGGCCAGTCCGGCCGCCGCCGGATTCGTCGTCACGATGGGTCACGCGGAGCTCCTCCCCGGATCTCAGCGTGTTTGCGGTGGCGTGTAAAGCCTCGCCGGCCGGTTCACGCGGGCCGGCGCCCTAAACCCCGCTCGGGTCGGTGACGCGGCCAATGTAGGGGAGGTTGCGATAGCGCTGGGCCATATCGAGCCCGTAGCCGACCACGAACTCGTTGGGAATCGTAAAGCCGAGGTAATCGATGGACACCTCGCGCTCGGCGCGGTCCGGCTTGTGCAGGAGCGAGCACAGCTTCACACTGGCCGGTTTGCGCGTCTTCAGGTTGTTCATGAGGTAGTGCGCGGTAAGCCCCGTGTCGATGATGTCCTCGATGACCACCACGTGCTTCCCTTCGATCGGGCGGCTGATGTCAGAGGTGATCTGCACGACCCCGGAGGATTTGGTCTCGTCGCCGTAGCTCGCGATTCCGATGAAATCCAGGGTGAGCGGTAGGGGAATGTGCCGGGCGAGGTCGGCGAGGAAGATGAGTGAGCCCTTGAGGACGCCGAGCAGCATCAGATCCGTGCCGGCTTCTCGGTGGTGATGGGTAATCTCGTGGCCGAGCTCGGCGACGCGGCGCTCGATCTCCGCAGCGGAAAGGAGCTCCTCCACCGGCGCGTCGGCAAAGGGCGGGTAGGGCGGCTTGGGGCTCATGGTCGGCCTTCCTCGATGAGACGGCTCCCGCGCGGAGGCGGGAACGCCCCCTTTGTAGCAGACCCGACCGACAGCGCACCGCTCCCGGGAGCCGTGGCGCCCGGCGGACAGAGTGCTCGAGCGGCGCGGTGGTAGTACACTCGAGGGTCCATGGACGTAACGCACTTCGACATCGAAGCTCAGCTCGAAGCGCTCCTCGGCGACGTCAAGCGCGAGATCGACATCTCGCGGCGGCGGCGCATCTTTTGCAATAGAAATCTGCAGCTTGCGCCGATCGAGCTCATCGGCTTCGACATGGACTACACGCTGGCGCTCTACCAGCAGGATCGCCTGGAGCAGCTGTCCATTCAGCTCACGCTCGACAGGCTCATCGAGCACCGCGGGTACCCCGAAGTGCTGCGCGAGCTGTCCTACGATCCACGGCTCGCCATTCGCGGGCTCGTCGTGGATCGGGCGCTCGGCAATGTGTTCAAGATGGACCGCTACAGTTACGTGGGGCGCGTGTACCACGGCCGGCAGGTCCTGGGGTCGGGCGAGCACCCCGAGGAGTATCGCGCCCAGCGGATCCCGCTGAACGAGGACCGGTACGTGTGGATCGACACGCTTTTCGGCCTCCCCGAAGCGGTCATGTACATCACGCTCGTCGACTATTTCGATCGGCGGGGCGACGGTCCGACCTACTCGCAGCTTTTCGGCGACATTCGGGCGAGCATCGACGAAGCGCACCGCAACGACACGCTCAAGCAGGTGATCAGGTCGGACCTGCCCGCCTACATCATCAAGGATCCCAACCTCGCCGAGACGCTGCACAAGCTGCGCTCGTCGGGGAAGAAGCTGTTTCTCCTTACGAACTCCCTGTTCGATTACACCGACGCGGTGATGTCGTATTTGCTCGACGGCGAGCGACGCGCCTATCCGTCTTGGCAAAACTATTTCGACGTCATCATCGTGGGGGGCAACAAGCCGGACTTTTTCACCACGCAGCAGGCGTTTTCCACCGTCGATACGTCCACGGGGGAGCAGACCGGCAAGCGGGTCACCCAGCTGTCGCGCGGCCGGGTCTACCAAGGCGGGAACATCTTCGACTTCGAGGAGATGACCGGCGTGCGCGGCGATCGTGTTCTTTACGTAGGGGATCACATCTTCGGCGACATCTTGCGCCTCAAGAAGACCCACGTGTGGCGCACGGCGATGGTGGTCCAGGAGCTCGAAGGCGAAAACGACACCAGCGAGCGGCTAAACGCAGAAATTCGGGACCTCGACATGCTGGACCGCCGCCGCCGCAACCTCGAGGCCGAGATCGACTACCAGGTGCTGATGCTCAAGCGCCTGCAGAAGATCCT
>SLNH01000388.1 GCA_007133195.1 Nannocystineae bacterium | reverse complement strand
GCGTCGCGCCGCCGAGCGGCGCGATGCTCCCCGCGGCCCAAGCTTACTCGCATCCCGGGCCGCCGCGAGGCTCCCGGAACCTGCGCTGGCACGAGGCGTGCTGGGCTCAGGCAGAGCACGCTCGGAGGGAGTCCCGTAAAACGGTATCCGAGAGAGGCATCGATGCCGGGCGATCGCGCGCAGATCGTCATGGGCCGGCCGCCGCGGGGCATGTCGGTCCGCGCGGGATCACTGCGCACGGGGGAAGCATGAATCCAGGGTCCGCAGTTGGTCCGGACGCGACATCCGTCGCGGTCCTCGTCGAGCGGGAGCTCGAGCGCCTGATCGGCCGGGAGGGCGGCGTCGATCCCGAGCTTTGGGAGCGCGCAATCGCGCTGCCGGCGCGCGAATTTCTCAGCAGGCCCGGCAAGCAGGTGCGCGCTCGCCTCGTGGAGGCCGCGTGGGGAATCGCGGGCGGCCAGGGCGCGCCACCGGCGGAGCTGTCACTCGCGATAGAGGTCATGCACGCCGGCTCGCTCATCGTCGATGACATCGAGGACGGGTCGGCCGAGCGCCGCGGCGCACCGTCGCTGCACCGCATGTTCGGGCTCCCCACCGCGCTAAACACCGGCAACTTGTTTTACTTCCTCGGCCTCGAGCTGATCGCCCGGCTCGAGCTCCCGGAAGCCGACGCGCTTGCGGCCCACCGCCGCGCGGTGCGCACGTCGCTGCAATGCCATCACGGCCAGGCGCTCGACCTGTCGATTCGCGTCACCGAGCTCGCGCAGCGGGACGTCCCGGGCGTGGTCGCGACCGTCACGTCGCTCAAGACCGGTTCGCTCACGGAGCTGGCGGCGGCGCTCGGCGCCGTGGCGGCGGGGGCGAAGCCCGAGCGGGTGGAGTCTCTCGCGCGGCTCGGGCGCGAGCTAGGCGTCGCGCTGCAGATGCTCGACGATCTGTCCAGTGTCGCGAGCGAATCCCGACGGGACAAGGGCCTGGAGGACCTGCGGCTTTTGCGCCCGACGTGGCCGTGGGCGTGGCTGGCGGAGGAATCCGGCGAGATCGCGTTCGCGGACGTTCAGGCGCTCGGCGAGCGCGTCGTGGCAGGGCACCCGGCGGCGCTGCTCGCCGAACGTTTGGCCGGGGCGGTGGCCGAGCGCGGGCGATTCGCAGCGCGAGCACGGGTTCGGCCGGCCGTCGAAAAGCTCCGCACGGAGGTCGGCGCGTCGGCGCACTTCGATGTCGTCGAGCGCGAGATTCAGCGCCTGGAGGACAGCTTTGCGTGAGCGGCGCGCCGCGGTGGTCGGCAGCGGGTTCGGCGGCCTGGCAGCGGCCATCCGGCTGCAAGCCGCCGGCATCGACACCACGCTGTTCGAGGCCCGCGACAAGCCGGGCGGGCGCGCGTACGTATACCGCGACGGCGACTTTACCTTCGACGCCGGGCCGACGGTGATCACCGCCCCGCACTGCCTCGAAGAGCTCTACGAGCTCACGGGCCGCCGGCTCGACGACGCCGTGGAGCTCGTGCCGGTGCGGCCGTTTTACCGCCTGCACTGGAACGACGGCGAGACGTTCGACTACGACGGCGACGCCGAAGCGCTTTTGGCAGAGGTACGGCGCATCGCGTCCGGCGACGAGGCCGGCTACCTCCGGTTCGTCGAGCACAGCCGCCGCCTGTTCGACGCCGGGTACACGGGGGCGGTCTCGGAGCCGTTTTTGCGGTTTTCCGACATGGTTCGCCTGGCGCCCGAGCTCGCTTGGCTGCGCGCGGACCGCTCCGTTTACAAGACCGTCAGCCAGTTCGTGACGAGCCAGCGGCTGCGCGAGGCGCTCTCGTTTCACTCGCTTTTGGTCGGCGGCAATCCGTTCGAGACGAGCTCGGTCTACACCATGATCCACTACCTCGAGCGCAAGTGGGGGGTGTGGTTTCCGCGCGGCGGCACCGGGGCGCTCGTGCGCGCGCTCGCCGACCTGTTCGCGGATCTCGGCGGCGAGCTCCGGCTTTCCGCGCCGGTCCGCCGAATTCGCGTCTCGCGCGAGGCGGGGCGCCCGGTCCACCTGGTCGACACGGACGCGCGCGCCGGCGAGCGCTTCGACGCGGTGATCTCGAACGCCGATTTGCACCACACCTACGGCGCGCTCTACGGCGAGGAGCCCAGGGCGAAAAAGACCCGGCGCCGGCTCGAGCGGATGGCGTGGTCGATGTCGCTCTTCGTGCTCTATTTCGGCACGGACGTGCCGTACGACCGCGACGTCGTGCACCACACCGTGATCTTCGGGCCGCGCTTTAAGGAACACCTCGACGAGATCTTTAACGGCACCGGGCACGGCCCCGGGCTCCCCGACGACTTCAGTTTGTACCTGCACGCGCCGACGGTCACCGACCCGTCGCTCGCGCCCCCGGGCTGCGGCTCGTTCTACGTGCTCTCGCCCGTGCCGCACCTCGGCCATGCGCCGCTCGACTGGGACCGCATCGCGCCGGCGTATGCAGACAAAATCTTGGCTTCGCTCGAGTCCATGCTTCCGGACCTGCGCCGGCACGTCGTCACGCGCCGGTGGATCACGCCGCGGACGTTTCAGACAGAGCTCGTGTCGTACCTCGGCTCGGCGTTTTCCTGCTCCCCCACCCTCGGGCAGAGCGCCTACTTTCGGCCGCACAACCGCGATCCGCGGATCCCGGGCCTCTACTTGGTCGGCGCCGGCACGCACCCGGGCGCGGGCGTGCCCGGCGTGGTGAACTCCGCCAAGGCGACGGCGCGGCTCGTCGAAGAGGATCTGGCGGGATGACGCCCGAGCGTGCGAGCAAACACCCGGCCGTCAGCGGGGCCGAGGCCAAATCCGGCGCCGCCCGGCGCTCCGACGCCGTCCGCGCGTGCCGGCGCACGATCGCGCGCGGGTCGAAGAGCTTCGCGCTCGCCTCGCGGCTGCTCGCCCCGAGCGTGCGCGACGACGCCGCGGTGATCTACGCCTGGTGCCGCCGCGCGGACGACGCCGTCGATCTGGCGATCTCGGGCGAGGCGGCCAGGGCGCTCGAGGGCCTTCGCCGCGAGCTCGATGCCGTTTACGCAGGGCCGGGCGCGCGCGCGGAGTGGGCCGTGGAAACCGGGGCGGCCCGGGGCTCGTTTGTCGGCTCCGGCGACGCCGCGCTTGCCGCGCTCGCCGAGGTGGTGCGCCGGCGCGGGATCCCGCGGCGCTACCCGGAGGAGCTACTGGCTGGGCTCGAGATGGACGTCGAGGGCGCGCGCTACCGCAGCCTCGATGACCTTTTGCTCTACGGGTTCCGGGTGGCCGGCGCCGTGGGGCTGATGATGTGCCACGTGATGGGGCTTCGCGACGACGGGGCGCTCGAGAGCGCCGCGCACCTCGGGATCGCGATGCAGCTCACCAACATCTGTCGCGACGTGGCCGAGGATTGGGCCCGCGGGCGCCTTTACGTCCCGGACGAGCTGCTTTTGGCCGAGGGCGCCGCCGGCCTTCGGCGCCAGCTCGGCGGCCCGCTGCCGGCGCACGCCCGCGCCCCGCTGGCCCGCGCCGCG
>SLNH01000073.1 GCA_007133195.1 Nannocystineae bacterium | reverse complement strand
TTTTTGCGGTCGGTGATGCGCAGGTGGCCGCGCTCGTCGATCTCGCCGATGTCCCCGGAGTGAAACCAGCCGTCGTCGTCCAAGACCTCGGCGGTGGCCTCGGGCTTGTTGTAGTAGCCCTGCATGATGTGACCGCCGCGCATGAGGACCTCGCCGTCCTCGGCGATCTTGGTCTCCACGCCCGGGATCGGCGGTCCCACGGATCCGAACTGGAAGTCGTCCGGGCGGTTTACTGAGTGAGCCGCGGTGGTCTCGGTGAGGCCGTAGCCCTCGAGGACCAAAACGCCAGCGGCGTGGAAGAACTCCGCGATCTCGCGGGCGAGCGGCGCGCCGCCGGACACGAAGAACTTCACGCGCCCGCCGAAGTTTTCGCGAACCTTCGAAAACACGAGCTTGTCGGCGAGCTTGAGCCCCATACCGTCGGCGCTCTTGCCCTCCTTCTCGGCGCGCGAGCGCTCCTCCCCCTTTTTCATGGCCCAGTTGATGAGCGCGCGGGAGACCGGTTTTTTGCGCTTGTCCTCGAAGTTCGCCTGGATCTTGGCGTAGGCCTTCTCGTAAACCCGCGGCACCGCCCCCATGAAGGTGGGTTTGACCTCCTGCAGGTTGGGCACGAGCTTGGGAACGCTCTCGGCGAACGCGATCCCTGCTCCCACCTGGATCGAGGCCCACAAAAGGACCTTGGCGAACACGTGCGCGAGCGGCAGGAAGAGCAGCTGCTCGTCGTCGTCCGCGATGTGCAAAAGGTCTTTCACCGCGTTGCACTCGAACGCGATGTTGCTGTGGGTGATCACCACCCCCTTGGGATCGCCGGTGGTTCCCGAGGTGTAGATGATCGAAAACGGCTGGCTCGGATCGAGGTTGCGGGCGATCTCGTCGAGCGCGCCCTGGTTGTCGGCGAGCCACGCCTTGCCGGCGCCGCGCAGGTCTTCCAACGACATGACCCAGGACCGGTCGTCGCTGTCCTCGGGCAAGACGTCGGACAGCGTCGGTTTGGTGCGGCCCTCGTGGTCCGGGCGCTCGAGTTCGGCGACGTCGGCGGTGTAGATGACTTTCTCCACGTGGGAGAGCTTGTCGCGAACGGCGGGATCGAGGAGCTTTTCGAGCTGGTGCGGATCCTCGACGAAGACGATCTTGGCTCCGCTGTCGCTCAGAATGTACTCGCACTGCTTCGGCGTGTTGGACGGGTAGATCGGCACGCTCACAGCTCCGGCCATGAGGATGCCCACGTGGGCCTCCACCCACTCCGCCCGCGTCTGACTGAGGACCACGGCGCGCTCGCCCACCTGGAGCCCGAGGCCGACGAGGCCGCCTGCGACCTCCCGCGAGACCTGGTCCCATTCCCGCCACGTGCTCGGCTTCCATACCCCGTCTCGCTTGCGCCTGAGCGCGACCCGATCCGGCGTGGCGGCGACGCGGTTGGCAAACACATCGAGGGCGGTGCGGCGAGCCGCCTCTCTCTGTGCCCCCTCCTCAGTCGTATCCGGCGCTGCGCTTTCCGTTACCATACCCGTTCTTTCCTCAGTGTTGGCGCGTGAAGAATCGCCACGATTGCCTGCGACTGTCAACGAAACCGAACCGCCATCGTCGCGGGCACGATAGCCAACCGGTCGGCAACCGCATCTCCGGCTAGGTCGCTTACCCCTCTCATAGCGTTAGGTCGCGCCGAAGGCAAAACGCGCGGTTGACTTTCGGCCCCGGGTAGACGGGGATCGATCATCATGACGTCCAGCCCAGCCGAGCGCGCGGGGGACGACGACACCGGCGAGCTCGCGCCGGGGTCCCGCGCGCACGCCACCGCCGGCGAGGGGGACGCAGGCGCGGGTCCCGGGGCCGCGGACACGCCCCGGACCGCCGACGAGGCGGCTTTGAGCGCGGGCGATTCGGCCTCGCGTACGCCCGGACCCTCGCCACCCCCCGACCCAGCCGAGCGGCGCGCGCGCCGGGTTTTGCGCTTCGCGCTCCGGGCGCTCGCAATCGCCTACTACGTTGGCAAGCACCTCGGCTGGTGGTTTTTCGGGTGGCTCGCGCTGCTCGTGAGCATGCGCGGCAAAGCTCGCCGCCAGGCGTTTTTCGCCGAGCGCCTCCGGGCCCTGTTTTGCGATCTCGGGGCGACCTTCGTGAAGGTCGGGCAAATCATGAGCACCCGGCCAGACCTTCTGCCCCCGCACATCATCCGGGCGCTCGAGAAGCTCCAAGACGACGTGGGCGCCGTGCCCGTCCAGGCCATCGAAGCTACGCTTTTCGAGGATTTTCAGCGACGTACGCCTGAACTCTTCACGTCGTTCTCGAAGCAGCCCATCGCCAGCGCGTCGGTGGCGCAGGTCCACCGGGCGACGCTCCAAGGCGGCGTGGAGGTGGCGGTCAAGGTCAGGCGCCCGCGCATCGAGCAGATCGTGAACTTCGACCTGGCGGCGATGCGGGCGGCCGCCAAGCTGCTCGCGCTGAGCTCCACCTTGCGCCTGTTCGCGCCCGTGGAGAGCGTCGACGAGTTCGCGCGCGCGATTCGCATGCAGATCGACCTGTCCGTCGAGGCGGACAACAACCGCCGGTTTCGCGAGCTGTTCGCAGGCGATCCCGACGTGGAGTTCCCGGAGCTCATCCCCGAGCTGTGCTCGCACCGCGTGCTCACCATGCGCTACGTGCGCGGCGTCAAGGTCCTCGATTACGAAGACACCGACTCCGACCCCTCGCACTTGGCCGCCGTCGGGTTCCGGACGCTCCTCAAGATGGTGTTCGAGGACGGCTTCGTCCACGCCGATCTCCACCCGGGCAACATCTTCATCTCCAGCCGAAATACGGTCACTATCTTGGACCTCGGGCTCACCGCCGAACTGGACGAGACCCACCGCCGCGCGTTCGCCCGCTACTTCGCCGCGTGGGCCCAGGGCGACGGCAAGGTCATGGCTCGGCTCATGTACGACCTGTCGCCGGCGGCCAGCGTGGCCGACTACGCCGAGTTCGAAGGCGAGATCGTGGGCTTCGTCGAGCGCTACCGGGACGTGGCGCTCGGCCAGGTGCACGTCTCCCAGGTCGCGTTCGACATGATGAATATTCTTCGCCGGCACCGCGTGCGCGTCAATCCCACGTTTACGATGTGCAACATCGCCATCGCCGTCACCGAGGGGATCGGCAAGCAGCTCGACCCGAATTTTCACCTCCTCGAGGAGGGGCTGCCGTTTTTCATGCGCCTTCAGCAGGAAGCCAAGCTGTAGCGCGCCGCCGCCCCGTGGCCGGCCCGGGCTCGGCGGCGATGCGGCTCGGGCCGGTTCCGCCCCCGCGCCGCCGCCGGGTTTTGCGCCGCGCGTCTCGAGTCGGCGGGGCACACCCAGGATCGCCACGGGCGCCGCCCGGCGCTTCGAGGATTTGCCGACGGCCTGCAAACCCGCATAAACTTCCACTCGAGCCCGCGGCCGCGCGGGCTCCCTTGGCGACGAGCCGCCGCAGTGTCCCGCATCCATAACGCTTTTACGAGGTCCGGCCTGTTATCCTCAGGCGGGCGCGCCGGCACGCGCATAGCGCCGCGGGACATCGGCGAAAACTCAACCGGGGACAACCCCTACACCGCGGTAGGGGCCACAAAGCCATCGGCCGAGAGCGAAGCAGGGTGAGCATCGACGTCGGGCAGACTCTCGACAAGTACGACCTCCTCGAGCGAGTCGGTCAGGGCGGGATGGCCTGCGTCTACCGGGGCTTCGATCGCGCGCTCGAGCGCGAGGTCGCGGTCAAGGTATTGCACCACCACTTGGCGGGTAGTCGTGAGGCCCGCGAGCGCTTCGAGCGCGAGGCGCGCGCCGTGGCCAAGCTCCACCACGAAAACATCCTCGAGATCTACGACTTCTCCGGGGTCGACTCGGAGGAGAGCTACATCGTCGCCGAGTTCATCGACGGCACGACCCTGCGCGACTTCGTCTCCGAGCACGCGATCCAGTTCCCGGAGGTCGGCGCGATGATCGCCGTCCAGGTGTGCCGGGCGCTCTCGCACGCCCACTCCCTCGGCATCCTCCACCGCGACATCAAGCCCGAGAACATCATGATCCGCGAGGACGGGGTGGTGAAGCTCACCGACTTCGGCATCGCGCAGATCGTAGACCTCCAGCGGATGACGGTGACGGGCCAGCTTCTCGGCTCCCCGGCCTACATGTCCCCCGAGCACGTCGATGGCGGCCGGCTCGATTTCCGGACTGACGTGTTCTCCACGGGCATCTTGCTCTACCAGCTCGTCACCGGGACGTTGCCGTTTAGCGGGAGAAACCCCCACGAGGTCCTCAAGCGGATCGCCGACGGCCGCTACAAGGACCCGCGCGCGCTAAACCCCCTCATCGGCGACACGCTCGCGCGCATCATCTCGCGCGCCCTCGCCCGCCGCCCGGTCGACCGCTACCCCGACGTGACGCTGATGCTCGGCGACCTGGATCGCTACCTCAGCGAGTCGGGGCTCACGAACCACCCGGAGGAGCTTTCGCGCTACTTCGGGGCGCCCGTGGCCTACGAGATGGCCCTTAGGCCGCGGCTCGTCGATGCTCTCACCCGGCGCGGGCGCGAGCTCCTCGAACGCGACCGGGTGGCCGCGCTGGAGGCATTCAACCGGGTGCTCACCCTCGAGCCCGACAACTCGGCCGTGCTCGAGGAGCTCGAGCGGGTGTCCCGCCGCCGCCGCGGCGCGCGGGCCGCGGTGATCTTCGGTGCCATCGCCCTGGCCGGTACCGTCGGGCTCAGCGCCAAACCGCTCCTCGGCGGCAGCGATGAGCCGCCCGGGACCGGGGCCGGCGAGCGCGTGATCGCATCGGCTATCACCGAGCTTCGCCGCGCCGCCGGTGCGGAGGCCGGGGGCGCCGTCGATGGCGCGTGGGACGGCGAGGCCCCCGGCTCCGACGGGAGCGCGGAGCTCGCGGGCGGGGACTCGCCGGGCCATGCCGGCCGACGGGATCTCGGCCCGCCGCCCGCGGCGGAAGACGGAATCAGCGAGACCGACCGACCGGCCGACGAAGCGAGCGGCGAATCGGAGGCCGAGCGCCAGGTCGAGTCGGCCACGACCGGGAGCGAAAGCGGCGACGCCGACGGCGCGTCGGGTCCCCAGGGGCCCGATGATTCGGGGGCCGCCGGGAACGAAGGGGGCGAGCCCGGGTCCTCGGGCGACGGCGAAGGGTCAAGCGAGGGCGAGGGCGACAGCGAGGGCCTGGCTGGCACGGACCCGGACGACGCTGGCGACGACACCGCGCATGACGGGGTCACCCGAACGTTTCCTTTGCGGATCTACCCGCCGAATTCGGAGTACCGCGTGGGCGACGGCGCCTGGGAGTCGGCGGCAGACGGCCACGCGACCGTCGAGCTGGACGACAGCGAGGAGCGCGTGGTCGTCAGCGCGCGGAACGAGGAGTGCTGCGAGGAGTCTCGCTACGTCATCGAGCCCGACGCGCCGAGCGGCACCGTCATCGAGCTGAGCCTCGGCTATCTCCCGGGCCACATAATCCCCGTGTGCGACGCAGACGATGTGCGCGTGCAAATCGACGAGCGCTCGGCCCGCCTCGGGCGGCCGGCGCCGATCTTCTTCGAAGGCACCACCTTGGGGACCCGGACCGTCGAGGTGGCGTTTTTCAAAGAAGACGCGAGCGCGCTGGACCGGCGCGAAGTGCGAGTCGCATACGACGAGCGCCGCGAGGTCGAATGCGATCTCTAGCCATCGCGGCCCTCGCGCTTTCGATCGCCGCCGCGGGGGCCACGGCCTCGGTGGGCGCGGCCTTTGCGAGCCCCAGCGACGAATTCGCCGAGGCCCGCGAGGTGTTCCGGGGCGGCGAGTACGAGCAAGCCATCCCGCTTTTGTCGTCCCTGCTCTACCCGCAAAGCCGCCTCACCCGCCAAGAGGACCTGGCCGAGGCCCACCTTTTGCTCGGCGTCGCCTACTACGAGACGGGGCGCCTCGCGCCCGCGGAGCGCGAGTTCGAGGAGGCGCTGTTCGTCGATCCCGAGCTCCAGCTCGGCGGGATATTCTCCGAGGAGGTCGCGGCGTTCTTCGAGCGCAAAAAGGAAGACCTAAAGCGCCAGCGCGAGGAGGAGACGCGGCTTCGGACGCTCGCCGAGGAGCGCGACGCCTACCGCCAGGCGATCGAAAACATGTACGTGGTCGAGCGGCGGAACTACTTCGTCAACTTCGTGCCGTTCGGCGCGGGCCAGTTCCAAAACGGCGACACCGGCAGGGGCGTCGCGTTCGCCGTGTCGCAGGGAATCCTGGGCGGCACCTCGATGGCCATGTACGCCCTTCACGAACTCCAGTACAACCCCTACAGCGCCGACGAGATCGACACGGTCAACCGGATCCGGGTCATCCAGCTGTCCTCCGGCGGGCTGTCCCTGGCGCTCATGGCCTGGGGCATCATCGACGCCCTCGCGAACTACGAGCCGACCGTGGAACGCCGCCCCGACGAGAGCCTCATACCGGACGATTTTCCGGGCTTCGAGCCCGACCTAGACGCGCCGTCTACCTTTCAGCTCGGCCCCTCGCTCGGCGCGCAAGGGGCGGGCCTGTCTGCGACCTGGGAGTTTTGATGCCTTCGATCCGCGTAAGCGCGCCGGGCCAGGGCGCCACGGTCTATCACCTGTACAAGAAAATCACCTCCATCGGGTCGTCGAAGGATAACGACGTCATCATCCCCGATCCGCTCATCGCCGAGAGCTTCGCCCACATCCACTTCGACGGCCAGACCTACAACCTGGCGACGATCACGAGAAAGAGCGAGGTCGTCGTAAACGGCAAGAAGCGCAAAAAGCACAAGCTCTCGCAGGGCGACAAGCTCGTCATCGGCAGCGCGGAGCTGTCGTTTTCGCTCGTGGACGAGGCGCCCGCGCAGTCCGACGAGGCCGCCGAGACCGCGACGGACCTAGACGCCTACAACCGCCTTTACGAATTCTCCGCGCGCCTCGTCCAGCGCCACACCCTCGACGAACTTCTCGAGGAGCTCATGGACGCGGTCATCGAGATCACGAGCGCGGACAAGGGATTTCTCATCCTGTTCGAGGGCGACGACCTCGCGGTGAAGGTCGCGAGGAACCTCAAACGCGAAAACATCGCCGACGCCGTGTCGCAGCTGTCCGACTCGATCGTCGCCAAGACGATCAAGACGCAAAAGCCCGTGATCGTCTCCGACGCCATGAACGACGACGAATTCGCGGCGGCCAAGTCGGTGATGAAGCTCAAGCTCTCCTCGGTGATCTGCGTCCCCTTGCTCGACCGCGGGCGCTTGCTCGGGCTCATCTACGTGGGCAACGACTCGGTCACCCATTTGTTCGTCCAGGAGACGATGCGCGTGCTCACGGTGTTCGCCGCCCAGGCCTCGCTCATCATCTCGAACGCCCTGCTCATGCGCGAGCTCGAGTTCGACAAGCAAAAGCTGTCCTCGGCGCTCGAAAACCTCCGGTTCGGCGAAATCGTGGGGTCGAGCAAGGCGATCCAGGACGTGTTTCGCAAGGTCGAAAAGGTCGCGGCCACCGATATCTCGGTCTTGATCACGGGCGAGACCGGTACGGGCAAGGAGCTCATCGCCCGCGAGATCCACAACCGCTCCCCCCGGCAAAAGCGCCCCTTCATCACCATCAACTGCGGCGCGATCCCGGAAAACCTCCTCGAGTCGGAGCTGTTCGGCCACGTGCGCGGGGCGTTTACCGGCGCTGTCTCCAACCGCCCCGGGAAGTTCCAGGCAGCCGCGGGCGGGACGCTGTTTCTCGACGAGATCGGAGAGATGCCGCTGGCCCTTCAGGTCAAGATCCTCCGGGCCATCCAGGAGCGCGCCGTCGCCCGCGTGGGCGACACCCGCACCGAGCCCGTGGACATCCGCATTCTCGCCGCGACCAACCGCGACCTCGAGGAAGAGATCGCGAAGGGCCGATTTCGCGAGGACCTCTACTACCGGTTAAACGTCGTCAACCTCCACCTCCCCCCGCTTCGCGAGCGCGGCGAGGACGTTCTCGTGATCGCGCGCTATCTGCTGTCCCGGTACGCCAAGGAGTACGACTCGCAAGTCAGGGGTCTGTCCCCGAACGCCGCGGTGGCGATCCGGAAGCACAACTGGCCCGGAAACATCCGGGAGATGGAAAATCGGCTCAAAAAGGCGCTCGTCCTCGCTGACAGCACCATGCTCGGCCCCGACGATCTCGAGCTCACCGGCGACGAGCTCCCGCCGATCTTGCCCCTTAACGAGGCCAAGGAGCGCTTTCAGCGCCAGTATATAAACGAGGTGCTCGCGCTCAATAACGGCAACCGAACGAAGACCGCGCGCGACCTCGGGGTGGACCCGAGGACGATCTTCCGCCACCTCGAGCGCGAGGAGGAGGGCGAGGAGCACGTCCCGTAACGTCACGCGCCTTTTCCACACTGACGCTGGTGTCTCGGTTTGCCGCCAGGCGATGCCCCGCCAGGACCGCCAACCCTACGGAAACACAAGGGCATGTAGATATGGCGCGACAATTGCTAAACCTGGCTCGCATGACGACTGTCCTGGCGGGAACAGCCGGCGCGACGGCCTGCGTCATTCCCCCGAACGCCGAACTCGAGCAGCAGGACGCGGGCCACCGCGCGCCGCCCGTCATCGTGTCGTCTGGGCCGGGGGACTTTGCGGTGCCCGGCCCCCTCATTCTCGAGCGCGGGAGCGACGAGGACATCGTTCTCACAGTCGTCGACAACGACCTGGAGAGCGATCTGTACGTTCGGATGTACGTCAACTACCCGGACGACACGTCGGTGCGCGCGGAGTGCCAGGTCGGCCCGTCGGGGGAGCGCGAGCGGATCATCGAGTGTCCCACCAGGCGCCTGTGCGACGGGGTCGCCGACGAAGACACCTCGCGCCAGTTCCTCGAGGCACTGGTGGCCAACCGGGCGTTTCTCCCCGACAACCACGAGGAGGCCGAGTCGCAAGATCCCAACCGCGCGCTGCCCGACGACGCCGGATTCAGCTTCCGCGCGTGGATGCTGATCTGTCTCGAAGACGATTGAGGCACCGGACTTTCTCGCCATGCTGCGCAAGCTCCCACCGCCAGCCGTGTTGGCCGCCCTGGTGCCCCTCGCCTGGGGTTGCCTCGAGGATATCGAGCCGCCCCCCGGTTCGGAGGCGATGTGCGATGTGCAGGCGGATTGCGACCAGGCGGCCGGCGAGGTCTGTGACGAGGGCGTGTGCTGGGGAGGACCATCGGCCGATGCGCGGTTTGCGGCCGTCATCACCCCGCCCGATAGCCGCGACGATCTGGCCACCACCCCGATCGCCGACCTTTCGATCGAGTCCGACGGCACCATCTCCGGGCTCGAGGTCGATCAGGCAAGGCCGCTGAGCGGCCAGGTCGTGCTCGACTGCGGGATCGACACGGCGCTCCCAGGCGGGTGCGAGGATGATGAATCGATCCCAGCGCGCATCGAGATCGAGCGGCCCTCGGCCATCCCCGGGGCCCCCGCGTTCTCGCGCACCATTACTGCGAGCGGCGGGCACGAGCCAGGCGAGGCGGCGTTCACGGTGAGCTTGCCCCCCCAGCGTCCCGGTGAGCCGCCCTACCGGGTCACGATTCGCCCCATTACGCCGGAGACCGAGACTCGCGACGACCGAGCGCTGGAGGCGGTGGCGCCGCCCATGCACACCACGGTGCCCGCCGGCACCGACGACGCCGATTACATCGAGTGGACCGTCGGGGCCGCGGACGAGCACGCGACCTTGAGCGGCCGCGTCCTCGACGCGGCTGGGCTGGGCCTGCCCGAGCTCCGCGTCTACGCCATGGGCTGGTTTTCCGGCGGCGAAAAGCGCGAGCGCATTTCCACGACCACCACGACCGGCGGCGACGGCGAGTTCACCCTGCGCATCCCGCACGGCGTCGAAGGCCCCGTCGACGTCGTCGCCAAGCCCCGATCCTCGGACGTGGCGCCCACGCTTCGCCGCCGGGGCGTCGAGCTCCCCGAGCTCGGCACGCTCAGCGGCGAGCCCATCGAGCTCCCCGATCTCGTGATGCCCAGCCACCCGAGCCCTACGCGCTACGCGCTCCCCATCGAGGGCAAAGATCCCGGCGGGGGCACGCGGTCGGTCGAGGGCGCCGAGGTCTCGCTCACCACGGAGCTCGCCAGCGAGGACGGCATCGAGGCGACGTTCACCGCGACGGACACCACGGAGGAAGACGGCATCGCCGAGCTCGAGCTGATCCCGGCCGGCGAGGAAAACCGCCGATACACGGCCGAGATTTCGCCCAAGGCCGGCGCCATCCACGGCGGTGTGCAAGGGGTCGAGCTCGCCGTGGGGCCCGGCATGGAAGGGTCTACCAACGTTTTGGCCTCGGTCGCCCTCCCCCAGCGGACCCTCGTGGACGGCCAGATCGTGGACGCCCAGGGCATCGTGACCGACGCCGCGCAGGTCACGGCTCGGCCATCCACCGACTTTGTCTGGTCGCTCGCGGACGAGGAGCGGACCTCGGTGCGCGACCTCGATTTTGGGAGCGAGACCACCGACAGCTCGGGGCGCTTCGACCTCTGGCTGGATCCGATGATCGCCGACCGGGCTGCGCTCTACGACGTCGAGGTCGTGCCGCCTGCGCGGGCCCTCGCCCCGCGGTGGTCTGTCGACGGCGTCGATCTCGGGGACAGCGACGCGGTCGTGGACTTGGGCACGGTGAACCTGCCCCGGGCCGCGCACACCCGCGGCGTCGTCACCGCCGACGGCGAGCCCGTTGCCGACGCCGAGGTCCGGGTGTACGAGCTCGATGTGCGCCCCGAGGCCTGCGCGGCAAAGCACGCGCCGGATGGTGACGACTGCGAGCCGCCAGCACGGCTGCGCGGCCTCCGCCACACCGGCGACGACGGCTCGCTGTGGCTCGTTTTACCCGATCCGGCGTGACGGCGGCGGCTCGCGCGAGCCGGTGGCCCGGTCAGGGCGCGCAAGCGTGCGGATCGCCACGGACTTGACCCGGACCAGGGCGCCGTTTATGGTTCCCCGGAGCTTCGGGCACTGTGGCTTCGGAAAGCAAGCATCCTCACGAGTTCCGGCGCTATCGACAGGGGCTCACCCTCCTTTACTTCGCGATTGTGGCGGCCGGTGGGCTTCTTCTCATTCTGTCGATCGTATGGCAGCTCGTGGCGCCCCATCCTCGGCCCCCACCGGGCGATCTCGAGGGGGCGCAGATATCGGCCCATGACCCCGATGAGGAAGAGCTTCTCGCGTGTCATGACGACCTTTTCGAACTCCTTGGCCGACTCGGCGCGGAGGCAGGTAGCCTCCTGTCGGCCCCGCCTCGCGGGGAAGCCGGCGAGGTGGGGACGGCGTGGAACGAGGTGTCCCGCGAGTGGCTCAAGCAACACAAGCGCCTCGGTGTTCGGTGCCGGTTCGAGGAGCTCGCATTGGCCCAGCGGGGCGCGACCTTCGAACGGATGGCCGAGGTTCACCGCGAGCTGCCAGCCCAGCTCGACTACTACGAAAATCTTCTCGAACAATTTGACGACGTGCAGGCCGGTCAGCTCGCGCAAATGCGGGAGGCGCTCGAACGCTCGCGCGAATCTCTCAAGCGCCGCCACCGCGCAGCGTCCTCGCCTTGACCCCGCACGGGTCCGCGAACGCCGAGCCGCCCTGCACCACGGATTATCGACATGCCGCAAGAACCCTCTCCGGCCGCCAGCAGGGCGCCGGGCGATATCGCAGCCAGCGATGAGCACACCGCGCTAACGGATCACAGCGAAGGGGCGCCCACACCGGCCGCCGACGACGCGCCCACGCTCCGTTTCGAGGACCTGAATCTTCGGCCCGAGGTCCTGCAGGCCCTCGAGGACATGGGCTACGACGCCCCGATGGAGGTCCAGGTCGCCGTTTTCGAGCGGCTCGTCGCGGGCAAAGACCTCATGGTCCAGGCGCGAACCGGCACCGGCAAGACCGCCGCGTTCGGCATCCCGCTCGTGCAGATGCTCGGCGCGGAGTTCCGCTCCGCCCAGGCGCTCATCTTGACGCCGACGCGCGAGCTGGCGCTCCAGGTCGCCCACGAGCTGCAGCAGATCGGCAAGCACGTCGAGGGGCTCGAGATTCTTCCCGTCTACGGCGGCGCGCCGATGAAAAAACAGATCGACGCGCTCGCGGGTGGGGCGCAGATCGTCGTGGGCACGCCCGGGCGCGTCCTCGATCACATTCGCCGCAAAACTCTCAACACCTCCGAGATCCGGAAGCTCATTCTCGACGAGTGCGACGAGATGCTGTCGATGGGGTTTCAGGAGGAGATCGACGCCATCATCGATCACCTCCCCGAGCGGGACGAGCGGCAAACGCTTTTGTTCTCCGCGACCATCCCCAACGCGATCCAGCGCATCGCGCGCCGCAACATGCGCGATTTCGAGGAGATCTCGCTGTCCACGGGCGGGATCAGCGTCGACGAGATCGAGCATTACTACTACCTGGTGAGCGGCATGGCGCGCACCCGGGATCTCGCCAAGGTCATCCAGGCGGAGCGCCCGGAGTCGGCCCTCATCTTCTGTAACACCCGCGAAGACACGAACACCGTCGCGAAGTACTTGCTTCGGCGCGGGTACAACGCCGAGCCGATCTCGAGCGATCTGTCCCAGGCCGAGCGCGAGGACGTCATGAAGCGGATGCGCGCGGGGAAGATCGACTTCCTCGCGGCGACCGACGTCGCGGCGCGCGGGATCGACATCAGCGACCTCGGCCACGTCATCAACTACACGTTCCCCGAGTCGCCCGAGGTGTACGTCCACCGCACCGGGCGAACGGGTCGGGCGGGCAAGCGCGGCGTGGCGATCTCACTGGTGGGGCCGCGCGAGATCGGCGCGTTTTACTACCTCAAGCTCACCTATAAGCTCCGCCCAGAGGAGCGCGAGCTCCCATCGGCCGAAGAACTGGCCTCCCTCGAGGAGGGCGCTCGCTACGAAGAGGTCGTCTCCCGCGTCCCCGAGGAGCCCGACCCGTCCTACCGCTCACTCGCCCGCCGCCTGTGGCAGTCGAATGAGGGCGAGCGCGTGGTCGGCGCCCTGCTCCAGCGCCTGTTTTCCGAGGCCAGGCGCTCGGCCAAGGACGAAGCGCGCGCGCCGGCCCCCGCCCGCGATGACGAGCGCGAAGACGGCGCCGAGCGGCGCGGACGGCGGCGCAGGACCGAGACTCGACGGGCGCAGGCCGGCGGCGAGGCAGAGCGCTCGCCACGCGAGCGCGGCCGGCGCAGTGCCGAGGAACGCGGCCCCCGCCGCCGGGACGAGGAGACCGAGGAACGGGGCGCGCGCCGGCGGGGCGAGGAAGGCGAACAGCGCCGCGGCCCCCGCCGCCGGCGGGACGAG